>WFNX01000073.1 GCA_015488375.1 Mariprofundaceae bacterium | reverse complement strand
CTCGTAACGATACTTCGTCGTCCACACAACATGATATTTACAATCCCAAACAGTGTGACTGCCACGCTTATAGTCCTGCATACCTCACAACGCTACCTCTCCATCGCCTAAAGGCGAGGGGTTTACTGATCCCCTATCGGGGACTCTAAAGGCCGCCTTATCGAATGACGGTTTGGCAAACGGCTTGTAATTGTTGGAAAACCCCACAGGCTCATCCGGCCCCGGTACGGGGAACCAGTGCATATCCAGCCTGCCGTTATGATTAATATCGAGAAACACTTCGATGGCATACTCACCCGGAGCAAGGCCGACCATGCTTCCCGACCAATGGTCATCATGTTGATCGGCAGGAATATATCGTTGTTGTACGGCCTGATCGTGATGCAACCAGCCATCGCGCCGGAATAACCGAATAATCATCGGTGCTGACCGGCTGATACCGGACACCTGTAGATGAAGCGTTGCCGTTGCTGCCGGCTCGGCCGGAGTGGTGCCGGGAATCACCAGCCATAGCCACAGGGCACCCCATGTCAGCCAGGGTTTCACTTCAGTCCGCTTGCCGACGAAAAAATTCGATGAAACATTGAACCGGACCTGTAGCCTGAATGTGATGCGGCACCTCAGGTGGTACCACAGCCGATTTACCGGCATGGATTGATTGTGGGGCATCGCCTTGTCGCTCAAGCGTATATTGCAGGCAGCCGTCAAGCACATGAATCAGCCCCCATATACCGCTTTTCAGCGAATGCGCAGCCTGCAATGCCCGGGGAATCGTGGTTTCGGTAAACGTCGGCGTTTGTTTATATGATTTCAGCCCCTCCGGTAACTCCAGGGCATCGCAGCGTACGCAATTCAGATGCATCCCCAGCCTGCTGTTACGGCCGGACCGGCTTTCCACCCAGGGACGCAGTGTGAACGGGGGCTGATGGCGAACATGCTGGCCATGATGACAGTCGAGTTCGGCGACCCAGTCCCCTCGTTCGTCCTGATGATAGCCGATAATACGCCGTTTCACCGGGAGCTGGCCGACAACTGGTACGTTGCATGACAGGCAATACAGCGATTCATGGTATCTGCCAGTTTGAGCTGAATGGCTTTTGTATCCGCGTTGTTTTCAGCCATATCTGCAATATCGTCAAAGGCATCATGGGTACCAAAACCGAGTTTTTTGAATTCCAGCGGCAATTTGGCGCGCAACTTGAAGTCCATCGTGGCAATGGCAGCCCTGCCGACTCGGCGCGCAGCGCTTTCGATGGTTGGCAGGTCATTGTCTGCCAGCGCAGCGACAATGGTTTGCGTGGTTTCCAGGAGCACTCGCATTTCACCGAGTACGGCCTGTCGTTCAGCCGGTTCAAGCAGTACAGCGGTGCGTCCGTCATCGGCCGGTGCCGTGCTGCCCAGCACAATCACCTTTATGCCGCCTGCCAGCAGCAAGGTGCCGAGAATGGCGATGGCAATCCAGTGTGGTGTGGTTGTTTTCATGTCTGCTCCTTCTTTTTCTGCATCAGCATATGCGAAATATGTTGCAGGGTTTGCATGGTGATCGCCCGGTGTTCCTCAGATATGCCATCTAAAACTTCCTGCTGAAAATCGCGTACCAATGGCAGCAGAACATCCATGGCCGCCTTGCCCTTGTCTGTCAGCACGATGTGGAAATAACGCCGATCATCTGGGTGGGGAATGCGTTTGACCAGGGCTTTCTTCACCAGCCCGTCAATGCGCCGGGTAATGGTGGTTTTATCGCGCATCATCAGGCCGGCCAGTGCAACCTGTGTCAACGGACCCTGTTCATGCAGGCGAAACAGAATACCGAAATCCTGTGCCGACAGAGGGTAACCCCGCCCGGCAAAACGTCGGGCTATTTCTTCGGTCATCAAAAAGGCCGTGCGGTTGATGTGCATGCCGATGGCCTTGTCCAGTTGAAAGGAAGAACTCATGCGCTGAATGCTAATCACAACAGATGCGATATGCAACTATTTTATCCATAGAACAACTGGTATTTTACTCAGCACGCATTGCATTAAGATCTACAATGATAAGGATGAGGATATCAACATCCAGACAAAGGACGGGAGTATGGCATATTATTCTGTCAGCGAAGCCCAAAGTTGTATTCTGGCGCACCTTGCTGCACGACATAGTGAAACCATAGCACTGCATGATGCGCCGGGACGCGTACTGGCCGAGGATGTGACAGCCAATCGCAACCATCCGCCGTATGATGTATCAGCCATGGATGGCTATGCTCTGCGCTTTGCCGATATTGCATCGGCGACACAGGCCTCTCCGGCAGTATTGACGGTTGTCGATGATATTCGTGCCGGGCAGATGCCGACAATCAGCATTTTTCCCGGCAAGGCGGCGCGCATCATGACCGGGGCACCGGTTCCACCCGGTGCAGATACCGTCGTGCGTGTCGAGGATACCGAACAGCACGGCTCGGATGTGCATATTCTGGCACTGCCGAAACCGGGCGCGAATATCCGCCCGCTGGGTGAAAACCTGCGCGATGGCGAAGTCGTATTAACGGCGGGCACTGAAATTACACCGGGCGTGCTGGCCATTCTGGCCATGGTGAAGAAAAAACAGGTGCCGGTTTATACGCGACCTCGCGTGGCGATTGTATCAACCGGAGACGAGCTGGAGGGCATCGATGAGCCTGTTGACGAAAATAAAATCCCCGATGCCAATTCGCACGCCCTGTTTGCCCAGTGCAAGGCGTTGGGCATCAAGCCGGTATTGCTCGGCATTGCGCGCGATAACCCCATTGAATTGAAGGCGAAACTGGCAGCAGGCCTGGAATATGATGTGCTGCTGGCCTCCGGCGGGGTCTCTGTTGGCCATCATGACTTTGTGCGGCCGGTTCTGGATACACTTGGTATTACCATGCACTTCTGGCGCGTGGCCATGCGCCCGGGCCACCCGCTGGCATTCGGCACTTCGGCTGACGGTTGTGCGGTATTCGGCTTGCCGGGAAATCCGGTTTCCAGCATGGTCTGCTTTGAGCAATTTGTCGCGCCGGCGCTTCGCAAGATGATGGGTCATCGCACCCTGTTCCGGCGCACGATCACGGCCGGACTGGCGCATGATGTATCTGATCGCGCCGGACGCATGCACTTTGTGCGCGCCACACTGCAACGTGATGCGAAGGGATACCTGGCCAGTTCGACCGGCACGCAGGGTAGCGGCGTGCTGATGAGCATGGCGCAGGCGGAGGGCTTTATTGTCGTGCCTGCAGCCTGTGAGGCATTGAAGGCAGGTGATGAGGTCGTTGTGCAGTTGTTACACGGCATGGAATTTCAGCAGGAGGCAGGCATATGAACATACGCATCGGTTTTGTCACTGTATCTGATCGCGCCAGTCGCGGTGAATATGAAGATCGGGGTGGCCCGGCCATGCTGGCCTGGTTTGAGCGCGTGCTCTGTTGTCCCTGGACTGCCGTGCGGCGGGTGGTTGCCGATGAGCAAGCGGTGATTGAGGCAACGCTGCAAGAGCTGGCCGACCAGGAAGCTTGCTGCCTGATTGTCACCACCGGCGGCACGGGACCGGCCGTGCGCGATGTGACTCCGGAAGCCACCGAAGCCGTGTGTGAAAAGATGCTGCCGGGCTTTGGCGAACTGATGCGACAGGAATCATTGAAATTCGTGCCCACAGCCATTTTATCCCGGCAAACGGCAGGCATTCGTGGCAAAACATTAATCATCAACCTGCCGGGAAAGCCTTCGGCAATTGATGACTGCCTGAATGCCGTATTCCCGGCCGTGCCATACTGCATTGACCTTATTGATGGCCCATATCTGGAGACGGACCCTTCTTGCTGCAAGGCGTTTCGTCCGCAGCATGCCCAAATAAAAATGAAATAATGGGCGATTACTCACCTGCCCGACGCCGATGAGAGGCCTTGGATTATGTCACGGGTTTCGTCAGGCTTGGGGGCTGAACATCAGGCAAAAGGGGAGCGTTCGTGGCCCAGATTCAGCGTAATGCGCCATGCCCGTGCGGCAGTGGCAAAAAATACAAAAAATGTTGCATGCTCACGGCGCGACAGCAGCAGGCATCCGCCCTCAATCGTCGTGAAGGCGTGCAAAAAGCGCTGGCCTGGATCAGTGCGCAGTACCGCGAGCCGATTGATCGCTGGGTCGATGAGGTCTGGCTGGCGGAACTGGACGAAACGCAGCGGCAGCAGATCGGCACGGCCGATCCGCGCATCCGCAGCATCCATGATATCAATCTGCTTGAACTGCTGGTGGCCGAAGGCCGCTTCGATGAACTTGATGGCGAGAACCGGCCGCTGCAACTGATTCTGCAACATCGCGAGAGCATCGGCCTTGATGATGAACAATGCGAATACCTGGCACAGCTGGCCGAACGCCCGTTGCGTCTTTACCGCATCACGCAATGCGTACCCGGCGAATCCTTTACGGTACGTGATTGCCTGTTGCCCGATGCCGAGGCCATAAGCATCAACGACAGCTATGCCAGCCGCATGTTTGATGAAGGCGATACACTGGCCCTGCGACTGCTGCAAACCAGCGCCAACTGGGAAACTTCAGGTGCCCTGTACCATATTCCCGATGGCTATGTCGCCGAGCTTGAACAGCAATTGCTGCAGGCGGGAGACGCCTACACCCGGATGCTGACCCGGCGCTGGCTGGAGCTGGTTGCCGCGCACGTTTAAGAGCTATTACGCCTTCTCAAGCCACTGCAGGGCCGCCGCGACGGTGGTGAATGAGCCCAGCACCAGCATGCGCTGCGCACGCCCCGGCTTCAGCTCGGCATACAAAGCCTGCTCAGGCGTCGCATATTGCTGATCCACCCCGTCTGGCGAACCCACCAGTCGATCGGTTAACGGACGCAACAGCCCGACGGCATCATCCAGCGAACGATCCTCACGGGTCAGCACCAGAATCACATCCCAGTGCATGGCCTGCAATGAAGGCTGCAGCGCTTCAATGGCATGGCGATTGTGCGCCGCATCCAGCCAGACTTCCCACTCTCCCCGCCGGATGCATTGCATACGACCGGGAATCTGCGTGTGCTCAATACTGTGGCGCCATGAAGCTTCCGCAGACGGAATATGCCCTCGCCCGGCGAGCATCTGCAGCGCCGCCAGCACCAGCGAGGCGTTACCCTGCTGATGAATTCCCCAGGCTTGCAGGCGAGACCAGTCACCGCGCGACACAAAATGCAGTGTCGGCCTTATCTGCCATAGAACATCCGCGACCTCAGCCACCTGTGGCGCGCTTAACGCCATGGAACAACCCTGCATCGCACAGGCCTTCTCCGTGGCAATCGCAGTCAGGGTATCGCCCAGCCAAAGCTGATGATCCAGGCCGATGGGCGTAAGCAGGGCCATGTCAGCCGGTACGGCCGTGGTCGCATCAAAGCGCGCGCCAACACCGGCTTCCAGAATCTCCACGTCCACCTGTTGCGCTCCGAAGATATCCAGTGCCATGGCCGTGGCCGTTTCAAAATAGGAGGCTTTCAGTTGCAGGGCCTGCGGCATCAGGCGCGCCAGCGTTTGGCGCAGCAGGCTGTCCGCCACGGGCGTACCCTGCAGTCGAATGCGTTCATGAAAGCGTCGAATATGCGGCGATGTGTACAAACCCACCGAGCAGCCGGCATCCATCAGCGCCTGTGCCAGCATGAAGGCGGTTGAACCCTTGCCATTGGTCCCGGCAATGCGAATTCGCAAACGCGGCCTGCAACTGCGCGTATGCTTCAGCAGCGCCTGAATCCGCGCATGGCCCGGCTGATAATCGCGATCCGCACCGGGCATGCCGAGCTGTGCCATCCATGCATCGACAGCCAGGGGTTTATCGCTCATCACGGCGGGAAAGGAACGGAAACTATTGCCGGTGCGTCAGATGACTGAACAGCGTATGCAGATAATGGCGCTGCTCACGACGATCAACAATGGCATCAATCAGGCCATGCTCCAGCAGAAACTCCGAACGCTGGAAACCTTCCGGCAGCGTTTCACCCACGGTTTCCTGAATCACGCGCGGACCGGCAAAGCCGATCAGGGCTCCCGGCTCCGCCAGAATCACATCGCCCAGCCAGGCCACGGAGGCGGAGACACCGCCCATGGTCGGATCGGTCAGCAGGCAGACAAACGGCAGCCGGGCTTCATGCAAACGGTTGACCACGGCCGAGGTCTTGGCCATCTGCATCAATGATAACACACCTTCCTGCATGCGCGCGCCGCCTGATGCGCTGATAAGCAGATACGGACATTGTTTTTCCAGCGCGCGTTCCATGCCGCGCACAATCTTCTCACCGACAACCGAACCCATGCTGCCACCCATAAAGGCAAACTCGAACATCGATACGGAAACGGTCAAGCCCTCAATATCACCGAGATAATTCCGCACCGCATCACCACTTCCGGCCTTCTTGTCCGCATCCTTGAGACGATCACGGTAACGTTTCTGATCCCTGAACGACAGCGGGTCCACCGATTTCAGAGCCTGATCGCATTCCTGCCAGCTGTCCTTGTCAAAAAGAAATTCGGCCCGGTCCTGACAGGAAACGCGCAAATGGTGGCCGCATTTGTGACAAACCATCTGATTGCGCATCATTTCCTTGTTGTACAGCATTTCGCCGCAACCCTTGCACTTGATCCAGATGCCTTCGGAAGTATCCGCCGGCTTCGGGGACAGCATATTTTTCGGGCCTTCTATCAAACGGGTAATCCAGCTCATATATTCATCACTTCCGTAACCTGTTGCATTGCTCGACGTTCACGCCCACAGTCTAACCCGGCACGCCCGTGAAATCACGCAGACGGGGATAATGCCGCACGCAATGCGCGTGCATTATCGCGAATGGACTGCTGCATGGCCGCTGCATCCCCGGCATGCGCGGGAATTTGCGCCACGAATGCGCTGCCGACAACAACGCCGTCGCTGAACGCGGCGACCGCCTGCGCCTGCTGCGCCGTCTTGATGCCGAAACCGACACATACCGGCAAATCCGTATGACGCCGGATACATGCCACCTGCTGCTGCACCGATGCGATATCGCCCATATCCGCACCCGTTATCCCGGTCAGCGATACATAATAGATAAAACCGCCGGCCTCACGACATGCCAGCGCAATGCGTTCCTCCGACGAGGTCGGCGCCAACAGCATGATGCGATGCAGACCATGCGCCTGCAGATGCGTGCCCCAGATGGCACTTTCCTCTGCCGGTATATCAACGATCAACACGCCATCCGCCCCGGCCTGCGCACTGGCCGCGGCAAAGCGCTCAATGCCCATGGCATAGGGGGAATTGGCATAACCCATCAGCACAATGCCGATATCCGGATGCTGCTGACGCACGGTAGCCACCAGAGCGAACACATCGCGCATATGCGTCCCGGCCGCCAGCGCCCGTTCACTGGCCTGCTGAATCACCGGGCCATCGGCCATCGGATCGGAAAACGGCATGCCGATTTCCAGCACATCCACTGATTCGGCCAGTGCCAGCAACAACGATTCGGAAATCTCCACATTCGGATCGCCGGCTGTCAGATAGCCGACCAGTGCAGCACGATTCTCCTGTTTGCAGCGCGAAAATACCTGATCCAGCCGATTCTCCGTCATGATGCCTGCTCCAGCCAGCCCAGCGCCTTGAAGACCGTATTCATATCCTTGTCACCCCTGCCGGAAAGATTGATCAGCACATGCTGGCTGCTGTCCATGCCGGCAGCGATGCGCATGCCTGCAGCCAGTGCATGGCTGGACTCCAGTGCCGGAATAATGCCTTCGCAGGCCGTCAGGCGCCGGAAAGCTTCCAGCGCCTCATCATCCGTCGCGGCCTCCAGCTCCAGTTCCCCGGCATCGAGCATCGCGGCCAGTTCCGGCCCGACCCCGGGATAATCAAGCCCTGCCGAAATACTGTGCGTGCCCTGAATCTGGCCGTCCTGATCTTCCAGCAGGTAGGTCAGATTCCCGTGCAGAATCCCGGCCTTCCCCCGGGCCAGCGAGGCCGCATGCGCATGACCGTCCAGACCATGGCCGGCAGCCTCCACGGCGACCAGGCGCACCGCATCGTCGCGCAACGGATGCAACAGCCCCATGGCATTGGAACCGCCACCGACGCAGGCCACGGCAACATCCGGCAGACGGCCGGCCTGCTCCAGCATCTGTGCCCGCGCCTCCTGACCAATCACGGCATGAAACTGACGCACCATCAGCGGGTAGGGGTGCGGCCCGGCCACGGTGCCGATGATATAGAATGTATCCTCGCAGGATGCGACCCAGTCGCGCAGGGCATCATTCAGCGCATCCTTCAGCGTGGCCGTGCCCGAATCCACGGCAATGACATTGGCGCCGAGCAGACGCATGCGTAATACATTGGGCATCTGCCGCTCGACATCCTCACGTCCCATATAGACATCGCACTGCATGCCGAATTTCGCCGCAACCGTGGCCGTGGCCACGCCATGCTGACCGGCACCGGTTTCCGCAATCACGCGTTGTTTCCCCATGCGCCGGGCCAGCAGCCCCTGGCCGATGGTATTATTGATCTTGTGGGCGCCGGTATGGGTCAGATCCTCGCGCTTGAGCCAGATCTGGGCGCCTCCGTTCTCGCGGGACAGACGATCGGCGTGATAAAGCGGGGTTGCTCGCCCGACATAGTGCTGCAGCAATTGCATGCGTTCCTGCTGAAAGGCCGGATCCTGCCAGGCCTCGGCAAACGCCTCTTCCAGTTCCTTCAACGGCCCCATCAGCGTTTCCGCGGCAAAACGCCCGCCATAAATACCGAAATGCCCGCGGGCATCCGGCGCATGGGTTATGCTCATGTCATACGGTATGTTCGCGCTCACGGCTACTCCCTGTTATCTGTGCTGTCGCAAAAGTTCACGGCTTCGACAAACGCCTGCAGCTTGTGACGATCCTTGATGCCCGGCGACGATTCGACGCCGGAGGAAACATCCACGGCAAACCACTGGCGCACGGCCATTGCCTGGCGAACATTAGCGGCATGCAACCCACCAGCAAGAATCACGGGATAATCATGCCTGAAACCTTCCAGCAACGACCAGTCAAAACATTTGCCCGTTCCGCCATAAACGCCGGCCGGCGCCTTCGTATCAAGTAACACGGCGCATGAATAGCGCTGTGCCTGTTGCAAATCTTCCCGACAGCCCACATGAATGGCCTTGGTAACGCGCCGTGACTGCGCTTCGCAAAACTCCGGACTTTCATCGCCGTGCAACTGCACCACACCCAGCGGACAATATTCCAGCACGTGATCAATCTGCTCCTGATCCGGATTGACGAACAGGCCGACCGCCGACACAAACGGTGGTAACTGGCGAATAATGGCCGCCGCTTTCATCGGTTCGATATAGCGGGGTGATTTCTCGTAAAAGACGAACCCCACGGCATCAACGCCCAGCGCAGAAGCATCCAGCGCGTCCTGCAAACGGGTGATGCCGCACACCTTGATGCGTGTTCTCGGAAACAGGGAATCTTCAGTCATTGCAGCATGCTAGCCTGATTTTTTGATCAGGGCACGCAAAATGGCGTGCGTCTTGCGCCACAGCACGTACAATTCGTCCGATGAACGCATTAATGTCGAATTATGCCCGCTTCCCGCTCACGCTCGTCCGCGGCAAAGGCAGCCGCGTCTGGGATGACCAGGGCCGGGAATATCTGGATTTTGTAGCGGGTATTGCCGTGAATACCCTGGGGCATGCGCACCCGGCACTGACTGCCGCCATTGCCGAGCAGGCCGGTATCATGCTGCACTGCTCCAATCTCTACCATATCCCGCTGCAGCAACAGCTGGCGGAATCGCTGTGCCGTCTGGCCGGACTGGACGGTGCATTTTTCTGCAATTCCGGAGCGGAGGCCAATGAAGCGGCCATCAAACTGACACGCAAGTTCTTCCATGATCAGGGCTCGCCACGGCGTACCATCATCACCGCGACGGCATCCTTTCACGGGCGTACCATGGCCACACTGACCGCCACAGGGCAGGACAAGATCCGGCAGGGCTTCGACCCGTTGCCGTCAGGCTTTGCCTATGTACCGCTGAATGATGTCGAGGCGCTGGAACGCTGCATTGATGAGCATACGGCCGGCATCATGCTGGAGCCATTGCAGGGCGAGGGCGGCGTTAATATCGCCGATGCCGGTTATCTGCAGGCCGTGCGCCGACTGTGCGATGAGCACGGGTTACTGCTGATACTTGATGAAGTACAGACCGGCATCGGCCGTACCGGCAGCATGTTTGCCTTTGAACAGGCGAATATCCGGCCGGATATCCTGACCCTGGCCAAAGGGCTGGGTGGCGGTGTGCCCATTGGCGCCATGCTGGCCACAGCCAGGGTGGCCTCGTCCTTTGGCCCCGGCAGCCACGGCTCGACATTTGGCGGCAACCCGCTGTGCTGTCGGGCGGCGCTGACGGTGCTGGATGTGATTGAACAGCAACAATTATTATTGCATGTGCAGCAATGCGGGGAACGCCTGCAGAAAGGCCTGCGCAAATTACAGGCCGGGGCACCGCTGGTGGCAGAAGTGCGCGGGCAGGGTCTGTTGCAGGGCGTGGCGCTGCATGAACCCTGCGCGGCGGATGTGATACACGCCGCCCGAGGCGAAGGCC
Source organism: Mariprofundaceae bacterium (assembly GCA_015488375.1). GTDB lineage: Bacteria > Pseudomonadota > Zetaproteobacteria > Mariprofundales > Mariprofundaceae > J005. The sequence goes on along the minus strand of WFNX01000073.1, from coordinate 14,873 downwards.
TGCTGATCCTCTCCGCCGGCCCGGCGGTGATACGCCTGATTCCGGCCCTGAATATCAGTCATGCGGAGATTGACGAAGCCCTGCATCGCCTTGCCAGAGCCCTGACCCAACCATCCGCCGGAGACAAGACATGAGACATTTTCTGACCCTGCTGGATATTTCACCCGGGGAAGCACGCCATATCCTCAAACGGGCGGGAGAACTCAAACGCCAGCAGAAGGAAGGGCGTCCGCACCGTGTGCTGGAAGGCAAAACACTGGGTATGATTTTTGACAAGGCCAGTACACGAACCCGTGTTTCCTTTGAAGCAGGCATGTTTCAGCTGGGCGGTCATGCCCTGTTTCTGCATTCAGGCACCACCCAGCTGGGGCGGGGAGAGCCGATTGAGGACTCCGCCCGCGTTCTCTCCAGCATGGTCGATATCATCACCATTCGTACCTACGGCCACGATATCGTCCAGCGTTTTGCCGAATATTCGCAAGTGCCGGTCATCAATGCCCTGACCGACCTGACACATCCCTGCCAGATTCTGGCCGATGTGTTCACCTATGAGGAACTCCGCGGCGATATCGCCGGTAAAACCGTAGCCTGGATCGGCGATGGCAACAATATGGCCCATTCATGGATCAATGGCGCGGTATCCTTTGGTTACCACCTGAAAATCGCCAGCCCGGCCGGCTATGAGCCGGATGCTCGACTGCTTGCCGCAGCGCGGGAGCTGGGGGCGAATGTCTCGCTGTCGCACGATCCCGGGGATGCCGCAGCAGGCGCGGACCTGGTCACCACGGATGTATGGGCCTCCATGGGGCAGGAGGAGGAACAGGCTATCCGCGCAAAGGCTTTTGCCGGCTTCATGGTCGATGAACATATTATGGCCTGTGCCCGGCCCGATGCCCTGTTCATGCACTGCCTGCCCGCCCATCGCGGTGAAGAGGTGGCGGCCAGTGTCATTGACGGCCCGCAATCGGTCGTCTGGCAGGAAGCGGAAAACCGGCTGCATGCCCAAAAAGCCCTGCTGGAGTTCCTGCTCAGGCATCAGTAGATCAATGACAGGGGAGGCCTGCGCCATGTAGGCTTCGCCCGATTACAAACAACGGGGATTAACATGTCGCATCCTGAAATCAAAAAAACCGTACTGGCCTATTCCGGAGGACTGGACACCTCCATCATTCTCAAATGGCTGCAGGAAACCTACGATTGTGAAGTCGTAACGTTCACGGCCGATCTGGGGCAGGGCGAGGAAGTGGAAGATGCCCGCGCCAAAGCCGAGGCATGCGGGGTTTCCTCCATCTATATCGAGGACTTGCGTGAAGAGTTCGTACGCGATTATGTCTTCCCGATGTTCCGGGCCAACGCCATTTACGAAGGCGAGTACCTGCTGGGAACCTCCATCGCGCGGCCGCTGATCGCCAAACGCATGATCGAAATTGCCGAGGCGGAGGGCGCCGATGCCGTATCACACGGAGCCACCGGCAAGGGCAATGATCAGGTGCGCTTTGAACTGGGTTTTTATGCCCTGAAACCGGATGTCAAGGTTATCGCCCCCTGGCGCGAATGGGATCTGGTTTCCCGTGAAGACATGCTCAATTATGCCGAAGCCCATGGCATTCCGGTCGAACGCAAGCGCGAGGGCTCCAAATCACCGTATTCGATGGACGCCAACATGCTGCATATCTCCTATGAAGGCTACGACCTGGAAGACCCCTGGAGCGAGCCCTCGGAAAACATGTGGCGCTGGTCCGTTTCGCCGGAACAGGCGCCGGATCAACCGGAATATATCGAACTGCGTTATCAGGGCGGTGATATCGTGGCCATTAACGGGGAACCTATGACCCCGGCCCAGGTGCTGGCGCGCCTCAACAGCATCGGCGGCAAACACGGTATCGGCCGCATCGATATTGTTGAAAACCGCTTCGTCGGCATGAAGTCGCGCGGCTGTTATGAAACACCGGGGGGCACCATCATGCTCAAGGCCCATCGGGCCATCGAATCGATCACACTGGATCGTGAAGTGGCGCATCTGAAAGATGAACTGATGCCGCGCTACGCCAAACTGATTTATAATGGTTACTGGTTTGCACCGGAAACCGTCATGATGCAAAAAATGATCGATGCCTCGCAGGCCACCGTAAACGGTGACGTTCGCCTGAAACTGTACAAGGGCAACGTCACTGTCGTCGGGCGTCGCTCAGAGCAGTCGCTGTTCGATGAGCGCCTGTGCACCTTTGAAGATGATGAAGGTGCCTACGATCAGCGTGATGCCGGCGGATTTATCAAACTCAATGCCCTGCGCCTGCGCCTGGCGGCCTTCGCCGGACGAACATTCGACGGATAAGCCCCGTACATACCCCCGCCGGGGGTCGTACGCATCTGGCCGGGTGGTTTTTTCAGTACGAATGTGCTCTAATAGGGATGTGATCAGTGCAGGGGGAGTCTGAGCATGAGCGAATACTTTCATCGAGAGAACTGGGTTGATTCCTATATTGCCGCAACCCGTGATTTGCTGCTGAAGCCCGGAGAGTTTTTTTCCTCCCTGCCGGAAACGGATCATTATGCCAACAGCATGCTGTTTCTGGTTATCACCGTTTCCGTGCCAACGTTAATCATTGCCTTGGGCACGTTTGGTGCTTCCCTGCTGGTGGCGCCACTGGTCTGGCTGATGGTGCTCGGCGGTGCCTGGTTATGGGCCTGGTACATGCAATGGGCCGTGCGGGTGTGCTGTAAAATCAAACTCAGCACTGTGCAGGCATTCCACATTTGCAGTTATGCCAATATGCCTTTGCTGCTGGTCTGGGTGCCACTGCTGAATGCCGTTACCGGCATCTGGTCGCTGGCATTGATGTGGATGGGCCTGACGCGCAGCGTGGGTGTCAGCAGCGGCAAAGCACTGGCCATTCTGCTGGTTCCCTTCCTGCTGATCATGATCAGCGGCAGCATCCTGATCGCCCTGCTCATGACCTATGCCGCCCAGAACGGTATTACCGTACCGGAAGTGCTCTAGGGGCGGCTGCCTCCTCCGCCATCGCTGATATATCAACTTGCCGCAGATCGTGTAAAATTCGCCCCGGAGTGATCCGGGTAATCGCGTCGGCTGATGCCGCCGAGGAAAGTCCGGGCTACACAGGGCAAGGTGCCGGATAACGTCCGGCGGAGGCGACTCCGGGAAAGTGCCACAGAAAGCAAACCGCCTCGCTCTTCGGCGCGGGGTAAGGGTGAAAGGGTGCGGTAAGAGCGCACCGACCCGTCTGGTAACAGACGGGGGCCTGGTAAACCCCACCTGTAGCAAGGCCAAATAGGGAAGCATATGGCGTGGCCCGCGTTGCTTCCGGGTAGGCTGCTTGAGTTTATCAGTAATGGTAAACCCAGATGAATGATTACCGCCCCGTTAAGGGGATACAGAACCCGGCTTACAGGATCACTCCACAAATTAAGTGATGGGAGTTCAAGCGATGAGCGTCAGTTTCTCGGATGCGGCCAAGGCCCGTCAGCTGCGGGATTTTTTTGCCCGCTATGGCAGAGTATATATTGTCGTCAATGCAACCGGTGATGATGTGCGCATCCCGCCCCATCTGCGCGGCGATCCGGCATTGCGCCTGATACTCAATCAGCGCATGCCGCAGCCCATCCATATTCGCGATGATGCGCTGGTTTCGGATTTTTCATTTGGCGGTCAGGCATATTCCTGCCATATTCCGATGCACACGATCTGGGCCGTTTACCCTGCTGCAGGCGAACTGGAGCAAGGCATCGTATGGGAGCAGGATGTGCCGGAAACGATTCGTGCGCTGACACAGGCCGCACGCGACCTTGCGGAACAGGAGGAACAGCAGATATCCTCCGACGAAACGGAAGGCAACGAATCGCAACAACAGCCGGACCTTCCCGGCCGCAAGGTACGACATCTTCGGATCGTCAAATAAGGAGGCTGCGATGCGGCAAAGCGTTTGTGTATTCCTGTTGCTGTGCGGCATGGCCGTGGCCTGGCCGGCACAGGCGGCAACATCCGTCGAGCTGAGCATCGAACGACATGCCTCGCTTACCGAACAGGTTCTGTTTGAATCCGATCTGCAGCAATTACCGCAGGTTCGCAAGGTCATCCCGTTGCGGCTCAACCCGCATCACCGTGAATATCGGCTGCTCCTGACCGACAGTTCACCGGCTGGCTGGCTTGGCCGCTGGCTGGAACAGCATGGCTATCAGGCTCGACAAACCGAACACGGCTGGCAGGCCTACTGATGATGCCGTACCGCCAACGCTGATGCCCATGCAACAGGAGCGCATTCTCAATCTGCCGAATTTTCTGACACTGTCGCGCATTCTTCTGACGCCGTTCATTGTCTATGCCATTCTTGAACATCAGCCGGCAATGGCCCTGCTGTTCATGGCCGTTGCCGGCCTCACGGACATGCTCGATGGCGCCATTGCCCGCATCTTCAATCAACGCAGCACCGTTGGCGCCTACATGGACCCGCTGGCCGACAAACTGATGCTGATCAGCGCCATTGTGACGCTGTACACCATGGATCAGATCCCTTTGTTTTTATTCCTTGCCGTCATTTTCCGTGACCTGATCATTGTGATCGGAGCGATTGCCTACGAAATCGTTACCCATCAGCTGGAAATGACGCCGACCATCACTTCCAAAATCACCACTTTCCTGCAAATCATGATTGTGCTGCTGATTCTGGCCAATGCCGCCTGGAACATCCTGCCGCTGTGGATGGTTTCCGCTGTGGCCTGGCTGACGTTTGTCATGACCGTGCTTTCAGGGGTCCAGTACATGATTGTGTGGATGGAAAAAGCCGTGCGGAACGAAAACGGCTGATGCAACAGCAATTGCTGCATTTACAGCTACCCGAACGCTATGACTACCATGAATGGATACGTCACAGCGGCGTGGAAGATGCCTGCAATCGCCTGGCCCTGTGGCTGGTGCATGGCGGCAACCTGTGGCTGACATCCGGAGAAATGGCCGGAAAAAGCCATCTGCTTTCCCTGTTGCGAACCGAACATCCCTCACTGGGCCTGCTGCGCATCACGGCCGGTGACCAACGTTCGTCGTTGCAGCAGGTTCATGCCTGGCTGCAGCAACTTCAGCCCTATTCCTTCTGGGCCATTGACGTCGATGCCCGCCCGCAGTCCACGGCCACCCTGCTGGCCCTGTTTCATCTGCTGGAACGGGCGCGGGACATGCATCGCCCGCTGCTTCTGGCCTGGCGGATTGAGGCCCGGCACACCCTGCCGCCGGAACTGGAAAGTCGCATCAGGGGCATACTGGAACGGGTGGATATGCGACCACCGGAAAACGATGCCGAAAGACAGCGTGTGCTGCGCGCCGTCGCCGAATCCATGCAATGGCATATCGACGAGCGCATGCTGTCAATTCTGCTGCAGATGTTGCCGCGGCGGCTGGAGTCCCTGATTCCGGCCCTGCAACATCTGGAACATATTTCCCGCAGCAACCGCCGGCAGCGCCTGAGTCAGCAATGGGTACGCGAACAATTACGGCTTTGGAATACGCAACAGGCCCCCAGCTGAATCAACGCCGGCAAAACCGGCCCTGATCCTCATTCCGTTTTCCAGCGTTCCATGCTTGCCAGGGCTGCTTCCGACACCATACGCCGGCGTTCAGCCTTGCCCAGTCGCCGTTTGCCGACCTTTTTCGGCGCTGGCGGAAGCAGGCCGAAATTCATATTCATCGGCTGAAAATCTTCCAGCCTGGTCTGTGAGATATGGGCCAACAGGGCGCCGTGCGCCGTATCCGCCGGTGGCGCATGCGGTTCTCTGCCCTGCGCCATGGCCGCCAGGAAACGACCGGCCATCAGGCCCATCGCGGCGGACTCCACATAACCTTCCACGCCGGTAATCTGTCCGGCAAACAGAATGCGCGGCTCTTTTTTCAGCCGCAGCGTGCCATCAAGCAGCGCCGGCGATTTGATAAACGTATTACGATGCAGGCTGCCCAACCGAAAGAATTCGGCCTGTTCCAGCCCCGGAATCATGCGGAACACGCGCTTTTGTTCGCCATAGGTCATCTTCGTCTGAAAACCAACCATGTTCAGCAGGCTGCCCAGGCGATTATCCCGCCGCAACTGCACCACGGCATGATAGCGTTCGCCGGTTAGCGGATGCTCCAGACCCACCGGCTTCATCGGTCCGAAACGGGGCGTATCCAGCCCCCGTTCAGCCATTTCCTCGATCGGCATGCATCCTTCAAAAAACGGAATCTTTTCAAATCCCTTGAATGAAACCTTCTCCGCCTGCAACAATTCATGAATGAACGCCTTGTACTGCACCTCATTCATCGGGCAGTTGAGATAATCACCGGCATCGCCGTCCATCACATTCTTGTCATAACGGTTTTTCCAGAAAGCGATTTCCATATTAATGGATTCGGCATCAACAACCGGTGCAATGGCATCAAAAAAGCTCAAATGCTGTTCACCGGTCAATTGCTGAATCCGCGCATACAGCGCATCGGAAGTCAACGGCCCGGAGGCAATCAGTAACAGCCCCTCCGCCGGAATATCGGTGACTTCACCGGCCACAAACTCGATCAGCGGCTGGGCCCGCAACTCGGCGGTAACCATCGCGGCGAATTGTTCACGGTCCACAGCCAGCGCCGTTCCTGCAGGAATACGCGCAGCATCACCGCAACGCATAATCAGCGAATCCAGCCGACGCATTTCTTCATGCAACAGGCCCACGGCATTTTCAAGGTGATCGGCACGAAAGGTATTGGAACAAACAAGCTCCGCGCACTGACCGGTCTGATGCGCCGGCGTCATTTTACCCGGCCTCATTTCATGCAGACGAACGCGAATCCCGCGCCGCGCCAGTTGCCAGGCCGCTTCCGAGCCGGCCAGCCCCGCACCGATAATCGTGACTGATGGAAAAGATGTGCTTGTCATGGCGGCAAGCTACCCGTTCATGCGAAAATCAGAAGTCCGGCATCCCGGTTGACCGCAACCGGCACGCTTCTAAGATTGCTGACGGCATCATGCCCGCCTGCAATGCCGCATATCACCCGTTACGGAGCACCCGCCGATGAAGCGCCCCCTGTCCAATAACAAAAAACGAAAAATTCAGCAGTTGCTGACGCAAATCAACCATGCTCTGGAACAGGGATCCTTCGACACCTGTGAGCAGTTATGTCGGCAAATCGACAGCCTGCAGCCGGATAATGCCGATGCCGCCAATATGCGCGGACTGGCAGCCAGTCGTCAGGGCCAGGCCGATGCCGCACTCGCCTGGTTCCGCAAAGCGATCGAGATCGCACCGCGTCGCTGTGAATTTCATGCCAATCTGGCCGGCTTGTACCTGATGCACCATCAATACGACCAGGCCCTGAGCAGTTATCGGCAGGCGCTTAAACTCAGAGCATCATTGCTACCGGCCCGACTGGGGCTCGCCACCACCCTGAGTGCCCTGCTTCGTTACGACGAAGCCATTGACGTGCTGCAAACCCTGCAACGTCAGCGCCCCCGCGATCAGGACATCCTCATGCGTCTGTTCCGTGCCTGCTATCAGGCCGGACGCATCACGGATGCCGAAAGCTGGCTGCGCAGGCTGCTGACACTCAATGCGCAGCACGTCGATGCACACTACAGCCTGGGTATGCTGCTGCTGGAAAACGGCCAGCAGGCTGCCGGCCTGGAAGCAATCCGGACCACCCTGCGTCTTGATCCCGGGCATGCCGACGCCGCCCTGTTGTTATCCTCCGCCAAGCGTTTTAGCGAGGAAGATGAGGATGTTCGCATTATCATGGACATGTACGACCATGCGGAGGCGGAAACCGAATCACGCAGCAAGCTTGGCTTTGCCTGCGGCAAGGTACTCGATGATCTGGGTCAGATCGACAAAGCTTTCGAATGTATCCATGAGGCCAATGCCATTCGCCATCAGCAGGCACACTATGATGCCGATACGGAACTGGCTCATCTGGAAGCCGTCATGGCCAGCTATACGCCGGATGTCGTACGACACACCTCAGGCCTGGAAGACCGGACTCCAATTTTTATCGTCGGTATGCCACGTTGCGGCAGTACGCTGGTGGAGCAGATCCTGGCGGCACATCCCGATGTCTCGCCGCGCGGTGAAACCGGCTTTTTTGAAGAAACCCTGCTGCGTGCCGGCCAAAGCATGGGACAGGTACTGACGCTGGAGCATATGGCCGCCATGCCGGATGAGGCCCTGCATGAACTGGGGGTATCCTATCTGGGCCTGCTGCGCGATCAGGAGCATCAGATTCGCCATCTGACGGATAAAACCCTGTCCAATATCCGTCTGATCGGCGCCATTCACAAGGCACTGCCAGAGGCGCGCATCATTCATGTGCGTCGTCATCCGCTGGACACCTGCTGGTCCATCTATCGTCATCACCTGCTGGGAGCGATGTTCGATTACGGCCATAATCTGGGCGAACTGGGCTACTATTATCGCATGTACCTGCGCCTGATGCAGCACTGGCGTGATGTGTTGCCGGCCAATGTCATGTATGAACTGGATTACGAGCAGCTTGTGGCTGATCCCGAAGGTGAAACACGCAAACTTCTTGAAGCCTGTGAACTGGAGCAGAACGAGCGTTGCCTGCGTTTTTATGAATCTTCACATGCGGTACGCACCGCCAGTTTCATGCAGGTTCGTCAAGCTGTGAATGATGCGTCCGTCGGCGCATGGCAGCGCTATGAACATAATCTTCAGCCCCTGTTGCGTATCCTGAAGGATTATCTGTAGGCAAAACGGATACCTCCGGCCGAATGGCGCCTTCCAGCGTCAACAGGCTGCGTTTCCACGCCACACCGCAGGAAAAACCACCCGGACCATTCGCCACCACCACGCGGTGGCAGGGAATCAGGATCGGTAACGGATTGGCCCCAAGCGCCTGCCCCATGGCCCGTGGCGAGGTGTGCAGCAACCGTGCCATATCGCCATAGGTGCATACCTGCCCTCGCGGAATGCCCAGCAAAGCCCGGCGCATACGGGCCTGAAACGGGGAAAACGGCTCCGCCAGCGGCGGCAAGGGTACATGCTCGCCCTGAAAATAGGCCTGCAACCAGCGCAACACGGGATCATCGCCGGCCTCACCGGCCTGCCTATCATCATGCAACCAGATGGCGTGACATTGATCGCCATCCCAGCAATAGCTGAGCATGCCCAGCGGCGAACGCCAGCGGAAACGGTTGGGCAAAGGCTGGTCGGGAAACCTAGCCTTGCAATGTGACGCGTTCTTCACCCTGCTGTCGATGAATATGACCGATCCGGAACACGGTTTCACCGGCCTCTCGCAACACGGCTTCCGCCGCAGGCGCTTCATTCGCCGGCAGAATGACCACAAAACCGATTCCCATATTGAAGGTTCGATAACGCTCGTCGCGGGCCACATCGGCAAAGGACAAAAGATATTCAAAAACCGGGGGCACCGGCCAGGCATCAATGTCCACGCAGGCAGCCAGACCCTTCGGAAGAATGCGCTCAATATTATCGAACATGCCACCGCCGGTAATATGGGAATAGCCATGCACGGTGATGTCCGCCTGCAACATCGCCTTGACGGCCGGCACATACAATCGCGTCGGCGCCAGTACATGCTCGATGGCCGGGCTGCCATCACTCAGCGTATCATGGATCAGGTCGGCCATGCCGACCTCAAGCAGCTTGCGAATCAGCGAAAAGCCATTGGAATGCGGACCGCTGGATGCCAGGCCGAGCATGATATCGCCATCGGAAATTCCTGAACCATCCACGATTTTCGCCCGATCCACGACGCCAACCGAAAATCCGCCGATATCGTAGTGCCCCGGTGCATACATGCCCGGCATCTCCGCCGTCTCACCGCCAATCAGTGCACATTCACACACCCGGCAGGCCTCGGCAATGCCCTCCACAACACCGGCCAGTGTGGCATCATCGAGTTTGCCGGTGGCCAGATAATCAAGGAAAAACAAGGGCTCGGCCGCCTGGGCCGCCATATCGTTCACACACATGGCTACGGCATCAATGCCGGCCACATGCGGACGCGAATGCTGTTGCAACAGCAACAGCTTGGTACCGACGCCATCGGTGGAAGAAACCAGCACCGGTTCCTGCATACCGCTGAAATCCGCCCGGAACAGGGCACCGAAACCACCCAGTCCGCCAATAACTTCCGGCCGGCTGGTCGAAGCCACGGCATCGCGGATACGTGCAACAAAGGCATTCCCGGCATCGATATCCACGCCGGCATCGGCATAACTCAGTTTCGGTTGATCAGACATCCAGATTCCTCACCTTCAGCGCATTGTCCTGAATGAAGCGACGTCGCGGTTCAACGGCATCGCCCATCAGCGTCGCAAACGTTTCATCGGCATTCACCACATCTTCCAGCGTCACCTGCAACAGCATCCGGTTTTTCGGATCCATGGTTGTTTCCCATAACTGTTCCGGATCCATCTCGCCCAGACCCTTGTAGCGCTGGATATTCATTCCCTTGCGCCCTTCCTGTTCAATAATTTCGGCCAGTTCCTCGAAATGCGTAATCGGCCAGCGCTTGTCACCATGCATCAGACAGGCGCCGTCATCGACAAGATCCTGCAATGATGCGCACAGTTTCTGCGCCTCGCTGAACTCCGCCGTACTGATCAGATCCTTGTCCAGCCGTGAGATCATGATCCGGCCATGATCCGTGCGCTGGAACTGCACCCAGCATACGCCCTCCTCACGATCTTCGTGAATGGTCCATTTCAGCTTCTCATCCGGTCGCGAGGCAGACTTAAAGGCCCAGGCCAAGGCATCGAGGCGCTCCTCCAGCAACTCGCGATGACGCATCATTTTCATCGTCACCTTACCGCTTTCAATCAGCAGTTTGAGAATTTTCGCATCCAGCCGCTGCGACAGGCGTTGCTGCAAACGCTGCAGGCGATGAATGCTGCGTACCGATGTCAGCAAGCGCTCACCGCTGAGCGGCTTGGCCGTTTTGGAGCTGAAGTATTCCTTGCCTTCACCCCCCTGCACCAGCAGAAATTCAAACAACTCATCATCATTGGCCACATATCGCGCCTTCTTGCCGCGCGCCACACGGTACAGGGGCGGCTGGGCGATATACAGGTGACCGCGTTCAATCACTTCCGGCATCTGACGGTAGAAGAAGGTCAGGAGCAGCGTGCGAATATGGGAACCATCGACATCCGCATCCGTCATGATCACGATTTTATGGTAACGCAGTTTGGCAATATCAAAATCGTCCTTGCCGATGCCGGTGCCGAGCGCCGTAATCATCGTACCGATTTCCTGACTGGACAGCATTTTGTCAAAACGCGCCTTTTCCACATTCAGAATCTTGCCCTTCAGCGGCAAAATAGCCTGGGTGCGACGATCGCGGCCCTGTTTGGCCGAGCCGCCTGCCGAATCACCCTCCACCAGAAAGATTTCGGATGCAGCCGGATCCTTTTCCTGACAATCCGCCAGCTTGCCGGGCAGGCTGGCTACATCCAGCGCTCCCTTCCGTCGGGTCAGTTCACGCGCCTTGCGCGCCGCCTCACGGGCCATGGCAGCCTCCGCCACCTTGCCGACCACGCGCTTGGCTTCTTTAGGGTTTTCCTCCAGCCATTCCGAAAACTTTTCATTCACGATCGATTCAACAACCGGTCGAACTTCGCTGGAAACCAGCTTTTCCTTGGTTTGCGATGAAAATTTCGGATCGGGAACCTTGACCGACAAAACCGCCGTCAGACCCTCGCGACAATCCTCGCCGGTCAGGCTGACCTTGTGCTTTTTCAGCATGCCGCTGGCATTGGCATAGTTGTTAATGCAGCGCGTCAGCGCCGAGCGGAAACCGGCGAGATGCGTACCGCCATCGCGCTGTGGAATATTATTGGTAAAACAGAAAACATTTTCCTGATAGGCATCGGTCCATTGCATGGCCAGTTCGACCACCACATCATCCTTCTCGGCCCTGATCGATACCGGATGCGCATGCAATGGCGTCCGTGTCCTGTTTTTATGTTCGACAAAGGCGCGGATGCCGCCTTCATATTCAAACACGGATTTCTTGTCCGTTCGCTCATCGACCAGTTCGATATGCACGCCACTGTTCAGAAATGACAGCTCGCGCAAACGGGCCGCAAGAATATCAAAGGACATGTTCCGGTGCGAAAAAATTTCCAGGCTGGGCAGGAAGCGCACTTCCGTTCCCGAACCTTCCGCCTCGCCAATGACCTTCAACGGCGCTTCCGGCTCACCTAAATGATATTTCTGATAGTGAACCTTGCCATCCCGACGGATGACCAGCTCCAGCGTTTCCGACAGGGCATTGACCACCGATACGCCCACGCCGTGCAGACCACCGGAAACCTTGTAGGAATTATTATCGAACTTGCCGCCCGCATGCAGTACGGTCATGATCACTTCCGCAGCCGAACGATTTTCCTCCGGATGCATATCCACCGGAATGCCGCGCCCGTTGTCGCGAATGGTTACCGAATCATCGGAATGCAGAATCACCTCGATACAGTCGCAATGCCCGGCCAGTGCCTCGTCGATTGCATTATCCACAACTTCGAACACCATATGATGCAAACCGGTTCCGTCATCCGTATCACCGATATACATGCCCGGGCGCTTGCGTACCGCATCGAGCCCCCGCAATACCTTGATGCTATCCGCACCATATTGTTCGTTTGAAGCACTCATGCTGCTTCCTCCATTGTGTTAGTCCCGTCATGACCCGACATTTCGCAATACAAATCGCGGATGTGCCGGGTATTCACTTCCGCGGCAACGGTGTTGACCATGGTCGGCGATGTCATCAGTACCTGACCGCGATATTGCAGCAGGCACTGCATCAAACGCTGTTGCCTGGATTCATCCAGCGCTTCCAGCGCATCATCAAGTAACAGCACCGGTATCAGACCGCGATAGCGCATCCAAAGTTCGCATTCTGCCATTTTCATGGCTATGGCGGCCAGCTTTTGCTGACCACGGGAACCGGAAATACGAATTTCACGTCCTCGAAACATGATGGCGATGCGTTCGGCATGGGGGCCGTAACGCAAGCCGCCCATGCGGGCATCATGCCGGCGTTTGTCGCGCAACCGTTCCCGCCAGGCTTCGGCTGTATATTCCCCGTGCGCAAGGCGGATCTGCAACGCATCTTCAAGCAATGAATCCTGTTGCAGCAGCTTGTTGATCTCTTCGACCAATTGTGAGCGCAAGGCGGCAACCTGTAAACCGAATTCAACAATATTATGTTCCCAGCCATCCAGCTGGGCATCGCAACCACCCTGCCGCAGCAGGCGACTGCGCTGCATGATGGAACGCAGGTATTGCTGATACAGTTTCGCCGCCGGAGGATGTTGCAGCGCCATCAGGCCGTTCAGCCAGCGCCGCCGTTCATTGGGCATGCCGGCAACAAGATGGACGCTTTGCGGCGCATCCACCACAACCGGGAACGACATCGCCAGCTCCTTGCGCTGTTGTACTTCCCGCCCCTGCAGGGTCATGCGCACCTGGCCGCGCTTTCCCCGGACCATCAGGGACATCGGGCCAAAGCGCGTCCATTGCCCGCGAATTTCAAAATTGGGTGCCCCGTTCTGCACCAGATAGGGATCCCGCGCCTGGCGGAAAGAGCGACCCCGGGCCATCAGGTACACGGCTTCCAGCAAGGTTGTTTTTCCCTCGCCATTATCGCCCAGCAGAAGATTCACACCCGGCTGACATTGCCAGCGTAATTCCGTGTGACAACGTAAATGTCTGACTGTAAGCGCCCGGATCGTAACCGGCGTCGGTAACGCGGACAATCAGATCCTCATCGGCATGATGACATAACGGGTGCTTTCATCCCCGTCACCATACAGCAACACGGGAGAAAGTTCATCCTTGACTTCCATGCATACCATTTCACTGCGAATCGCGCCCAGTGCATCCCGCAGATAGCGTCCGTTAAAGCCAATCACGAGTTCCTGACCACTGAACTCCAGCGGCACCTGTTCCTCAACTTCCTCATGCTCTGTATTATGGGCGGAGATATCCAGGCCCTGCGCGGAAAAGGCGAGACGAAGATCATGCGTGATATCGTTGGCGATCACCATGCTCCGGCTTAAAGCCTGATCAAAGAGATCACGCCGAACCACGGCGGTATGGGGATTATCGCTCGGAATCACATCCTGATACACAGGGAAACGGGCATCAATCAGCTTGCTGACCAGCAAATCGTGACCGGCATGCAGGCGAATCTGTCGCTCGCCGAATATCAGTTGCACCTGCGCTTCCATGCCTTCACAGAGTTTGCGAATCTCTGTCACGGCCTTACGGGGAACAATGCACTGGCAGCTGCTGTCCCCGGTGGCCAGCGGAACCTCCGACAAGGCCAGACGATGGCCATCGGTCGTCACCAGGCGCATGGCGCCGTCCGCCAGCTCAAACAGGGTCCCGGTCAGGTATTTCCGCGTTTCGTCGCTTGACATGGCAAAGCTCGTGGCAGCAATCATTTCCGCCAGTTGCTGCCCGCCAAGCTGAATGGAGGCTACCGTATCATCTTCGTGGATCTCCGGAAAATCGTCCGGTGAAAGGGAAGCCAGGGAAGTTTTAAACAGACCGCTTTTGATTACCAGATGGGCGCCGGATGTTTCGATATGTACCTCACTTTCCGGGTCGAGGGTACGCAGAATATCGAACAGCTTGCGGGCTGAAACCGTAACCGAACCTCCCTGTTTGATGGTTGCCGGTGCATGACAGCGAATACCCACTTCCATGTCCGTGGCCGTGATTTGCAGGGAATGATCTTCAGTTTGCAATAACACATTGGCCAGAATGGGAATGGTATGGCGTTTCTCCACAATATTCTGACAGCGCTGGATTGCTTGCAACAAAGGGGTTCTGGCCAAACTGATATTCAT
>WFNX01000072.1 GCA_015488375.1 Mariprofundaceae bacterium | reverse complement strand
GGGTTTCGTAGAATCTTCTCACGCTTTGAAAAGCTTGATGTCGTCTTCATTGCCTTCATCCACTTCGCGCTCATCGTCGAAAGCCTGAAGTTAGTGTGAACAGGCCCTAATCCGGATCCGCTGCAACGACTGTCCGCCATCATCGCGGGAATGATTGCACTTCGGCGGATTTCGGCTCAGGCTGAAGCCATGGGCATGATGATTGACGGACGCTGGGCAACGGATGATGGCGCCTGGGCCGCGAAAGACGGCAGCTTCCGGCGCGCCGATACACGGTTTCACTGTGCCATCGGGGATCATGGTCACCGTGCCGAGGCAGGGCGCTACCACCTCTATGTGAGCCTGGCCTGCCCCTGGGCACAGCGTACATTGATTATGCGCCGCCTCAAGGGGCTGGAAACACTGATTTCCGTCACCGTCGTTCATCCGCATATGCTGGATCAGGGATGGGAATTCCGCCCCGAGCCTGAACCCCTATATGGCGCCACCCGTCTCTATGAGCTCTATGCCAGGGCCGATGCGCATTATACCGGCCGCGTATCCGTGCCGGTCCTGTGGGATAAAAAGACAGAGGCCATCGTCTGCAACGAATCCGCTGAAATCATTCGCATGTTCAATACGGCCTTCAACACGCTGACAGGCGATACGAATGACTATTATCCTGCCGCCCTGCAGAAGAAATCGATGCGGTCAATGCGTTTGTTTATGACAACATCAACAACGGCGTCTATCGCTGCGGCTTTGCCACTGCGCAAAAGGCTTATGAAAAAGCCTATGATGCGCTGTTTGCCGCGCTGGATGCGATCGAAACGCGGCTTGCGCAGCATGCGTTTCTGGTCGGCGAACGGCTGACAGAGGCCGATATTCGCCTCTATACAACGCTGGTCCGTTTCGACGCGGTCTATTACAGCCATTTCAAATGCAACCGCAATCGCATTTGCGACATGCCAAACCTGTGGGCTTACCTGAAACGCCTGTACGCCATGCCTGCCTTCCGCGACACCACGGATTTCGGACATATCAAACAGCATTACTATTATTCCCATGCCTCCATCAACCCAACACGTATCGTGCCCAAAGGCCCGGAGCTTCATCTCGAACAGCCATGAGCAGACGAGCGGCCGAGGGCCGGAGGGTGGTGGCGTGAACGCTCGACGGCTGATGCCGGTGCCCGGACTGCGCATGCGATCCCGGCACTGCTTAGTCCGCGGATGGAATGCTGCGAAATCAGCATCGACATTGGCGACCATGACGATGTGACGCATATTACCCTGTGCGACTGATTCCGTTTTTGTTTAACATGGGGGCATGAGCCGCATTCACCGTTACGAGGGCGAAGACATCATCGTCGAGTTCGATCTTTCCCGTTGTATTCATACCGGCGACTGCACACGTGGCCTGCCTGCTGTCTTTGACACCAAACGTTCGGGACGCTGGGTGCATCCCGATGGTGCACCGGCCACGGAAGTCGCCCGCATCTGTGCCGCCTGTCCGACCGGCGCATTGCGTTGTATCAGCAAGGCAAGTGGCCAGGCCATGGATTCCCCGCCGGCCGAAAACACGATTCAGCCTGTCGCCGACGGACCGTTGTATGTGCATGGCATCATGCGGGTCAATGGCAAGGCACTGAACACCTTCCGCGCCGCCTTCTGTCGCTGCGGCCGTTCACGTCTTATGCCCTGGTGTGATAACAGCCATCGGCAAAGTCACTTCCATGATAATGGCAAAATCCCCTATCCTCCCGCACCAGCGGCAGCGCATCGCTCCGCCCCGCTGGAGATACATGTTGATGCCGACGGGCCGCTGACGATCGACGGCCCGTTCACATTGCTCGATGCGGCAGGCAACAAACAATATTGTGGCGACAAGGCCGCATTCTGCCGCTGCGGGGCCTCGGCCATGAAGCCTTATTGCGATGGTGCGCATCGCACCCGCGGTTTCGGCCGGGATCAATGAACACCGCCTGTTTCAGCGAACAGACTTTCGAATTTCTGCGGCAACTGGCGCAACATAACAACCGCGAATGGTTTCAGGCGCATAAATCGGATTATGAATGCCATGTGCGTGAACCGGCACGCGCCTTTATTCGCGCCATGCAGCCGGAACTGGCCCGCATCGCCCCGCATTTCATCGCTGATGATCGCAAACAGGGCGGTTCGCTGATCCGCATTTACCGCGATATACGCTTTGCCGGCAACAAGCAGCCCTACAAAACACATATCGGCATCCATTTTCGCCACGAACAGGGACGCAACATCCATGCGCCCGGCTTCTACCTGCATATCGAGCCGCAAAAGGTTTTTGCCGGCGCCGGCATCTGGCATCCGGACAGCCCGACGTTGCAACGGATTCGCCACGCCATCGACACCCATCCGCAACAATGGCGCCGGGTCATCGCAGACGCGGATTTCGCCCGTCTGTTTCATTTCTCCGGCGACAGCCTGCAGCGAGCGCCACGTGGTTACCCGGCCGACCATCCGCTGATCCGTGATCTGAAACGCAAGGATTTCATTGCCCTGACGCCGCTGGCTCCGGAACTGATGTCAGATCGCGAACTTCCTGCCTTTATCGGCAGCTGCTTTGCCACGGCCACGCCACTGGTCGCCTGGCTGTGTCGCGCCATCGGGCTGCCCTGGTAAACGTTTCGGCATGGCATTTACCTGCAACGTTTATAGCATGACACGATGCAACTGATTCGCCATACATCCATGGAATATCCGGCTGCGGTCCAGGAACAGGAACAGCTGGTGGCACAGGTACTGGCCGGAGAGGCTGCGGGCTTCCTCGTGCTGACCGAACATCCACCCGTCTACACCATCGGCACGTCCGGCACGGAACGTGATATTCTCAAACGCCACATCGATGGCGAGGATATCGCGGTTTATGCCAGCGGTCGTGGCGGCGAAGTCACCTATCATGGACCCGGCCAGCTGGTATGCTATGTCATTGCCGATCTGCGCGCGCAAAAGGATCTGCATCGCCATGTCTGGCGGCTGGAGGAAATGATTATCCGCACCCTGCACGATTTCGGCCTGCAGGGCAGCCGCAACCCGCGCGGCATCGGCGTCTGGCTGGATATGCTGAAAATCGCCGCCGTCGGCGTCCGCTGTCGCAAATGGATCACCTACCATGGTATTGCCCTGAATATCGCTCCGAATATGAACCACTTTCGCGGCATCGTAACCTGCGGCATGCACGATCAGCCGGTTACATCCATGCAACAGGCCGGCATCCATGTCAAACGCGAGGAGGTCGAGCCGCACATCATCCGGCATGCCAAATCCCTGTTCGGCAACGAGCCATAAAAAACGGTCGCAATATCTTCGCCGCCGCCCGCCAGCCAGTTACTCAGGAAGCCCGGGTACCATTACGTATCATCTGCATTAACGTTCCGATATCGATCAAACGACCCTGCTCCATATACGGCGACTTAAGGAACAGATTTCTTCCGCCTCGATGCTCCAACACTGTCTGGCGGCGCGCTTCCCGGCCCAATCGCCGCTCAACCAGTTCCAGGTAGGTGCTGATGGCCCGCTGTACCTCCATAATCATTCCCGTCAGGCATGCATGCGGCGGGTCATCAACTTCAATGAAGCAATATCCACCAATTGGCCAAACCGGGCATCATGCCGCTTAAGAAAAAAGCAGGTGCCACCGCGGTATTCGAGGCGCGTTTCCTCCCGCGCCTGTTTGCCATGTCTGTCTTCAATGGCTTCCAGATAAGCCTTGATAATCTGGTCAATCATCATTGTAACTCCCTGTTTAACGGTGGGCGCATGGTAAGCCTGCAACATGACATTGCGTTGACAGTACGATGACATGCAGATGGCATGCAAAGGTTTACGACCACCCGCCACATTGACCCGGCCGGCCCAGACCCTACAATCGACGCACTTGCAGGAGCCGGCGATGAACAAGCAGAAGAACATTGATGATATGACATGTGAGGAAGCGCTGAACCAGTTAACGGCGCTGGTGGAAAAGCTTGAGTCCGGCCAGCTGCCACTGGAAGAAAGCGTGGCCGCCTTTGAGC
>WFNX01000071.1 GCA_015488375.1 Mariprofundaceae bacterium | reverse complement strand
GGAGCGCGCGCGAGCGGAATTGCCAGCCGCCGTCAAATACCGCCTCGGGCTTCAGTTCCAGCCGGTTCTGGATTTTATCCCAGCGCGTTTCGCCGGCCACGAACCAGGCCGATTCGTTCTTGAGGCCGCCATGCAGACTCCATTCCGCAGCCGTGAGTGATGCGGGAAAAAACAGGAGCAGGCAAAGGATGACAAGCCTTTGGCTCAACGCATATTTCTCCTGAGTAATACCGGAAACAGGTAACAGCTGGCCAGGTAGCAGATCATCATGGAACCGGCGACCAATGCCCCCAGCTTGACCTGCGGGTACAGGTTTGCCGTGAGCAGCACGAGGAAGCCGCCGATGACCACCAGCGCATTGAACAGGATGGCGCGGCCGGTATCTTCATTGCTGGCGCGGATGATGGCCTCATAGGGCATCTGCTGCCGTTCATAGCTGCGATAGCGGTAGAGGTAATGGATCGCGAAATCGACGCCAATGCCCAGCGCCATGGCGCCGGTGACCGCCGTGCCGATCTCCAGCGCCAGCCCGGTTAGTCCCATGACACCATAGATCACGATCACGGCAATCGAGACCGGCAGGATGGCCAGCGCCGCATCGCTGATTTTGCGGAACATGAACAGGCAGAGCAGGAAGATGAAGGCCAGTGCCAGCAGCAGGGACTTGATCTGACCGGAAATGATCAGATCGGAGAAGCGGTAAATCGTATAGCCGGTGCCGGCAAAGGTGATACCGGCCTCGGGGAACCATTGTTTGCCGTTTTGTTCCAGCAGATGCACCAGACGTTCGGCATCGGCGCTGCCGTCATTTTTCAGCTGGATGCGGATATGCGCCTGACGGTAATCAGAAGTGATAAAGGCATCGAAATCGTCCGGCGCACCGGAAAACGAATACAGTAACAGATATTGCGCGGCGAGCTCCGAGGAAGTCGGCGGCGTGCGCCAGGCCGCTTTCCCCTCATGCATGACCTTGTTCATCTCGGCCAGGAATTCGGCCATCGAGGCCGAATCGCCGACCACGGCATCCTTCTCGACGGCATGTTGCAGCTGATACATGCCGTTGAGAAAGGCCGGCTCCAGTACGCCGTCGGCCTTGCCGGTATCGAGCATCACATCCAGCGTATTGGTGCCGGAGAAATGCGCGTTGAGCATATCATCGGCCTGACGGATCGGGTCGGTGGGGCGGAATTCCGAAACCAGTGAGGAGTCCACATGCAGGTTGGCCAGCCCCCAGAACGAGACGGCGACGACGAACAGGAACGTCGCCATGATCTGCCGTGGCCGCCGGATAACCACATTGCTCATCCACTCCAGATAGCGGGCAAAGGCGAGCTTCGTCAGCGGCTGTTCCCGTTTGGGCAGCACGGCCTCGATGGCGGGGATGAACAGAATGGTGATGATGAAGGCATAGATGATGCCCGCCGCCGCAAACACGCCGAAATAGCGCATGGGCAGCAGCTGCGAGGTCAGCATGGCCAGAAAACCAGCGGCGGTGGTCAGCGTCGTCATCAGGATGGGCAGCCACATGCCGTGCATGCCGCGGATGATGGCCTCCTGCTTGCTGACGGCATGATCGCGCCCGGCCTCAACGCGGATATGCGTCAGCAGATGGACCGAATCGGCAATGCCGATGGCCAGAATCAGGATCGGCAGCAGGGTCGTTACCGTATAGATCGGGATGCCGGCTGCGGCCATCGTGCCCAGCATCCATAATTCGGACAGGATGACGACGGTCAGCGGGATCAGGACGCCGCGGATATTGCGGAAGGAAAGGAACAGCAACAGGGCGAGCAGGGCCAGGATGATGGGCTGCATGTGCTGCATGTCCTGCGGCATATAGACGCCGAATACGCCCTCGATCACCGGCCGGCCGGCAATGAGGATGGTTTCCGGGATGCCGCGGGCTTCAATGGAGGCGACCTTGTCCCGGATCAGTTGATAAACCTCATGGTAATGGCCGACATAGGACGGGTCGGGACGTACCACGATCAGGGTTCCCTTGCCATCTTCGCTGACGATGGAGCCCATATAGATGCCGTTATCCTCAAGTCGCTGGCGCAGATGGGCGATGGCCTCGGGCGTGGCGGGCACCTCGGGCATGAAGCGCTCAACCTCCATGCCGTCCGCCGTGCCGCGGATGTCCTTGATCGTGGACAGACTCATCAAATCGGAGAGCGCCAATGTGCGGAACTCCTTGCGGGTTTTCAGCCACTGCGTCAGCTCATCGACGAGCCTGAGCGTATGTGGATTATAAACGCCTTCCGGCTGTGTTTCATTGAGGATGCCGATGACCACCATATCCGCGGAAGAAAACAGCTTTTCCAGTTTCTTCTTGTTGATATAGGCGTCCATGCTCCTGGGCAGCATGTCCTCGATATTGGTTTCCATTTGCAGCCGGGGAAGCTGGCTGGCGAAGCCCGCCGTGATAATGGCCAGCAGGATCAGCACCAGCCAGGCGCGGTTGACGATGGCGGCGAAGAAG
This sequence comes from Mariprofundaceae bacterium, assembly GCA_015488375.1. Taxonomy (GTDB): domain Bacteria; phylum Pseudomonadota; class Zetaproteobacteria; order Mariprofundales; family Mariprofundaceae; genus J005. Next base: position 1,153 of record WFNX01000071.1, on the reverse strand, counting down.
GCGTGCATCGGTGTTATTTGCGGTAGCCGCGTTTCAGCGAGCGTTGCGTAAACAGGCGATCCTTCAGGCCGGTATTATAGTGCTGTTCGGAAAACTCCAGAATGGTTTTGTGCCGGCTTTGCACATTGATCATCTCGACTTTCATCGGTGACCAGATGCCCTGGATTTGTCGCAGGTCGAGGACGTGCAGATGCTTGAGTTCGCGTCCGGCCTGATCCTGATAGTCCACGCGGATGGTCATGTCATTGTCCTTGCGCACATACTGCACCATGCGCGAATAGCCCAGATCACGCATGACTGCATCGGAAACCGGCGTGCCTTCAACCTTCCAGCAGTCCTGCCCATCGACCTGTTCCGAGCCGAGCAGTTTCCAGTGATAGTCCGCAAGCTCGGGCGTCTGCTTCATATCCTCAAACGTGAAGTCGGTGCCCATGAAATAATCGCCGCGATCGGCCGCCGAGATGCGGCGCACCTTTTTAAGCGCCGGCAGATACAGCCACTGGTCATCATCGCGCTCGGGGTCGTCGTAGTCGAAGGTCAGGAGCGCCGTGTCCCGGATATTGGCCGGTTCGGTGAAAAACACGATCATCTTCTTGTCCCGGCCATAATCCTTGCGGAAACTGGCCATGTGGCGGATGCGCCGGTTATCGTTGCGGTCAATCAGGATCTGGGTCATCGTCTGGCTCAAGTCGTCGCCATCTTCGCGGTTGTCCACGGCCTGCATGATTTCAAGCCCGCTTGGTTCCGCGCTGGCCTGCCGGGTGCATGGGAATAACGCAGCCATCATCAGGATGAGCATTGCGGTTGTTTTGACAGACATTATCGTTCTCCTTGGGTGTAGTCCGATGTTGAGAAACTGTGCATTGCCAGTGTACGGTATTGCCAATGGCTCAACATTGGCGTGAGAGCCTGTTGGCTGCAAGCCGTGATTATGACAAACGGCCAGTAATGCTCCAGTGTGGGCAGGGCGCGACGCCCGTGCGGTAGCCGCCAGGGGTTGGTAACAAGCTTTGTATCCCCGTTTTTCATTGCATCAAGCAGGGCATGCATGAATGCCCTTGCCCATGGCTCGGCTGCGCCCCGGGGATGATGCCGGTCCAGGCAGTGCAGGTTATGGGTGAGGCTGCCGGAGGCAATGAGCAGAATGTTCTTG
>WFNX01000070.1 GCA_015488375.1 Mariprofundaceae bacterium | reverse complement strand
GGTATGGAAGGAATACATCAAGAGTCAAAAGCCGTCGGAACCGGATGATGACTTTGAAGTGGTGTAGTCAGTCGGCCGAATGGCCGACCGATCCGGCTTATAGCCGTAACCCGAAGCCACCGGCTTTTAGCCGGTGGTCGTTCACCCTGCAGGCGCATGAAACCACCATCTCCATTCGCCTGCGCTAACCGCACAGCTCCCGTCTGCTCAGGCTTTCAAGCGAATCAAAATCACGGAAGCTTTCCAGGGCGGAATCTACAACTCGCATTTGCCATTCATGCAGAATGACTGCGTCAAAATCTTCTTTAATCAGTCTCATCAGACTTCTGTGATCACGGCGCAGGCGGGCCTGCATGACAGGCAAGGCGCTGCGGGCATAAAAAGCCGGTAACGGCTGCGGATATTCGGCCACCTTGCCCAGAACCGCATCATGTTTCCCTCGCTTCTCAGCCATCAGGCGTACGAGATCCGGCTGGATAAACGGCATATCGCAGCCTGCGACAAACACCCATTCCGATTCCACCGCCATCAGTGCCGAGACGATGCCGACGATGGGGCCACGCGCCGCAAACGCATCCCGGATCTGCATTGCAGGAAGGTCGGTCCGTGGTTCGCGCACGCTGAACAGTACCTGACCGAACAGCGGGGCGAGGGCATCATGGACATGGCGCCACAGAGGCTTGCCACGGAATGGCGCGCTTGCCTTGTCCCGCCCCATGCGACGGGATTCCCCGCCGGTCAGAATCACGGCGGTGCAATGATCAATCATCGGCAATCGGAATCTGGGCACCATCCAGGCTGATGGTATTTTTTTCGCGCCAATAGCGGCGAATGCCATCTTCGCCCTTTTTCTCTGCCCAGCGCGGCAACATTGTTCGCTGTCCCTGATAGGCAAACAGCGGTACACCAAAGCCGCAGGAGGTGTGCACCAGGTCCACGGACATATCAAACATCTGTCGTGCTCCGGGTTGCGGATCGAAATGCGCATAAAGTTCATGCCATTGCAGGTCCGAAGGCAGAATCATGCGCGCATGACCGTACAAACGCAGGATTTTCGGATCCCCCTCAAAGGCACAAAACATGATGGTCATGCGATCATCGTGTACCTGGTGCGCCGCGGTTTCATTGCCGCTGCCGGTCAGGTTCAGCCAGAGTACCCTGTTCGGACCCAGCACGCGAAAGCTGTCCAGCCCCTTGGGCGACAGGTTGATGCGACTGTCTGCCGTTGCCGTGGCGACAAAGAACAGGTGTTGTCGCTCGATAAATGCGCGGTGTTGCCCATCAATGGCGGGATATTTCTTGCCCATGCCATCCCTCCCTGATCCATTGCCGGATATATGTTGCAATCGCTTCCGCATCGTTCAGATCGAGGCGAGGAACGGAAACACGCAAGTCTCTGATATCTGTTGCCACCGCGAGCAGTTCCGTTTCTGCGCAACACAAGCTTTGCGAACGCGCGGCACGCACCACCTCGATTTTTGCTCCCGGCATGGCGGCAAACCCTTCCACCAGCACCAGATCCGCATCGGAGAAATAGGTTCTGGCAAGCGCCTGTGGTGAGGACTCGTCTTCTGCATCGCGTACCAGCATCATCTGCTGCGGCCCGATGAGCAGGGTTCCCTGTGCGCCGGCCTGTTTATGCCGCCAGCTGTCCTTGCCCGGCGTATCCAGTTCGGGCTGATGATGGCTGTGCTTGATCGTGCTGACATGCAGTCCCTGTGCCACCAATACCGCGAGCAGCTTTTCGAGCAACGTGGTTTTCCCGGAGCCGGAGCGGCCAACGATTGCCAGTACCGGGGGGCTCATGGGTGCAGGCTTACCCATGTTTCGCCATCCGGTGCCACTTCCTTTTTCCAGATCGGCACGCGCTGTTTCAGTGTATCAATCAACCACGCGCAGGCCTCAAACGCAGGGCCCCGGTGCTCTGCTCCCACCACGATCAGGACGATCTGATCTCCGGCATGCACGGTGGTGACACGATGAATGATCCGTGCCTCAATAATGTCGAAGCGTTCCAGGGCTTCGGACCGCAGCGCCCGCATGGCTTTCTCCGCCATGCCCGCATATTGCTCGAATTCGATCGAGAGCACTTCGTGTCCCTCGGAAAAATCACGCGCACAGCCAAGAAACGTCGCAATACCGCCAATGCGTTTGGACACCGCCCGCAGTGCATCCACTTCGGCTTCGATGGAAAAGTCATCCTGCTGAATACGAACGGAATGCATCTATCCCCCCGAGAACAGTGGCATCAATGCCACTTCATCCCCGTTATTCACGATCAGGTTCATATCTGATATCTGCTCCTGATTCACCGCCACCAGCAAGGGCTGGAATTCCTGGCAGCCAACGGCCTCCACCACATGGGCAAGCGTTACCGGCTCGCTGATCTCCAGCTGGCATGCACGCCTGCCAAGGCGGTCAGCAACCGAACCAAAGAAAAGAATCTTCACACTCATGCGCGCACCTGGTTGCCGGATGCTCCGCCCCGTTTTTCTTCCAGTCGAATCGCGGTGATGCACATGCCTTTATCCACCGCCTTACACATATCGTAGATGGTCAATAATGCCGTGCTGACAGCGGTCAGCGCCTCCATCTCCACGCCGGTTTTTCCATTGCATTTCACCTGCACCTCGACCTTCAGGCCACAGTTCCCGGCCAGTTCGCTGAACGATACATCAATGCCGGAGAGCATCAGAGGGTGACACATGGGGATCAAATCGGGCGTTTTTTTGGCACCCATGACGGCTGCAACATCCGCCACGGCCAACACATCGCCTTTCTTTAACTTGCCCTGCCGCAGATGCGCCAGGGTTTCCGCTTGCATGTGGATTTCACCGCTGGCAATGGCCATGCGTGCACTCACATCCTTGGCCGATACATCGACCATGCGGGCGCGGCCTGCTTCGTTAAAGTGGGTAAGCCTGTTCATCGCTGTATCTCCTTTTTCGCATGCACTACTTCCAGCAACAGCCTGCCCTGTCGCATATGCCAGTGTTGCCGGGCCAGGACGTGTGCATCGTCCACATCATGGCTGACCATCAGCACGGGGATGTGCAATCGTTCCTGCATGGCTTTCAGGCGCAGGCGCAAACGCTGACGAATGGCAGGTGCCTGGGCCGAAAAGGGCTCATCCAGCAACAACAGGGACGGACGCTTATAAAGGGCGCGAGCCAGCGCTACCCGTTGCGCCTCGCCTGCGGAAAGCATACAGGGTTTGCGCTGCATCAACGGCGTGATGTCAAACATGTCGGCCAGTTCCGCCAGCCATGCGGTATCCGTCGATGCCGTTCCCAGCACGATGTTTTTCTCGACGCTCAGCCAGGGCAGCAGTGCCGCATCCACCCAGACGCAGCCGAGTTGACGCTGTTCGGGCCGCAAGGCAAGGCCGGCGCTGCTGTCCAGCCATATCTTTCCACCCAGCGAGATCCGGCCATCGGCTTGCTCCAGCCCGGCCAGGCAGCGTAACAGCGTGGTTTTGCCTGCTCCGTTTTCACCGGAGATCATGATGAATGTATCCGGAAAATACGCAGCCACTTGCAATTTCAATATGCCTGCCCGGGCGTTTATCTGAATATGATTCACCGGCCAATGCCCACATCAAACTGCCGCCGGTTAACGGCATAGACGCATGACAGCATGACGAACGACAGCAGCAACAGAATCAGCGCCAGCATCCATGCTTCGTTCGACTGCTGCAATTCGACCATATCGAACAGCGCAATACTGGCCACTCTGGTTTCCCCCGGGATCGAACCTCCGACCATCAGCACCACGCCGAACTCTCCCATGGTATGGGCGAACGAAAGTGCGGCGGCGGTCAGTACGCCACCTCTGGCGGCTGGCAACATCACCTGCAACAGCGTTTGTTTCATATTCAGGCCTTGCGTACGCGCCATCTCCAGCCAGCTTTGCGGAATCGCACGCCATGCCTGCTGCATCGGCTGCACCGCAAAGGGCAGGCTATATAGCAATGATGCGAGCACCATGCCGGAAAAGGAAAAGGCGAGCGAGCGATCAAACAGCGCCTGCCAGATGCCTCCCAGCAATGAATCCGGCGCTATCATCACCAGGATGAAATAACCGAGCACCGTCGGCGGCAGCACCAGCGGCAAGGCCACCACAACCTCCAGCGCAGTGCGTCCCGTAAAGGAGCGGAATGTCAACACATAGGCCAGCGGCAACGCGACAAGCAGCAGGAGCACGGTCGTCACCAGGGCCAGCTGCAGGGAAAGCCAGAGCGATTCCAGCATCAGTCTTCCCGCCCGCCCGACCTTGTCTGCCGCACTGCCAGGAATTGCTTCAGCCATGATCGCGCCAAAGGCGTGTCACTCAGGAGTACGGCCTGGTAATCCAGCGATGCAATGGCATGCTGTGGTGAGTTTAGCGGCACAAGCCCGGCATCAACAAGTCCTTTCTCTGCCATCATCGCAGCCTGCATGGCATTCTGGGCATATACGAGTTTTGGCTGCAGGGCCGACCACAGCCCTCGTTGTTGCAGTGCATTTCTGGCGAGCCGGCCAAAAGGCGCAACATCCGGATTGGCAATCGCAATATGGCGTACAGATGGCCGGGTCAGCAGGCGGATATCGGATATCAGCCGTTTGCCGAGTCGTACACCAAGATAACCCTGACCCGCCGGAGACTGATCGATTGCCCTGCCCTGTTGCCTTAACAGGGATGGCCTTTGCTTATCGGCCGCAACAAACAGGTCATAGGGCGCGCCCTGCATGATCTGGTTATACAGGCGCCCGGTAGAACCCGGCACCAGCCGAACCGTGACATGATTGCTTGCCTCAAACGCCCTGGCCTGTTGCTGCATCTGCGGGTACAGGCTGGATGCCACGGCCACGGTCAGGCTTTCTGCAGCACAGGAAAGGGGAGCGCACAGCCATGACAAGATAAGGAAAACAAGCATCCGGATGTTGTCTGGTATAGGTGAACGCATGTTAGCCGCCAATATGAATCATGGAGCGTTTTTCGTGATCGGTGGCAAAGTCATAGATGCCGATCTCCGGCTTGATCATGGCAGAGCGCATGAATACGGCGCGAATATCCTCATCACTGCCACCGCGGCGGATCAGGTCACGCAGGTTCAGCTGGTGATCGGCAGGGAGACAGGAGCGCAAACCGCCATCGGCAGTCAAGCGCAAGCGGTTGCAGCCTTCACAGAAGCGAGCAGACATCGGCATAATGAAGCCGACTTCACCTGCGCCATGGTTCAGGGGCAGATAACGCGCCGCCGTATTGCCTGTGTGCAGTGCGGCACTGACATCGACGCGCGCACGCACAGCTTCACGTTGCAGCACCTCATCAATGGCGATGTAATGTTGCTGCCAGTCCATCCCCTGCTTCATCGGCATCAGCTCAATAAAACGAATGGTTGCGCCAATCGCTGCAGCAAAATCAATCAAATCCGGCACTTCGTCATCATTGATGCCGCGCATCAGCACGGTATTCAGTTTGACAGGAGTCAGCCCTGCCTCCTGTGCCGCCTGGATGCCGTCCAGTACCGGAGCCAGCTCTCCGCCGGTTAATCTTCGGAAGTGCAGCGGATTTAAGCTGTCCAGGCTGATATTGATACGGGTTAAACCAGATTTAGCCAGGTCATGTGCATATTTCTCCAGCAGCGTGGCATTAGTCGTCATGCCCAGATCGCGGATGCCCGGAATGCCAGCCAGTTTTTCCACCAGTAGCGGCACATCCCGCCGCACCAGCGGTTCTCCTCCGGTAATGCGAACCTTGTTGACGCCCATGGTCGCCGCCACCCGTACAATGCGTTCGATTTCCTCGAATGACAGGATCTGGTGATGTGCTTCGGCCCTGTATGCGTCTGGCGCGGGACGGCAGTAGTCGCAACGCAGATTGCAGCGATCAGTAACGGAGATACGCAGATAGCTCAGGCGCCGGCCAAAGCGATCAGACAATGCCTCAGCCGCAGGGAGAGCATCGAAAAAATGCAGCGGTGTTGCTTCAACCATCGCGGTCACCTGCACCTAGAAGGCATATTGTCCAAAGACATAGCCGAAGCGGACACTATCGGCTATGCCTCCGTTGCGTTCAGCTACGGCTGCTCCCGGATTAAACAAGCCATACAGCGCCACCAGTTTCAACCCTTGCACAGTTTCAGGTCGATATACCAGTTTCAGATCAAACTCAGTTCCTGCGCGGGATTCCTTATAATAGGGAGCACCGGCAAACACTGGTTTGGTTCCGACAACATTGAGCCAGTCACCTCTGGCCTCAGTCAGCGATAACCAATGGATGTCAGCCATAAACATCAATGCTTTCATCGGTGACGTTTTAAGGGACAGACGAACATCCTGCATATTGGCCCACGAGAAGAAGTCCATTTCACCATAATGCATGTGATTGGTATGGAATGGAAAAACAAAGTTTTTGTGGACAGACGGATTGCTCTTGTCATCTCCAGGACTATAGTCATATTCCACCCCCAGTCGCGTATTCCAGACCGGAAACGTATAGCCTGCCCTGATCATATAAGCCGAGGCACGCTGTGCTATATGCGTGCCTGCCGTATTCAGCCATGCACCGCTTTGGAATACGGCTTCGGCCACGGCATCTATACCCTGCCACTGACCGAACAGACGTGCGCCAAAGGTATGCATATTGCGCCCCTGACCCACGACGGCATGCTGATTATGATGCCAATTGATAAAATAGGCATCCACGCCACCTTTTGGGGCGATCGTATACGTGCCATAAGCACCGATTAGCCGGCGATCCTCCCAAGTAACCAGCGACTGCCCATGTGGATTGACTGAAGTAGGCGTCATGGCCTCAATATCGGCCGGGTGCACGGCAAACACATCGATATTCACCGCTCCGGATGTATACATGCCCTTGATTCCGTCAAAGGTTCGTGCCACATCTTTCCAGCCCAAATGCCCCAGCAGACGCTGATCACCGTACACCAGTTGCTGACGTCCCAAGCGCACAGCGAAATGCCCGACATCATATTGTAGATAGGCTTGTAGCAAATCCACCTGAGAAAGGGTTTGCGTACCATTCAGGGCTGTATGGTTACGAATCAATACAGCCTGTGGCTGCAAGAAGACCTTCAGCCCGTTGCCCCAGTCTGCCTTTGCCCGAAGATATAATCGTGAATCGAACTCCTGATGGTTGCTGTCAATGTCACGATTAAAATTGAAATTGTTAAATGTCTGATAACGTTCGCGAATATCGGTATTAAGCTGCCATTCAGCCGCATTTGCCATGGCCGACCAGAATACCATGGCAACAATTATCAGGTTGGTCATTTTCTTCAGCCTGTTGCTCATCTGTTCAATCATGCATTGATCTGACTGATCAGGCCAGCAAACGCTTGATTTCCGGCACACAGGAGCCGCAGCCGGTTCCGGCCATGGTACATGCCTTGATGGCATCCACCGTATCCGCGCCATCGCGAATCGCGGCTTTCAGCTCCAGTTCGCCCACATTCTGACATGCACAGATAATATGCCCTTTGGTATCCTCCTTGTTCACCGGGCCGCCCGGTGCCAGCAGGTAAGGACGCAATTCACCGACATCGCGTCCTTCGAGCATCAGTTTGCGCAGCCATTGCGCCTCATGAATGTTACCACCGACCCAGCGTACGGCCATCAGACGCCCGTCTTCCAGCCATGCCTTGCGACTGATGCCATGTTTACGATCCGTATAAGTCAGCGTCTCAATGCTTCTGCCCTGTTCCAGTAATTGGTCCAGATGCTTGTATTGCTCTGCCCGAACGGGTTTTGTGCAGGCCAGTTCAACCGCGGTAACCGGATGGTCGCTGCCGGCGCAGGAAACCACGCCATAGGTGTAGCCTTCGATCATCTTCCGCCCCAACTCCAGCCTGGCCCCTGCCATCAGCATCATGCCGCGCCAGGCCGGTTTGAAGCATTCCACCTGTACTGCCGAATGCTTGAATTCCGGCTCTCCGGAGACAGGGTCAACGACGGACTGGGTCAGATTATTGGCGCGGCCGGCGCGTGCGGTCATTTCGCCCCAGTGCATTGGCAGAAACACCAGGCCTTCACGCATATCCCGACTGATCTGAACCGCAACAACGGCTTCACCACGCCGCGAGGTCACGCGCACCAGGTCATCTTCCCCGATATTGCGCGCTGCCGCATCGGTCGGGTGGATCTGTAACCGGGGGACCGGCATATGCTGCATCAGGGAAGGCACCGCACCTGTTTTGGTCATGGTATGCCACTGGTCGCGAATGCGGCCTGTGGTTAACGACAGAGGGTAGGCTGCATCTGTCGGTTCGGCCACCGGGCGATAGCTCACATCCAGGAAGCATGCCCGGCCATCAGCGGTTTCGAACTGGCCGTTTGCATATAACCGACGGGGCTTCCCTGTGTCCGAGCCTGTGGGGAAGGGCCACTGTTGCGGCCCGTGCTGATCCAGCAGGGCATACGACAGGCCGGTAATATCAATATCGGTTCCGGCCGTCAGTCCGCGATGTTCGTTGAACACGGACTCCGCATGCTCGTATCCAAACGCATGGCTCCAGTCCTGTCCCAGCTTTTCACCCAGGCGCAGGGCAAAATCGGCGGCGATTTTCCAGTCCGGACGACTCATTCCTGCGGCAGGAAGGGCTTGTTGCACATGGGAGATTCGACGTTCGGAATTGGTCACCGTTCCTTCTTTCTCCGCCCAGCCGGCGGCAGGGAACAGGATATGCCCGCACTGTGTGGTGTCGGTCGGGTGATAGGCATCGGAAACCATCACCAGTTCGGCCTTTTTCAGCGCAGCTTCGGCACGTTTGGCATCGGGCATGGAGACAATCGGATTGGTGCAGGCAATCCATACCGCCTTCACCGCACCTGTCTCAAGCGCCTCAAACAGCCTGGTTGCCGTCAGTCCCGGCTTGTCAGGTACCGACGCCACGCCCCAGTAATCTGCCACTTCCTGTCGATGTGCAGGATTGGTGTAATCCCGATGTGCGGCCAGCATATTTGCCAAACCGCCAACCTCACGGCCGCCCATGGCATTGGGTTGGCCGGTCAGTGAAAACGGGCCGCAGCCGGGCTTGCCTATTTGTCCGGTCGCCAGGTGCAGGTTCAGCAGGGCATTGTTCTTGTCCGCACCGGATGTGGACTGGTTCATGCCCATGGTCCAGAACGACAGGGTTTTGTTTTCAGCAAACCACAGTGCGGCCTTGACGATGTCGGTTGCCTCCAGACCGCAAATGCCGGCCGCCTTGCGCGGTGTCATTGCCTCGACCTGTGCGCGTATGTTCTCGAATCCGGTGGTATGTCTGGCAATATAGTCCGCATCGATCAGGCCTTCCCAGATCATCACATTGAGCATGGCTTGCAACAAAGGGATATCGGTGCCGGGCTTTAATGGCAGATGAAGGTCGGCGATCGAACAGGTATCCGTTCGGCGCGGGTCGGCCACAACGACTTTCAGATCCGGATTGGCCTCCCTGGCCGCTTCCATGCGGCGAAACACAATCGGATGGGCATAGGCCGGATTGGCGCCGATAATGAAAAATGAATCGGCCAGTTCGATATCATCGTAACAGGCCGGCGGCCCGTCAGCGCCGAAGGCACGTTTATAACCGACCACGGCGGAGGACATGCACAGGCGCGAATTGGTGTCGATATTGTTGCTGCCGATAAACCCCTTCATCAGCTTGTTGAACACGTAATAATCCTCGGTCAGCAATTGCCCTGAAACATAAAAAGCAACCGCATCAGGGCCATGCTCGCGAATAATATCGGCAAATTTCTGCGCCCCATATTCCAGTGCCGTATCCCAGTCCACCGGGGCAAACGAGGCATCCAGCGATGTCCGCAATTGCGGCCGCAGCAGGCGATCATGTGTACGCACCGTATGGTGCAATTCACGGCCCTTCGAGCACAGCTTGCCCCGGTTGGTCGGGTGCTGTTCATCGCCCTGCAGGGAAATAATGCGTTCCCCGTCACTTTCCAGACGAATGCCGCATCCTGTACCGCAATAGGAACAGATGCTTTTGATCACCTGCCTCATGCCAGGCTCAGCAAAACCTGACCATCTTCGATCTTGACCGCATACGTCTTCACACAACCTTCATCCGGTGGCGCGACCTCTCCGCTATCCAGATGAATCCGCCAGTTGTGTAAAGGACATAAAATATCATCGCCGGAGACAATGCCTTCCGCCAGTGGCCCCTGCCTGTGCGGACAACGGTTTTCGACTGCCTTCACGCGATCATCGCTAAGACGAAAAATGGCAATTACCGTATCGCCGGCACGCACCGTGCGTGCGGCAGAGCGCGGAATTTCATCCAGTTTACATACTTCGATCCAGTTGTTCATCGTTATGCTTCCACCCTTACCGGAATTTCAATCGGCTTGTATTCCGTAAATGTTTTCAGATTTTCTTTTTCGGCATCCTCAATACGCTCGACCCATGGATCCTTGTCCTGCGTCGCCAGGTACTGATGCAGGCGCTCAACCAGCGCCTTGCGATTGTCAATATCATCCACCACGGCGGCCTTGATGCTTTCCAGTCCGACGCGCTGCTGCCATGGCGCACAGCGTTCGTTATGCCGTCCGGTTTCGCGGTAATGCTGGAGATAGGCCTTGACGATTTCCTCCACTTCCTCCGCTGTTTCGACAATGCACAGCAACTCGGTTGCAACGACATGTACGCCGCCATTGCCACCGCAATGTATTTCCCATCCGCCATCCACGCCGACGATGCCGACATCCTTGATTGTTGCCTCAGCACAGTTACGCGGGCAGCCGGAGACGGCCAGCTTCACCTTGGCCGGAAACCACATGCGCTCCAGTTCCTTCTCCAGATGGATGCCCAGCGCCGTCGAATCCTGGGTGCCGAAGCGGCACCATTGAGAGCCTACGCAGGTTTTCACGGTCCGCAATGCCTTGCCATAGGCATAGCCTGAAGGCATATCCAGATCCTTCCACATCGGGATCAGGTCTTCTTTTTTCACCCCCAGCAGGTCGATACGCTGGCCACCGGTGATTTTCACCGTCGGCACATTGTATTTCTTGGCCACGGTGGCGATGCGGATCAGGGCATCCGGGGTCGTTTCACCGCCATAAATCCGCGGAATTACCGAGAACGTGCCATCCTTCTGGATATTGGCATGCATTTTCTCATTGGCGATGCGACTGGTGCGATCATCCTCCGCCTCTTCAGGCCAGATCATACCGATGTAGTAGTTGATGGCCGGGCGGCAGACCTGACAGCCTTCACCTTCCCAGTCCAGCACATGCATGACTTCCCGCACATGGGTCAGATGCTTGTTCTTGACCTGTTCCTTGACCTGCTCATGATTGAGTTCGGTACAGGCACAGATCGGCTCATGGTCCGATTCAACAAAGGCCGTACCCAGGGTGGCCGCCAGCAACTGATCAACAAGGCCGGCGCAACCGCCACAGGAGCCGGCGGCCTTGGTGCAAGCCGTGATCTCCTTACGCGTGGTCAGGCCTTCCTTGACGATGGCATCAACAATATCCTTTTTGCTGACCCCGTTACAGCCACACACAATGGTTTCATCGGACATTTGCGATGCCTGGTCAAGCCCCGAATGGCCGGAATCACCGAGTCCCGAGGCGGAAAACAACAGCGTTGAACGCATTTCGGATACATCCTTGCCATCCTGCATCCACTGAAAGAACGTCGGGCCGTCGGCCGTATCGCCGAACATGACCACGCCCTTGATCTTGTCATCCTCCAGTACGAGCTTTTTGTAAACGCCACCGACGCGATCGGTTAACTCTACAATATCGGCGCCGGGCCCGCCCATGAAGTCACCGGCAGAAAATACATCCACCCCGGAAATCTTCAGCTTCGTGGATACCACGGATCCCTGATAGGACTTCAGGCCCTGGCCTGTGATCTGGTAAGCCAGTACCTTGGCCTGTTCAAACAATGGTGCGACCAGCCCATACGCGATACCGCGATGCTCTGCACACTCACCGACCGAATAGATGGATGGGTCGGTCACGGTCTGCATATAATCGTTTACGACAATGCCGCGATTGCAAAAAATTCCGCATTCTTCTGCCAGTTGCTTGTTTGGACGGATGCCGACGGCCATGATTAACAGCTCGCAGTCCAGCGTCGAGCCATCCTTGAATTTCAGCCCCGTTACCCGCTTGTCACCAAGCACTTCGGTGGTCAGGGTGGATACCCTGAACTTCATCCCCTGGGACTCCAGTTCATCACGTAGCATCTCACCGGCAACGGCATCCAGCTGCATGTTCATCAGTGTGGCCTGGTCATGGATCACGGTCACATCCATGCCCAGGTGCAGCAAGCCTTTGGCGGCCTCCAGGCCCAGCAGGCCACCGCCAATTACCGCGGCCTTCTTGTATGTTTTGGCCGCTTCAAACATGGCATCACAGTCATCAATATCGCGGAAGGCCATGACGCCTTCCTTGTCATGCCCCGGAATCGGAATAATGAACGGATTGGAACCGGTTGCGATGATCAGGTTGTCGTATTCAGCGACAGTACCATCTTCAGCGACCACTTTTTTATAGCCGCGCTGAATTTCGCTTACGCGTTTGCCAAGGTGCAGGGTGATGCCGTGATCGGCATACCATTGTTCATCGTTGAGGATAATCTCTTCAACCGTTGTATCACCGGCCAATACCGGAGATAGCATGATACGATTGTAGTTCGGGTACTTCTCCGCGCCGAAAATAGTGATATCAAACATGTCCGGGTTGGCTGCGAGAATTTCTTCAATGGCGCGCATACCAGCCATGCCGTTACCAATCATTACCAGTTTCTTTTTCATGTAAAAACTTCTCCGATTCAGGGTTTGTCCATTGCATCATGAGCAAGTTTTATTCCAAGCACGCCATTTTCATTGCCCTTGCGCCGTATCCGCAGAATCGGACTGTCTTCCGGAGACAGGTACGTACCGCGACGCCTTTCACAAAAGCCTAAAAAAAGGACAGTGGCGATGAATATTTAGGCACAAGGGGCATGAAGTCATGTGAATTCACAGCAAATTTACGCAGGAATGAAACTTGCTGGGTCATCAGGGTGAAGAAACCCGTTCTCATTCTGCAACAGCTGGAATACGAGCCGCCGGCGCTGATCGGAGAAAGCATCCGACAGGCCGGTTTTCCAATCCATACCATCATGACCATGGAGGAAAACATTCCGCCTGCGCTGGGCGATTATTCCGGGCTGGTCATCATGGGCGGCCACATGTCCGCCAACGATGAACACCTGGACTTTATCAGACAGCAGATTCGGTTATTGCAATGGTGCATTCATTATGATTTTCCGGTTCTTGGTATCTGTCTGGGCGCACAACTTCTGGCCCGGGCCGGTGGCGGCTGCATTCTTCCCTCCCCGATCCGGGAGCTTGGATGGCATCCCATCCAGCCAACCTTTCTCAGCGACGAGGATCCCTTGTTTGCCGATATCCTGATCGAAGATATCAACGTGTTTCAGTGGCATGGTGAAACGTTCACCTTGCCGGATGAGGCAATGTTGCTGGCAACGGCAAATGAAGTTCCCAATCAGGCATTCCGCATGCGCTCCCGTCTCTATGGCCTGCAGTTCCATGCCGAGATTACAGAAGAGCTGATCAGGCAATGGCTACGGCATGGCACCAGTGAAAGCGCATGGCTGGGACAGGAAGGTATCCAAAAATTGCTTCACGACATTCCCCGCTATCTCCCCGTGGCACGCATATTTTGTCGCCAACTGGTTACCCGCTGGCTGAAACTTTTCTGAAACATGGCAGAGCTGGAATGAAACTTGCTCGCCTCGTCCATGCCAAAAGACCATCACAGGAGTAACACGTCTATGTCCGCTGCCGGTGTTGACCACAGTAAAATCAACCTGCTTTCGTTTACCGGGAAAATGAAAATCCTGCATATGTCATGGCTGGCCTTTTTTATCAGCTTTGTTGTCTGGTTCAATTTTGCACCATTGATGGCCTCAATTCGTGAAACATTCGGGCTGTCTGATCAGGAAGTGAAACTGTTGCTGATCCTGAATGTCGCCCTGACCATTCCCGCCCGCATTATCATTGGCATGCTGGTTGATAAATACGGGCCGAAAATCACCTTCTCCGTTCTTTTGGCGGCAGGCAGTGCCATTTGTTTTCTGTTCGCCTTTGCCGACAGCTTTGCCCGGCTGGCCATTTATCGCTTCCTGCTCGGTTTTGTCGGCGCTGGCTTTGTCATCGGCATTCGCCTGGTATCCGAGTGGTTTCCGGCCAAACAGGTAGGTACGGCCGAAGGCATTTATGGCGGCTGGGGCAATTTCGGCTCGGCTGCTGCCGCGATCACCCTGCCAACGCTGGCCTTCTGGTATGGCGGCGATGATGGCTGGCGCTGGGCCGTGGCGACTACCGGCGCCATTGCCTTGCTGTATTCCTTCATTTTCTATTTCTCGGTCAGCAACAACCCGAAAGGAACGACCTATTTCCGCCCCAAAAACCTGGGCGCCATGGAGGTCAGCAGCAAAGGGGACTTTCTGCTCTATTGCCTGATGACCGCACCATTATACCTGGCGCTGGGCGTATTGGCCTGGAAAATCGGCCCGGCCAATCTGGGGATTTTTTCCGCAGTCGAGACCTCCGTGATCTACCTGATGCTGGGTATATTATATGTCTATCAGGTGCTGCAAATCTGGCGCATCAACAAGGGGTTGTTTGCCAAAGGCGCCCGTCCATTGGCGGATATCCATCGTTACAAGTTCAAACAGGTCGCAGCCCTGAATCTTTCCTATATGGTTACGTTCGGCTCGGAACTGGCCGTGATTTCCATGTTGCCGCTGTTTTTCTTCGACACCTTCCGGGAAACGGCGCAGTTATCCGTGGCCCAGGCGGGCATGGTGGCATCCGTATTCGCCGGTCTGAATCTTCTAATGCGTCCGGCCGGCGGCTGGTTCAGCGACAAGTTCGGCCGTAAAACCACACTGGCGGTTACGCTTGGTGGTCTGGCCGCAGGATATTTCCTGATGGGACAGATGGACGCAAGCTGGTCCATCCCGGCTGCGGTCGCCGTGGTTATCCTGACCTCCCTGTTCGTCAATGCCGGCAATGGCGCGGTCTATGCTGTTGTGCCCCTGGTGAAACGCCGTCTGACCGGTCAGGTGGCCGGTATGACCGGTGCATTCGGCAATGTTGGCGGCGTCGTGTTTCTGACCATCCTGTCATTTGTGTCATCGCAGGCGTTTTTTCTCTCCATTGCCGCAGCTGCAGCGGTTGTGTTCATGATCGTCCTGCTGGTGCTGGAGGAGCCAAAAGGCTTTATGTATGAGCAGAACGAAGACGGCAGCATCGAAAAAATCGAGTTGCACTGATATGCGAACGGGTTGCAGGTGCCATGGTTGCCACGGAGTTTCCAGGCGCAATGCATGGCTTCGTGAAACATCCGGGCTAGACTGGTCCTCATGACAACGTACCTGAAAGTCGAGGCCGGCCAGTGCTCACAAGCCGGCATCAAAGCGCAGAACGAAGATTGCTGCGGCATTCGCATTCCCGAAGGTATGGAGCTGAATCACAAAGGTATCGTCGCTGTGACGGCGGACGGGGTTGGTTCCAGTGAGGCGGGTCGCGAAGCCAGTGAATATTGCGTGCAGGGATTTATTGCCGATTACCTGAGTACACCGATGTCCTGGAGCGTCAAAACGGCTGGCGAACGTATCATCCGCTCGCTGAACTCATGGTTGTACAGTCAGGGTCAGCGCTGCTATGCCTCTCAGCTGAGTCTGGCTTCCACGCTGGCGGTATTGATTCTCAAATCCACGACGGCGCATTTGTTTCATGTCGGCGACTCGCGCATCTATCTGTTACGCAATGGCAAGCTGCGCTGCCTGACCAGGGATCACCGACTGATCGTTGATCGCAACAAAAGTTATCTGGCTCGCGCCATGGGCGGTGAACATGAGGTGCATTTCGACTATCAAAGCCTGGGTATGGAAAACGGGGACACATTTCTCCTGACCAGCGATGGCGTGCATGAGTTTCTCAGCCAGCAGCAGTTACAGGAACTGGCATCGGCGCATGATGCGGAGCAGGCTGCCCGGCACATCGTCAGGGCGGCGCTGGAAGCCGGCAGTGACGATAATCTGACCTGTCAGGTCATTCGCG
Organism: Mariprofundaceae bacterium; assembly: GCA_015488375.1. GTDB lineage: Bacteria > Pseudomonadota > Zetaproteobacteria > Mariprofundales > Mariprofundaceae > J005. The sequence goes on along the minus strand of WFNX01000070.1, from coordinate 315 downwards.
TCCGGCAACTGCCGAACCAGAATGAGCAGGAGTACTATCGCGAACTCACTTCATTGCCGTTTCCCCCGCCACTGGAGGCGGGCATGGTGCTGGATGGCTATCGGATCATTCGCGAACTCCATACCAGTCGCACCATTCAGGTTTATCTGGCCGAGGATACGGAAAGCGGTGAGACCGTCGTCATTAAAACACCGTCGGTGCTGTTTGAGGATGATCCCGTCTATATCGACCGTTTCCTGCATGAAGTCTGGGTCGGGCGGCGCATTAACAGCCCGCATGTCTTTAAGGTTTATCAGCTCAAACGCAAACGAAGCT
>WFNX01000069.1 GCA_015488375.1 Mariprofundaceae bacterium | reverse complement strand
GGTCGAGTGGTTCAACAATCGCCGGCTAATGGAACCGCTCGGCCACATCCCGCCGCGCGAGTTCGAAGAAAATTATTATCGACAGACTCAGTATCAGAAAGCAGCATGACGACTCAAACAAAAATGCCTCCGATAAACTCGGGGCGATTCACCATGGAGGTGTCTTTGTAAACGATAGGAAATCACAAATCGCGGAGATAGCCTGTTTTCCACTTCCCACCTTATTGTTGTCTCGCCCCACTTTGTAAAAGAAAAACATCTCCAACAAAAGCACAGTATCTTTTCCGTTCTTCCCGCCGTGAAACAAGTCATGTGCCTTGCGCAAATAAGACTCGATGCATTCAGTAGATCGACGGGTTCCAACCCTCTCCTCTTTTTGGAGTTGGTGTTTAAGCCCCACTCTTGAATCGCGTATCACAGCGCCCATTGCCGCGCTATAGCATTCATTCCCACATAATGCAACTATATTCTCATATATCGAGAATAAAGCGAACTTGGGAGTGTTCCGACATCTAGCAATTCCATCATTGTAAAACCCCTTGAAACAGAAGTGTTCTTTAGTGCCCATGATGGATATTCTCAAAATATGGGAATTATAGTTCCATCACGGCACTCAAATGGGGTTAAACTGGGTTAAAGAAAAGGCCCCGACATCCGTCGGGGCCTGAGGCTCGGCGCAAAACACTAGGGAGGGGAGGAGGGAATGGCGCCGAACTGATGCGAACAATATCGCCCTCCCGTGAGCCACATATGAAACGGAAATTAATTTTTCTTCATATTATTTGCAGATTCTGACGCCCGCCCAAAACCACCATATAAACTTCGGGTGATCATAGACTGACGCATGCGGGATACTATCCCTCATTCATGCAAAAACAAATCGGGCACGTGACGGCGCAAAAACAATAAGGGCCTCCGGGGAAACCGGAAGCCCTTATTTTAGCTGGCTGGGGGACTAGGATTCGAACCTAGGTTGACGGAGTCAGAGTCCGTAGTCCTGCCGCTAGACGATCCCCCAATGAAGGCCGCGAAAATTAGGCATAAGATAAAAAAAGGTCAAGCACCAACTGCATCCTGCTCCGCCTAGAATGGCCTGCGTGCCGAGAAATCCGCCAGTTCAGCCAATAACGCACGCACCTCATCATCACCATCGGCCGGCAACAGGCGTTTGGCGCGCGCTGCATACTCTTCCGCCTTGCCCATGGTGAAATCAATGCCGCCAAGCGCAACCACACGCTCGCGCACCCATTCACGTTCGTCCGCCTCATAGACACCATCGCGCTCGGCAATGGCCTGCACACAGGCAGCGAGTTCCTCATCCTGCTGCATGGCATAAATCAGCGGCAAGGTTATCTTGCCTTCTTCCAGATCATGTCCCACCGGCTTGCCAGCTTCGGCCTCACTGGCCAGATAATCCAGCACGTCATCCATGAGTTGAAACCCCACACCCAGACACATCCCGAACTCCGCCATGGCCGAGACCACGGCTGCCGGCTGCCCGGCTGCATGCGCTCCCACTTCGGCCGCTGCCTTGAACAAGATGGCCGTTTTCCGCTCGATCACTTCCAAGCATTCGGCCTCATTCATTTCCAGGTGGAACGTACGCGATAATTGCAACACCTCACCCTCAGCCAGCGCATTGGTCACATCCGCCATCAGCTTCAGCATGACCATATCACCGTCACGCACCATCATCTGAAACGCTCGGGAAAACAGATAATCACCCACCAGCACACTGGCCTGATTGCCCCATACGCCATTGGCCGATGGTGCACCGCGCCGCTGACTGGACGAATCCACCACATCATCATGCAACAGGGACGCGGTATGGATAAATTCCACGACCACCGCCAGCGGAATATGCCGCTCTCCCTGATAACCGAACAGGCGCGCCACCAGCAGACACAGTAAAGGTCGGAAACGTTTGCCGCCGCTATTCACGATATAATGTCCAATGGCCGGAATCATCATGATATCCGACTGCAGATTCTCATGAATACAGGCATTCACCTGTTGCATTTCATCCGCACACAGCGCAACGGCCCGATCCAGAGGAGATGATGATTGTGTATTCACAGTGGCCAGCATCGTAAAGCTGTTACCGTTAGCGTCAAGCACACGCTATGCTTGTGCCATGGAAATCATTCTTGCCTCCCGTTCCCCGAGAAGACTGCAACTGCTACAGGCTGCGGGTCTGGCCGTGGAAACGCGGCCCTCGCATATCGATGAAACGCCCCGCCCCGATGAATCCGTAGAGACGCTGGTTAGCCGACTGGCCCGCGAAAAGGCGCTCGCCTGTCCCGTCGGGCATTGCCCGGTTATCGCCGCCGACACGCTGGTGGTGCTTGATGGCAAACCGATCGGGCAACCGGCCGATCTGGCCGAGGCCAGATGCATGCTGCTGCAATTATCAGGACGGCAACATCATGTACTGACCGGCGTCTGTGTGCGCCTCGACTCCCGGCTGCTGGAGGACTGCGTCAGCACCACGGTGCGCTTCCGGGCATTGCAGCCGCAGGAAATCGACTGCTATCTGGCCCATAACGATGTCCTCGACAAGGCTGGCGCCTATGCCATTCAACAGGGTGCAGCAGGTTTCATTGAAGCCATCGACGGCCCGCTGGACAACGTCATCGGCCTGCCAACCCGCACAACATTGCGCTTACTGGAACAAATCTGTCAGGATAGCGAATCAAAAGGACAATCATTATGAGTATCGAGTTGCTGGTGAATGTTTCACCGTTTGAAACGCGTGTGGCCCGCGTGGAAAACGGCCAGGCGGAAGAAGTCTATATCGAACGCGAACGCGAACGCGGCCTCAAAGGCAATATCTATAAAGGCCGCGTGCAGCGGGTACTGCCCGGTATTCAGGCGGCATTTATCGATATCGGCATGGAAAAAGCCGGGTTTCTCTATGCCGGTGATATCGTCACCGCCGGCGAGGAGCTGGATGTCGATCAGGAAGACGAGGCTCCGAGCGAACGAAACAACAAAAAAGAAGAAGAGTTTCACCCGCGGCGCAATATCCCCCCCATCAACACCCTGATCCGCGAGGGCCAGGAACTGATTGTGCAGGTATCGCGCGATCCGATTGCCTCCAAGGGACCACGCCTGACCACGCATATCGGCCTGGCCGGCCGCTATCTGGTTTACCTTCCTGACCTTGATCATGTGGGCATCGCCCGACGTCTGGAAGACCCGCAGGAACGCGAACGCCTGCTGGCCATCGGCGAAGCACTGAATCCGGAAAAAGGCAGCGTCATCATCCGCACCGTTGCCGAAGGCCGTCAGGAACATGAACTGCGGCAGGATCTCGATTTTCTGCTGCGTCTGTGGAACGATATTGAACAACGCAGCAAGCATGCGGCGCCGGCAACCATGATTCACAAGGAACTGAATCTGTTTCTTCGTGTCATGCGCGACTATGTCGATGATGATGTGGAAAAAATCCATATCGATTCCCGCGAGGCCTATGACAGCATGAAACGCTTTGCGCAAAATTTCATGCCGGAAGTCGCCGATCGGCTCTATTATTATCCGGGCAACAGGCCGATTTTCGATGTCTATGGCGTGGAAGATGCCATCCACCGCGCACTGCAAAAACGTGTGCCGCTGAAATCCGGCGGCTATATCATCATCGACCAGACCGAAGCGCTGATCGCCATCGATGTGAATTCCGGAGCCTTTGTCGGCTCACGCAATCTTGAGGAAACAGGGCTCAAAACCAATCTTGAGGCCGTATATGAAATCGTGCATCAGCTGCGCCTGCGTAACCTCGGCGGCATCATCGTTATCGACTTCATCGATATGCAGGATGAGGAAAACCGCCAGCGACTTATGGAAATGCTGGAAGAGGCCCTGAAACGGGACAAGGCCAAAACACATATCGTGCAGCTCTCCAGCCTCGGTCTGGTGGAAATGACACGCAAACGCACCCGTGACTCACTGGGCCGCGTGTTGATGCAGGAATGCCCCTGTTGCCAAGGAACCGGTTTTGCCAAAAGCCCGACAACCATTTGTTACCAGTTATTCCGTGATGTGGTCGCCGAAGCCCGCGCCTACCCCTGTGAAAAGCTGATGGTCATTGCCCACCCGGATATTATCGACCGGCTGCTCGGCGAGGAAAGCGACAATGTGACCCGCGTTGAACACTTTCTCAGCAAGGAAATCACGCTGAAAAGCGATGCTGCTTTCCAGACCGGACAATATGAGGTCGTGCTGCTCTGAATACGCCGCTGCATCTGTACATTCACATCCCGTTCTGCGCGCATAAATGCCATTATTGCGACTTTAATTCCCATGTGCGTAACGATATTCCGTGGGCGGCCTACGAACATGCCCTGATCCGTGAATTACGGCAACGGGCAGCCATGCCCTGCTTTCGCAATCGCCCCCTGCACAGCGTATTTTTCGGCGGTGGCACGCCTTCGCTTGCTCCGCCGGAACTGATCGACCATATCCTGCAGACAGCCTGCGCACTGTTTCCCTGCACCGACAATACCGAAATTACACTGGAGGCCAATCCCGGCAGCAGCGACGCCGCGCATTTTGCCGCCCTGCGCGACTGCGGCATCAATCGCCTGTCGATCGGCGTGCAAAGCCTGCAACGGCAGCAATTGCAATGGCTGGAACGCATTCACACTGAACAAGAGGCCATCGCCGCCCTGATGGAGGCCAAAGCCTGCGACTTCGATAATCTCAATCTCGATCTGATGTACGGACTGCCCGACCAGGATGAAGACAACTGGCTTGAAACCCTGCACCAGGCCATCGCGCTGGCGCCCCAACATCTGTCCTGCTATCAGCTCACGGTCGAACCGCATACGCGCCTGGCCCGCCGGCATCGGCAGCATCCCTATGCCCTGCCTGATGAGCTGCAATCCCTGTCGCTGATGGAACTCACCCGCCATACGCTGGCCCGACATGGTTTTGAAGCCTATGAAATCTCAAACTTCGCCCGGCCCGGCTTCCACTGCCGTCACAATGATGCCTACTGGCGCTATGCGGACTATCTGGGTATCGGCGCCGGCGCTGCCGGCAAGTTCGACCGGCCGGATGGCGGTATTACGCGCTACAGCAACCGCCGAACACCGGAACACTATATTCGGGACATCAATGCACAGGGGCTGGCCGTGGCCAGTGAAGAACAGCTGCCTCCCATCATGGCCGCAGCCGAAGCCATCTGGCTGGGACTGCGCCGCACGGACGGCATTATGCGGGAGCTGTTCCGTCATCGTTTCGGCAATACACCGGATGCAATGTTTGCCCGGGCTCTGCTGCCGTTCATGCAACAGAATGCGGTGCAGAGCGATACACAGGCCCTGAAACTTACGGATACAGGGCGCGCCCTGGCCGATGAAATAGCCGCCTCAGTGATTCAGGCGGCCATGCAGCAGGCTGACGGGCAATAGACAGTTCCCGCAGCTGTCATCAGGGCGGAAAAATCAGACGATCATACCTGCGCCCACGGTGTTGTTGGTAAACGTATCAATGATAATGAAGCTGCCGGTCAGACGATTGTCCTTGTAGGCATCATAATACAACGGCTTTTGCAGGCGGAACGTAATCTGGCCGATTTCATTCATCGCCAGCTCGTCGGCATCCATTTTCTCCAGGGTATGAATATCCCGGCGAAAATCGATACTGGCCACCATGGCCTTGGCCGTATTCGTCGTATGCTTGATCAGATATTTCTTGCGCAGCGTCAGCGGCTCATCGCCAATCCAGCAGACATTGGCCACCAGATCCCGCGTGTCATTCGGGCGTGCCGTCGGATGAACCAGCATATCGCCGCGCGAAATATCGATCTCATCGCTCAGCGTCAGCGTGATGCTTTGCGGCGCAAACGCTTCCTCAAGATTTCCATCAAAGGTCACGATTTCCTCAACGCGGGAAGTCAGCCCCGTGGAAGCCACCATGACCTCATCACCGACGCGCACCGTACCGGAGGCTATCGTGCCCATGAAGCCACGGTAATCGGGCAGATCCGGGGTTTGCGGCCGGTTGACCAGCTGCACAGGAAAACGGAATGGCTTACGGTCGATATCGTCCATCACCGACAGCGATTCCAGGGTCTCCAGCAGGGTCTGGCCCTCATACCAATCCATATGCTCGCCGCGCACAGCCACCATGTCGCCATTGAGCGCTGACATCGGGATACATATCAGGTCCCGAATTCCCTGCCGGGCACAGTATTCCTGCATTTCCGCACGAATCTGTTCAAAAACCGCCTGGTTGTGATTCACCAGATCCATTTTGTTAACGGCCACGATCAGATGCGGGATTCCCAGCAAACCGAGGATATGCGTATGACGCTTGGTTTGCGGCATTACCCCGTTACGCGCATCGATCAGGATGATCGCCGCATTGGCCGTGGAGGCACCGGTCACCATATTGCGCGTGTACTGCTCATGCCCCGGACAATCGGCCATAATGAACTTACGTCGGGGCGTGGCAAAATAGCGATAGGCCACATCGATTGTAATGCCCTGCTCGCGCTCAGCCGCCAGGCCATCGGTCAGCATCGCCAGATCAATCTCCGCCGCCGAGGCCACATGTGTTTGCCCCTTCTTCTTGCGCACGGCCAGTAACTGATCCTCGAAAGCGCCCTTGGTATCCACCAGCAGGCGTCCGATCAGCGTGGACTTGCCGTCATCGACACTGCCCACGGTTACCAGACGCAGCAGCTCGATTTCCTGACTCAGCTTGAAATTAAATTCCGTCATTGCACACCCTCTTGTTATCCGCCAAAACCGGATTTCTGAAAAACCGTATCAATCCTAGAAATAGCCTTCTTTCTTCTTGTCTTCCATCGAGTTGGAGCCATGGTCAATAATGCGTGTTTCGCGCTCGGAGCGCTTGGCCGCCGCAGCTTCAATGACGATATCATCAATCGTCGCCGCATCCGAACGCACGGCCCCGGTACAGGGGCTGCAGCCCAGTGTGCGAAACCGGCTCATAATCATCTTCGGCTCCTCGCCCTCGAGCAGCTGATCCTTCATATCCTCGTAGTACGGGATCAGCAGCCCCTTGCGCTCCACCATTGGCCGCTCCTTGGCAAAGTACAATGGTACGATAGGGATGTTTTCCTCGCGGATATACAGCCAGACATCCATCTCCGTCCAGTTGGAAATCGGAAACACACGCACACTTTCGCCCTCATGGATGCGACCGTTATAGATATTCCACAACTCAGGCCGCTGATTCTTCGGATCCCACTGGCCAAACTCATCACGCATCGAAAACACGCGCTCCTTGGCCCGGCTGCGCTCTTCATCGCGGCGTGCGCCACCAAAGGCCGCATCGTATCCGCCTTCTTCCAGCGCATCGAGCAACCCCTGGGTTTTCAGCGCGCCACAGCAACGGGCCACACCGTAATCCTTGGGGTTCATGCCCTTGGCAATCGCCTCTTCATTGCGCCGTACAATCAGCTCCGCGCCAACCTCTTTTACATACCAGTCGCGAAATTCATACATTTCCCTGAACTTGAAGCCGGTATCCACGTGCAGCAGCGGAAACGGAATTTTCGCCGGGTAAAAGGCCTTGCGCGCCAGGTGCAACAGTACGCTGGAATCCTTGCCCACCGAATACAGCATCACCGGATTACGAAACTCGGCTACCACCTCGCGGATGATATGGATGGATTCCGCCTCCAGTGCCTTCAACTGCGTCAGTCTGTGTTCCGATATTGTTTCAGACATCTGTCTCTCCTCACCTAAATTCCTTCGCCCTGTTCGTTTTCACCGCTGCCACGACGAATGCTTGTAACATGCAGACCGCATTCTGCCAATGTGTCTTCATTTTCCCACCACCAGCGCCCGGCCCGAGGGTCCTCACCAACGGTGATCGCCCGCGTGCAGCACTCGCAGCCGATGGATACATAATGCTGATCCAGCAAATGATTGTAGGGAATATCATGGCCATCAATATATTGCCGGATTTCTTCCCAGCTCCAGTCCAGCAACGGGTTGTACTTTATCAGTCCATACACATTATCGCTTTCCCGAACCTGAATATGCTCACGCCCCTTCGACTGCTCGCGACGACGGCCGGTAATCCAGGCTGTTTTATCCTTGAGCACGCGTTGCAGGGGGTGCACCTTCCTGATTTCACAGCAATGTTTTCTCAGCTCCGCAGAGGCAAGAAACAGATTCGGCCCGTATTGCAGCAGCATTGTTTCCACCTCCCGGTAGTCGGGGAAAACGATCCGCACATCCATCGCGTAATAACGCCTGACCTCATCAATGAAATCATAGGTGGCTTGCGGCAAACGGCCGGTATCCAGCGTCAGCACCTGAATCGGCAACTCTGCCCGATGGATCAGATCAAGCAGCACCGAGCTCTCGCCGCCGAAGCTGCAGGGATATACCAGCCCGTCGCCATGGGCTTGCCAGGCCTCGCGCAGAACAGCCGTGGACGAAACAATCTTTTCCTTCAATGCATGACTCCTAATTGCGGCCACCAGAATGCCGCTACCAACATAAACAACAGCAGTGCCGACAGCGAAAGCAATGCGCCGAAACGAAACATTGCCAGCGGCCTGACACAGCCCGTCCCGATCACCATCGCATTGGGAGGTGTCCCCATCGGCAACATGAAAGCAAATCCGGATACGATTCCCACCGCCAGCGCGACAAAAATCGGGTCCAGCCCGGCAGAAAGACCGAGAGGCATGGCAATCGGCAGCAAAATGGCCACAGCCGCGGCATTGCTGACCGCCTCGGTCAGCAATAATGTCACCAGACCAAGCAGAAACAGCAAGGCCAGGCCGGAAATACCATCAGACAACATCTGCACGGCCAGCCATTCGGCGGCCCCTGTCTCACTCAATGCCTTTCCCAGCGCGATGGCCCCGCCATACATCAGAACCACGCCCCAGTTCACCGATGATTCCAGTTCACGCCAGTCCACCAGTCGCAACACAAACATGGCGACCACACTGATCAACGCAATGCCGGCCAGCCCCAGCACATGCCCTGCACTGATCCAGGCCAGCAACGTCACCGCCATCAGCACCAGCATCATACGCCCGCGCAGCGACATCGCTCCGATTTCCAACCGCCGCTGTGCAATATAATCATGCGCAGCATCAATACGAACCCGCTGCAACGGAACCAACCATAACTGTACCAGCACGGCCACGCCCAGCATCGGCAACACGATCGGCAAGGCCGCCAGTGTCCAGTCGAGGAAGGAAAATGTCGTACCGCTAATTTCTTCCAGCAGTGCCAGGGCAAGCGGACCACGGGCACCGCCAAGCAGTGTCGTCACACCCCCGATGATCGCCCCCCAGGCCATGGACAAAAACAGGGCCTGAGCATAAGGATGCCCCACACGCAGACCCAGACTGCGCACAATCTGCCAGACAATCGGCAGGAATACGGCAGCCACGGCATGCTCCGGCATGGCCATGGCCATGACGGCCGGCAACAGCAACATGGCCAGCAACATGGATCGCGCGCCCCGCCCGAAACGATCAATAAACATCAGCGCCAGATGCTCGGAAACACCTGTCTGCATCAGGCCCGCCGCCAGCATGAAGGCACCAAGAATAAAAAACACGGCAGGATTGCCGAATAATGAAAACACATCACCGGCTTCCATTGCACCAACAAGCGGCAATGCCGCCATGCCCAGCAACGAAGTAATCGCTAAAGGCAGTAACTGCGTGACCCATAGCACCAGACACAGGCCAAATACAATCAGCGCATGCCAGCCCGAAATACCAAGCCCTTCCGGAGGCTGTATGTTCAGCAACCATAAGGCACAGGCAAATAATACACCCATGGCTGCAAACGGCGCACTGCCTGAGGCCAGCAATAACGGCAAGGGGCGACGATCCAGAAACACGGCATGCTCATGACGGGATGAGGCTCGCAAATGGCGACGCAATTCATTCACCCAACCGCCAATTTTTTTACCCATAGGTGAAACCGCCCAGATATCACCGAGCGTTGGCTGTGAACCATCGAGTACCCGGCTTTCCATCGGCGTCAGCACTCTGCCCATATGGCGCAGACGATGCATAGGGAACGGTGCATCCGCCAGCAGTCCATACAAATGGAGAAAGGATGTTTCCAGAACTTCCAGGCTGACCGGCGGCTCATCAGCCAGCGGTGTACCCGGCAATGGACGGAACGGCACCAGCAGGGGAACAATCCCCTGTGCGACCAAAGCCTCCATGCCCTCTTTCGTCGAGGCCGGAGGCTCCAGACCGACAATCAAATGACTGACCACGGAACCGGGACGAAAAACGGTTCGTGCATGGCTCAATGCGGCCCACACGGCATCCTGCCCGCCATGCGCATCCTTGCCAGGGCAAAGCTCGGCAAAACGCTGTTTATTAAACACTTCCAGATTGCAGACAAAAATATCCAGGCCGGCGGCATAGAGATCATCAATGACCGACAACTTCCGCGGCGCCACGGTTTCCAGAGCAATCTGACGATGACCCAAATGACGGCGCAACAGGGCAATTACCGGAATCAGGCGCTTTAAACCTGCATCATCGCCCGGTGCATACCCGTTATACAGATATACCGTATCAATCTCGCGCTCCGCCATAGCCGCCTGCACCACTTCGACCAGTTCCAGAGGATCACGCAATGGCGGCGTTTCCTCATTGAGCATGGAATCATACTGACAGTACTGACAGGCCTCACCATCGCGCGCAAAAAAACCACAGCCGAGAAACGGATGCAAAATCAGCAGCCGCTCGTGCAACGCGGCAATACTGCCCATGCGTGCCCCCGACCGGGTCGTGCGCTGATAAAAGGCCGGGGCCGGCAATAACTGGACATCCAGCGACTCGCCACCCCAGATCAGTTTGCCTTCGCTTTCATTCGCATCCACTTCCAGGCGAACCGGACTTTTCTCCGTATACGGCTGGCCAACCGGCACCGTACAGAAGTGCCCGGTCGGCAAGCGAAGATCAAGCAGCACCTCCGTCGCATTGGCCTGCGACAGCCAGCGCGAAGCTCCGGGCAAGCCATCCGGCAAGGCTACGCCATGGCTGACCAGAGCCAGCTTGGTTCTGCCCGGGTTACGAAAAGGATGAGGCTGGGGATTCATCGCTTAAATACCGGATGTCTTCTCCACACGAATTTTCCATTGTGCCTCACCCAGTTTTTCCTTACTGAGAATTTTCTGCCCCTGCTCTTCCAGCGATAACGGGACATTCTCGATCGGCGCGCCATCATCCAGAATCACGTCCAGGCATGCACCCAGCGGCAGCGTCGTCAGACGAATCTTGGTTTTGACAAAATTCATCGGGCAGGCGACACCGGAAAGATCGAGTAACGGAATCTCCTCATCAGCCGCAGGCTCCGCATCCGATGCCGCCTGCGCTTCTTCCGGCGCATCCTGCTCCTGCGGCACGGCCGCAAAGCGCTGCTCCGCCAGTGCCAGCCAGTCGGCCTGCACATCGCGCAACTTCGTTACACCAGCGGCCGGATCGGCCAGGTCAATGCCCATCAATGCCGCCTGCACTGCCTGAAAGCCTTTCATCACCGCCTGGTCCGCAGCGGCATTGGCCATCAACAGCGCAAACACCTCATCATCGGCTTCCGGCGCTTCGCCATGAGGCACGAGAAACGCACGAGCCGTCGAAATTGCCGAGCGCCGCAAGGCCGTCGCAGCCTCCGCCCAGAACATCGCATCGATATGCGCGCGTGCAATACGCAGTTCATATGCCGCCTCGGAGACCAGCGCATCGGTCATCGACAGCACCGCGCCGGCACATTCGCCCTTCTTGTTCCCCTTCGTATTGAAGGCCTCATTCTCGCTCCAGTCATAAATCAGCCCGTCGATTTCGCCCGGCTGGCCGGCAAAGGGAGCCAGAATCGCGTTGATGCCGTCACGGCCGATACGGGCGGCCCAGTCATGGATCGTTTCATCGTCGTTCCGGCCGGCACGATAGGCCTGCAACACGGCCATGCCCGCCTCCGGCGCACGCCTGGCCGGCACGGGATCCGTGGCAAACGCAAACGGTTCACCGGCACGGCCCGAGCCGCCGACATGCAACTGATAATGCGGCACTGCCTGGCCATCGATCTTCCTGGCCAGCCCGTGAAAACCCAGATCGGCGATATGATGCCGGCCACAGGAATGCTGGCAGCCCGAGGCCTTGATCGCGATGCCTGCCAGGGCCACATCCTGCTTCACCTCATCCATCAATGGCCGCAGGGCCTCGGCCAGGCCACGGCTGGAGGTAATCCCCAAACGGCAGGTTTCGGTACCCGGACAAGCCACGATATCGGCAATGCCGCGCGCATCGCGCGTGCAGAGACCGGCTTGCTGCAAAATCTCCAGAACCGTCGCAACCTGATCGGTCTCAACGTCCACAATCATCATGCCCTGTTCCGCCGTCACCCGCAGCGCGCCGCTACCGGCGGCGCGCGCCGCCTCCGCGACGGCATGGCATTGGGCAGCCGTCAAATCGCCGCGAAACAGGTTCAGCAACACGGCCTTCTTGCCGTTATGCTGATCGACCACGCCGCTCGCATCCCGCGGCGGCTGCGCCGCAGTGCCCGGCGTGCGCCAGGCGGCTTCAGGATACCCCGCATCATCTGCATGCGTCTTTTCGATCACCGCACGCTGACGGCGATATTCCTCAACAAAGCCTTCGGCACCCAGCTTCTGCGCCACGTATTTCAGACGCGCACGGGCACGACGCTTGCGATCAGAATACTTGAAATGCATGCGCATCAGCGCCTCGCCAACAAGCAGCATCTCCTGCTCAGGCACAAATTCCTCCAGCAACAGCGCGCCCATCGGCTGCGATGACAGGCCACCGGCCGCCCAGACCTGAAAGCCCCGGATGCCATCCTGCTCGGTCGCGATAAACCCGATATCGTGCATACCGGAGAGACCGCAATCAGCCACGCAACCGGAAAAGTTCACCTTGAACTTGCGCGGAAACTGCTGCGTCAGCGGATGACGCAAAAAGTATTCGGCAAAGCGACGCGCATGCACACTGACATCGGCGTGTTCGGACGGGCAACGCCCGGCCATGAAACAGGACGACACATTGCGCACGGTATTGCCGCAGGCCTCGCGCGTGGTCAACCCGGCCGCATCCAGACGTCGCAAAAAGGCCGGCACATCATCCAGCGCCACGAAATTCAGCTGGATATCCTGCCGTGTGGTCACATGGGCCAGTTTCTCCGGCGCCTGCTGCAGGCTGCCGTCCGTCGGCATGCGCCCGGCATAGTCTTCAACGCAATCACCGATAACATCCAGCTGATCCGCCGTCAGATTGCCGCCGGGCAGCTTGATGCGCACCATCTGCACGCCTTCCTGACGCTGGCCATAGACCCCCATCTGCAGGCGAAACGGGGTAAAACGCTCCTCGCTCATTGTACCGACGCGAAACGCCTTGTATCCCGCCTCAAATTCGTCCACATCCGATGTCCGGGCAAAATGAAATTCTGTCATCGTGTTCTCCATCAAGTCTCCGGCTATACGCCTTATTCGCCGAACTTCAGTTCGCAGGCCTGCTCATAGGTGACCAGATCCGTAATCGTCGGGTTCTCGCCGCACAGCGGGCACTGCGGGTCCTTGTGCAGCTTCAGCTTCTTCCACTCCATGCGCAGCGCATCGAAGGTCATCAGACGGCCGGCCAGCGACTCGCCAATGCCGAGCAGTTCCTTGATCGCCTCGACGGCCTGAATCGTGCCCACGGCACCTGCCAGCGCACCTAGGATGCCGGCCTCCGAGCATGACGGCACCAAACCTGCCGGTGGTGGCTCGGGATAGAGGCAGCGATAGCAGGGCGCCCCCTTCTGCTGATGCGGCTTGAATGTCGCCACCTGTCCTTCAAAACGGAACATGGCGCCGGAAACCAGCGGTTTCTTCTCAAAATAGCAGGCATCATTGACCAGAAAACGGGTCGGGAAATTATCGCAGCCATCGATAATCAGGTCATAATCACGGATGATCTCGCGCACATTGTCCGCCGTAATGAAATAATTGTAGGTCTTCACCTGCACATCCGGGTTAAGCGCCTGCATGGTTTCACGCGCACTCTCCACCTTGGGCATGCCCACGCGATCCTGATTATGAATAATCTGCCGCTGCAGATTGGACATATCCACGACATCCGCATCGGCGATACCGATCGTGCCGACACCGGCCGCAGCCAGATAGTAGGCCACGGGCGAACCCAAGCCGCCGGCACCGATCATGAACACCCTGGACTCCAGCAGCTTCGACTGTCCTTCAGCCCCGACTTCCGGCAAAATAATATGGCGCGAATAGCGCTCAATCTGCTCTTCGGTAAAATCTATCATTTTGTTCTCCATCAGGGATGCGAACGTCTGGGGACAAAGACAAGCCCGATCCCCATCGCCCGCCATCCACAATAAACTTAAACG
>WFNX01000068.1 GCA_015488375.1 Mariprofundaceae bacterium | reverse complement strand
GGGTAGTGTCAAAGATATACAAGCGATCAGACATGACGTTCTCCTAAAGTCACATAAAAAAGGCCGCGGATCGTCACCCGCGGCCTGCCTATCCTCTCAAACATCGGGTTCAGGGAATACGCAGGCCTGCGCCTGGCAATAGCCGCGCAAAAAAAACTGAAAAAGTCGCCCCTGACTGCATCGTCGGGATTCAAGCATGTTCGCCGGACACCGTCAATGACCCTGCTTTTCCGCATTCTGTTTACGCCGCGCCGCTGCCTTTCTGCGCGCAAGACGATACTTTGAGCGCCGCCGTTGTTGCCACAGACTCAGCATCGGCCCGTGCAGGCAATAGGCCAGAATAACAATAAACGGAACGCGATAGGGATCGAGCATGACCAGCGCAATCGTGGCAATCATGATCACGATAATGCCTGCTGACTGTCGCTGTTTGAGATCAATCTGTTTGCCGGAGATAAAGCGGACATTGCTGACCATCAGGCCGGCCAGTGCCAGCGAGGCCGCAAACCACAACCATGGCACAGGCTCCAGTTGTGATGCCTCGTGAAACAGTACGGCAGTGGCAATCAGCAGCGCGGAAGCCGGCGTCGGCAGTCCCTGAAAATAGCGTTTATCCTGCTTGCCGATAAACACATTGAAACGCGCCAGACGCAGTGCGGCACAGGCCGCCAGCGCGAATGCTGCCAGCCAGGCCAGTTTATGCAACTGCTGTGGCAGATTAACTAGCGCCCACAAATAGATCAGCACGGCCGGCGCCAGACCAAAGGACAACATATCACACAGGGAATCATATTCCGCACCAAAGGCCGTTTCCGCCTGCAGCAGTCGCGCCACCCGACCATCAAGCATATCGAATACCGCGGCAATCATGATGGCCCATCCGGCCAGCTCAAAACGCCCCTGAATCGCCCCGATCAATGCATAAAAGCCCGCAAACAGACCCATTGTCGTAAACAGGCTGGGCAGAATATATACCCCCCGCTGTGCCAGACCGCGTGTATGACTAGGCATTGCTTGGATCTGCTGCTGGCCGGGCAAGAATCGTCTTGCCGGCAACGGTTTTCTCACCACTGCGCACACATAGTTCATAACCTGCCGGAATTTCGCAGTCCACACGCGAACCGAAACGAATCATGCCGATCCGCTGGCCGCCTGCGACATGGTCACCCACGCTGACATAGCTGACGATACGTCGCGCCACCAGTCCGGCAATCTGCGTAAAGGCAATCTTCATCCCGCTATCCGTTTCCATTTCAAAACGGTTACGCTCATTGTGCGTACTGGCCTGTTCGTAGCTGGCATTGATGAATTTTCCCGGCGTATATTCCATATGTGTGATGCGCCCGGCCATCGGAGCACGATTCACATGTACATCAAAGACATTCATGAAAATATCCACGCGCAGGCCGCCATCCGGCGTTTTCTCGGCCCGGATAACCTTGCCATCTGCCGGCGCCACAAAAACGCCCGGCTCATCGGGAAAAACCCGCTCAGGATCACGAAAAAAATTCAGCATAAAGAGCAGCAGGATAAACAACAGCCAGGCCGGCACGCTCCAGCTCATGAAACACGAAAGCAGCCATAACAGCGTCGTGGGAATAAGAAAGGGCCAGCCTTCGGGTGCCAGCGGCAAACGCCCGCGAGGATGGCCGGTAAGTGCAGTTTGATGCGTCATAGGCGAAGTGTAGGTGTCAGCCCGGCGTAAGGGAAGCATATCCCGTTCCGGCTATTCCCCTGCACGCCCAAAACCGCCATACTTATCACTATGTCACGGCGCATCCTGCTGTTTATCGTTGCCGCACTGTTGCTGATATGGCTTACAGCACCTGCATGGCTGACATGGCTGGTGCGCAAGCAGTTGCAACAGGCCGGTTTCAGCCATGTTGTCTGCGAAATCGATCAGGTCGGCTGGTCAGCATTGCATATTCGCCACCTGTCAGCCAAACGCAACCAGGCGCAGATCGGTATTGACGCAACGCAGCTCACGGTGCGCTATCATCCCGCAGAACTGCTGCAGCAGCGGGTATCGTCCCTGCACATCGACCGGTTGACAGTCTCCGTCCACACTGCCGCTACCATCGGCACAGGTGGCGGCGGACTGATCGTACTCTCACAGCTTGCCTTGTTGCAGCAATTGCCATTCGACCAGGCCACCATCGATCATATCCGCCTGCAGCATTTCAATCGTCAGCAACAACGCGACCTTGATCTGGACGGGCATGCCGTCTATGCACGCAATCGCATTGATCTGCAACTGCAGGACCCGGCTTTAACTCAACTGGCCCGACTCAGCCTCGAGCGGAATGGCGCCTTCACACTGCAACTGCAGCATGCACAACAGACTGTATTGCTCATGCAAGGTACCCTGCAATCACAACAGCAACGACTGTACATGGATAGCGACGTGCACATCAATCTGGCCAGGCTCAATGCCTTTCTCATGCGCTGGGGGCTGCAACTCGACCTGCAGCCGACAGGCAGCCTTGATATCCATGCGCGCATCAGCCTGCCACGCAACCAACCATTAACCCGCGCCCTGCTTGCGCAACTCACCGCAGAGGCCGACATTCGCCTGCAGGCCAGCCTGCTGGATGACTCGGCCGGCGCGAATATTACCGGCTCCCTGAAGCTTGCCGAAGGCCGGGGCCAGTGGCAGATACAGGATAATACCGAAATCCATATTGGCCGAAAGCAAGAACGTACCACACTGACAACCCGCCGGCTCGGTGGCACGTTTTCTCTTGTTGACGCGCATGCGCAGCTTATGCTGCAACGTTCCTCCCGCCTCGACATCCGCCGGCTGCGTCAGGGCAACTGGTTCATCCCGCAGGCAGGCATTACCCTGAATCAGGATCTGATCCTGTCCACCGGACAGGCGAATATGCTGCTGCAACCAGTCGAACTGCAGATCAATATTCCTTCTGTCCGACATGGTCATGATCGCATCGCCTTGCCTGACATTCGGATGCAGCTACAACGCGATCGCACCGGCATCCTCCATGGCCGGCTGCAGATTCCCCGCCTCAGCCTGACAATGCCCCCACACACGCTACGCATGGAACAGCTGCAGGCCATGTTCCGGCTCAAACAGCAACAGCTCAGTGCGCAATGGCAGGCAGCACTGGCACCAGGACTGAGTCGGCTGGAAGGTGAGCTTGCACTCGATATGCAACGCGGCAGCGGACACATGCATTATCACTCGGACAGCATCAACATCGGCCAACGGCAGGCCGCCGTTAAGGTCTGGCTGAATAACTTCATGCCGCAACTCGACCTGCAGCAGGGCAACATCCGGGCATCCGGCGATCTGCGCTGGCAGGGAGATGAGCTGCTCGCGCAGGCACAACTGCAACTGGAGGCACTTGCCGGCAGCTGGCAGCAACAGGCCTTCCAGGGTTTACAGACAACAGCGCATCTGCGCTATGACGGGCAGCGCGCGGTTCTGCAACCGGCCAGGGTCACCCTGCAGCGCCTGCAAAGCCCTGTTCCTTTGCAGAATATGACCATGCAGCTGTCCGGCTCATGGCCCCTGACAGGCAATCCGTTGATCCGCATCAAACAGTTCTCTGTGCAACTGCTGGGCGGTTCAGCCAGGGCAGCGGAAATCCTTCTTCGCCCCGGTCGCCCGCATAATCCGTTCAACATCCGGCTGGAACGCATTGATCTCGCTGCAATCGTCGCCCTGGAACAGCAGGAAGGGCTGCAGGTACAGGGGCAACTGGATGGTACGCTGCCGCTGGATTTGACAACGGAGGGCTTGCAGCTGCAACAAGGCATGCTTCACGCCAGACCGCCCGGCGGCATCATCCGTTATACCGGCTCCGCCTCGGTGCGTCAGATGGCCGAATCAAATATGGGCGCCGGACTGGCCATGCAGGTGCTCTCCGACTTCCGTTATCAACGCATGGATATTCAGGCCGATTATATTCCGGACGGCACCCTGCATCTGGCTTTCAAACTGCAGGGACATAACCCGAATTATGAAAACGGGCGACCGATTACATTCAACCTGAATGTCGAAGAGAATGTTCTGCAACTGATTAAAAGCCTGCAACTGGGCAGCAACATCGAGAAAAACGTGCGCAAAAAACTCCATGGGGAGTAAAGCCTGCGCATTGCCGAAAAAACGGTGCACTGCTAGACTGGTTCAGCATGATAAAAAATATGCAGGAGGCAGGATGATATATCGACGCTATCGCTGGATCTTGCTGCCGGGGCTGGCCGCCACGTTGCTGGCCTGTAATCCGACAGTCAAGGTCGAAGCCCCCGACAAACCGATTACGATCAATATGAATATCAAAATTGAGCATGAAATCCGCGTCAGGGTTGAAAAGGACCTCGAAAATGTGCTTTCGGAAGACAGCGGACTGTTTTAAATGGAGCGAATGATGATACACAACCTGAAACTCAGAACTTTCCTGCCACTGGCCTTCCTGCTCGGGTTGATGGCACCATGCCTGCTCATCTCACCGACACCGGCCTGGTCGGCTGACCTTCATGCGGCCAAGCAGGCCGGTCTGATCGGAGAAAAGCCCGATGGTTATCTTGGACTTGTCCGTCCGGCACCGGCAGATGTACAACAACTGGTTATCCGCATTAATCAGAAAAGAAAGGCGCATTATCAGAAAATTGCAGCCCGCAATGGCACCACACTCCGTCAGGTTGAACTGCTGGCCGGAAAAAAGGCCATCCAGAAAACGCCCTCCGGCTACTATATCCAGACACCGTCCGGGCAATGGCAGCGAAAACCCTGATGTGACTTTTACGCCCTCGTGAAAGATGCGGATCAGGGCCTAAAAATACCACTCCAGCTGCATGGCCAGCAGGCGATGAAAGGCGGCAAACTCGCCCTGGCTCCCTGTTGGCCATTGCGCAATCCATGTGAGGTCCAGGTCTTCACGTGCTGACCATCTCAGGCGTGGCGCCAGAAACCAGCCAGGCTGTTCCAGATCGGCGAGGAACAGCATATCCAGCCGCCATAGCGGCGTCAGATCATAGCCCGCCATACCGCCCAGCAGATGATGCGAAATGCTCTGCACAGCATCCGTCGCACGCAGCCGATGCCCCTGCGGCGCACCGTTGAAGAAATATTCCACGGCCAGATACAGGCCCGCCGGAAACCAGCTATTGGCCAATGTGCCATCGAAACCTGCACTGACCTGACTGTAGCGGCCGACCGAACCACCCCAGGACTGCAGCCATTCCATCCGGTAAGCGGCATCACCGATATTGCCCGTAATATCGAAGCCCGCCACGCTCTCGCGGCCCATTCGCCCGGCCAATACGGCCACGTCACGCTCCGCCCAGGTATCTGCCCAGCGAATGGCCAGCTTGCGCGTCGTGCCGGAATGCGCGTTGCCCGGCGCTGCAACCACCTCAATGCCACCAAAGCCGGAATAACGCCATTGTCCGTCCACGGCATCGACGCCCAGCTTCTGATCCGGCTCCAGTGCTGTCGGTTGTATCGGATTGAAACGGTCGGTCGGGTTCCATATCCGCCCGGAGCCCCAGGCAATGCGCTGGCGCCCCACAGTCCACCGCCATGGCCCCTTTTCATAGCGCAACCAGCCGCGATACAGCCGATGCTGCCAGCGATGTGAAGGCGAACTGCTGATCGTGGCCGCAGCATCCAGCCAGGTTGGCGGAGACAGTTCAAGTTGCTGACGAAACCACGGATCGCGCAGCAAACCGCCATACAGGAATTCATGATCGTAACTGAGCTGCCAGGACCATGCATCGAGCATGCCACGCCATTGCAGGCGCAGACGATTCAGATCCGTGACCACACGCTGAGCTGTCGAATTCTCGGTTTCAAACAGCAGGTTGCGATACTCGCCGCGGATTTCCATGGCATGCAAAGGCTGGACCATGCCGAGCAGCAAGGCGCACAGCAGCCGCAAACGCATCAGCCCTCCCTGAGATCGACGATTTTCCCGTCCTGCATCGTCACCAGCGTGCGTGCGGCGGCGATTACGGACGGATCATGCGATGCCGTCACAAACGTAATGCCCTGCTGCTCATTCAGATGTCGCATCAAGGCAATCAGATTCGCACCGGTATGGGAGTCGAGGTTGGCCGTCGGCTCATCAGCCAGCACAAGATCCGGCGATGCCGCCAGGGCTCGCGCCACGGCCACGCGTTGCTGCTGGCCGCCGGACATCTGATCCGGACGGCGATGCTCAAAGCCCTGCAGGCCCACCTCGGCCAGCCAACGGTCAGCCAGCGCCAGCCGCTGCCGCTTCTCCATACCGCGTAATTGCAACACATAGGCAACGTTTTCCCGTGCCGTCAGCACCCGAATCAGATTATAGGCCTGAAAGACAAAGCCGAGATGATGCAGACGAAAGGCGGCACGTTCATCACGACTCATGCGCAATACATCATGGCCGGCGACCACCAGTGAACCGCTGTCAGGGCGGTCCAAGCCACCGAGCATATTCAGTAACGTGGTCTTGCCGGAACCGGAACGTCCGGCGAGCACGACAAATGCGCCCTGCGGCACGTCAAGGCTGACTCCGTCCAGCGCCCGGACAAGGCTGTCTCCGCTGCGATATCCCTTGCTCAGCCCGTCCGCTCGAATCAATGCCATCTCATAACTCCCGCAACGCCTCCACCGGCTCCAGCCGCGCCGCCTTCCAGGCCGGAATCAGGCCGGCTGCCAGCGCGCCGATCAGTGCCGCCCCGAGAATACGCAGACAACTCGCAGCCTGCAAAGCGGGGTGAATCACCGGATCCATGTACATAAACGAAAACGCCACGGCGAATTGCGACAGATCGATTCCCCGACTGCCGTACCACCATGCCAGACCACCTCCCAGCAAAAAACCAATAAGGCTGCCCAGCATCACCAGCAACATCGTCTCCCAGACGACCATCACAAACAGCTGTGAGGAACGCACGCCCATTGCCCCCATCAGGCCGAACTCCCGGATGCGTTCATGCAGGCTCATCAGCATTGTGTTCAGGACCTCGGCCAGCACCACCAGAATCACAATCAGCAACACGACCCAGGTATAAGCATCCGCGAAATCGGCCCACTGCTGGGCCATCGGGTCAATATCATTCCAGCGCAGAATCTCCAACCCCTGCCCCTGCAGCGCCTGCGCCAGGCGCTGCTGCAACGGATCAACCGTATCGAAATCATCGGCGCGAATCACAATATCGGTCACCGCATCGCCCAGCCCCAGCCATTGCTGGGCCATACGCAGCGGAATGATGGCCAGCAGATCGTCAATATCCATGACGCCCGAATGCAGCAGGCCACGCACACGGAACACTTCCGAGGCGATATCCCCGTTGCTGACGGAGGCCATTAACACGACCTTGTCCCCCAGGCCAACATGCAGGCGATCAGCCAGTCCGGCGCCCAGCACCACGCCGCGCACATCGTCCGGCAACAGCCAGCGTCCCTGCTGGACAAAGCCAGCCAAGCGGCTTATCTCGCGTTCGTCTGCCGCTTCCACGCCATAAATCAGGGCGCCACCGTTGCTGCCTGCGCTTGAGGCCAGCCCGGAGACGCGCACACGCCGAACAAGCTGGCGGATGCCCGCAATGCCGTCTATCCGCTGCACGATGGCATCAGGCTCCGCGATATGCTGCGCCAGCTTGCGTGACTGCTCGAAGCCTGCGGCATGAATCTGCAGATGCCCTGTCAGCGTCAGGGCAAAATTGCCCTTGATCTGCTGCATCCAGCCATCATTCATGGCCGACAGGAAGGTTAATGCCGCCATACCCACGGCCAGGGCCGCCGCCGTCAGCGCGCTGCGCACAGGATGCAGCCACAGATTGCGCCAGCCCAGTTGCAGATAGATCAACATATCACCACCCCGGCGCAAAAAACGGCTCAGACATGATGGATGGCCTCCACCGGCTCCAGCCGCGCCGCACGGACTGCCGGCCAGATGGCCGCAGCAGCAGAAGCCAGCAACACCGACAGCACGGTATGCAGAAGATGATCCGTATTGATCTCGGTATGCACCACCGGATTGACATAAAAACGCGCCACGCTCGCCATCTGTCCGGACAGATCGATGCCGGCGGCGTGGAAATAATGCACCAGCAACAGCCCAGCCGAAGTACCGAGGACCACCCCGGTCATGCCCAGCAGCATCGATTCCGTCAGCACCATGCCGGCCAGATAGCGGCGGCTGCAGCCCAGGGCCATCATCACACCGAACTCATGAATGCGTTCCAGCATGCTCATCAACACCGTATTCATGATGCCCGCCGCAACAATCAGCAGCACGATCGACAGGAAGATGTAATAAAAGGCATTCTCCAGCTCCACCCATTGCTTCATCATCGGATACATATCGTACCAGCGCAGCACTTCATAGCCTGCATCGAGCGATGTGCGCAACGCCACGGTCACGGGTTCCAGTCGCTCGCGCGTAAGCTGCACGGCAATTTCGGACACTGCCCCCTCCATGCCCAGCATCCGCTGCATGAAACCCAGCGGCACCATGGCCAGCCCCCGGTCAATACCCATTTCGCCGCTGGAGATAATGCCGACCAGCCGCAGCTTCTCCGCCGCCAGTGAACCGAAGCGGTCCTCAGTCAGAATCACCACTTCATCGCCGAGTCGCAGACCAAGATTGCGCGCCGTGGTTTTCCCCAGCACGCAGGCTGCCTCCTGATTGTCCCGCAAAAAGCGCCCCTGATCCACCTTGCCGGCCAGGCGTGTGACGCGCTGCTCCATCGCCGGATGCATGCCTAACAGCACCAGCCCCTCGGAGGTATCGGCGCCGGCCGCCAGCGCAAACGTGCGCAACCGATAGCTCAGGCGCTCAACGCCCAACTGATGCAACTGTCCCGTAACCCGTTCGGGCTCCGGCAGCGTATCCACCAGCCGGGGATGGCGGAAATATCCCTGCCGATGAATCTGCAGGCTGCCGACAATCACCTCCTGCAGATTACGCATCATCGTATTATGCACGCCATCGTTAAAGCCCCACAGGAACACCAGCGATGTCAGGCCAAGCGCCACGGCCGCAACGGTGATCAGGCTGCGTCGCAGATTGCGCAGCACATTTCGCCAGGCCAGCGCAAACATCAGCGAACTATTCCCAGCTTCGCCGGAGCGCAGAGCGTGTAAACATATCTGCTGGCAATGCCGGATTGAAACGCACGGATTCGATGATCATCTCGGTGCGATGCCCCGGCTTACCATCCGTACTCATGATCCAGTGCGTGGGAATACGCCGTCCGTCCATCACGGCCGGCTCAGTAAATACCAGCCGGCGGACATGCGCGCCATGTTCATCGTAATAATCATCGCTGAGCGGCAGTCCGTCGCGCCCGACGCGATGCAGGATCCGCCCCCAGACCACCGGCGCTTCAGGGCGGGGCACCGACTCAATCACCACCGAGGTCTCATCCTCGCTGACGATCCGATGGTGATAATCGTCAACCAGTGATTCCATCTTGACCAGGTCGTCGTTGGTAAAATCCGAACCCATCCAGGCAGATAACATCATCGACGGCGGGATGCGGATGTCCCGTTCCAGTTTCGGCAAATACATCCAGAGATTGCCACCATCTTTCAGCCAGCTAATGCCGCGGTCCTTGCGCGGGGCGCGAATACGGATAAAGAAGCGCTTGTGCAGCCGGTCATCCCAGGCATCAAAGCGAACACTGCGCTCCCATTGCGGCGTGATGATATGCATCGTGTAGCGGGCCATGCTGGTATCGGCGCGCAGCAGCTGCTGCACCTGATCAATAATCGCCCGCGCATCCATTTCACCGGCCGCAGCCGATGTGATCGCAGCGAGCCAGATGATCACGCCTGCGGCCAGCCGGCTAAGGTATTGCATTTCTGAAGCATAGAAGCCCCCGGCGGGGATGTAAACGCGCGTTTCTCTTCATATTCACGGCTCATCGGCTATAATACAGTGGTAAGCATACACGGCCTTTTGGCAGGGGAGATAACGACAGAGCCTTCATGAAAACAAGAGAGTATCCAGCAATCATTTCCCTCCTATGCCTGCTATCGGCATGTCTTGCTCCGCTTGCCCATGCTGCAGAAACCGTCATTACCTCCATCACGCTCGAAGGACTGGAACGCACCCAACAACGCACCGTGCTGCGCCAGCTTCCTTTTGCCGTCGGCGATATCTGGCAGGACCGTTTTACCGAACAGGGCGAACGCTGGTTACGCAACCTCGGCCTGTTCAGTGAAGTGCATATTCATGCCCCCGATGAGCAGGGCATGGTTCATATTCGGCTGCATGAACGCTGGTCATTATGGATTCTTCCCCAGTTCAGTCGTCACGATAATGGTGCATCCTCGGCCGGCATCGCGCTGGATGAATACAATATGTGGGGACTGAATCATCACCTTCGCCTGGCTTACACACAGGATACCGGCAAAAACTTCAGCACGCTTAATGGCTCCTCCTATGCGGCCAGCTACCGCTGGTTTCGCATACGGGATTCCGGGTTGAGCATGAATCTGGCTGCCGGTAAGGGCACATCCATTTTTGATACCTATCAAAACGGCCAGCTGGTATCCGAATATCTGCAGGACGGTAAAAACGGCGCCATCAGTTTTGATTATGCCCTAGGGCCCGTCCCGGGCGAAGGTTGGGGCGTTTCTCTTGGTTTCGCCCTGAACCACACTGCCTTCCGCCTGCTCAACGGGCCGCCACAGGCCGATGTGACCGGCACGCGCAAGCATTCACTACAGGCCGGCATAAATTACCGTCAAATCAACAACCAGATTATCTGGCTCTCCGGCACCGCCTTTGACTACAACCTGAGCATTGCCCATCAGGCCCTGGGCTCATCGATTAATGTTTACCGGCAAACCGCCTCCATACGCAGCTATATCCCCCTGGACGACCGGCAAGACACGCTGAACCTGCGCGCCAATGCAGGACTGGCCAGCGGCAATGTGTTGCGTGACGGGCTGTTTGATCTGGGCAACCGGGACAATATCCGCGGCTATTATCCCGGAGAAATCCAGGGCAAAGCCTATCTTTACGGCACGATTGAAGGAAGATTCCTGCTACACCCCGATGCCAATGTGCAAATCGTCACCTTCGGCGATGCCGGCTACATCCCGGGCACCAGCCATTCGGTACAGGGTAAAAATACCTTCATCGGGCTTGGCGCGGGTATCCGCTGGACCCTGCGCTGGCTGGTCCGGGGTACGATTCGCGGCGATGCCGCTTATGGTTTCGCCACCCGACGCTGGCGCTTCTATCTCGGTACCGGACAGGCATTCTGAATGCCCGTCATGCTGATATTGGGCTGCGGCTATTGCGGCACATGGCTGGCACGTTCGCTTCAGCATGATGGCTGGCAGATTTATGCCACTACCCGCTCGGCTGAACATGCTGAAACGCTTTCCCGTCAAGGCATCCGGCCCCTGTTGATCCGGACACCGGCCGACCTGCCGCGGCATGTGCTGCAAAATACGGATGCCCTGCTGGATTCCATACCGTTGCAGCGCAATGGTGAGCATATGCGTGAAACCCAGTCCGCCTGGTTACCGTTGCTGACGCCATGGCTCGAACGCCTGCGCTGGGCGGGCTATCTGTCCACCACCGGTGTTTACGGAGATGCGGAGGGTGCCTGGGTTGATGAAACATCTCATTGCCGCCCCGCCAGCCTGCGTGGCAAGCAACGCCTGCGTGCCGAGCAGGCCTGGCTGGACTCCGGTCTGCCTGTTGAAATATTTCGCCTTGCCGGCATTTACGGACCGAGGCGTAATATTGTTGCCAAACTTCGGGCTGGTCATTATCGGGTGGTTCGCTGGTCGCCGCCGCATTATGCCAGTCGCATTCATATCGAGGATATCGTCCGCACCATCCGCGCAGCCATGCATTCGCCACAGTCCGGACGCATCATCAACGTCGCCGATGACCTGCCATTACCGCATGATCAGTACGCCAGCGAACTGGCCGCATATATCAACGCGCCGGCACCCGTCGTTCTTTCACCGGAAGAGGCCGAGCGTACCCTGTCGCCGGCCCTGCTGGATTTTTTCCGTGATAACAAGCGCGTCAGTAATCGCAAATTGCACGAACAACTGCTGCCGCAATTACGTTACCCTTCATTTCGTCAAGCCTGGCGCACCCTTCTCGACACCGCATCTGTATGATATTGCATCTGCGTGCGCTTTACGAAATGCGCTGCTAGCATTGGCGAAATTATGGAGAGGAGCTTGCCGTGGCGTTGCTGAAAGGAAAAAAAGGGCTGATACTGGGTATCGCCAACGATAAATCCATTGCCTGGGGCGTAGCCCGGTCATGTCACCGGGAAGGTGCCGAGCTTGGCTTTAACTATCTGGGTGAAGCACTGGAAAAACGGGTGCGTCCGCTGGCCGAGCAGGTTAACGCTCCGATCGTGGAGCCGCTGGATGTCGGTGACGATGCGCAGATGGATGATTTCTTCGCCAAGGTTGAACAGCAATGGGGAGAACTGGATTTTCTGGTGCATTCCATCGCCTATGCCAACAAGGATGCACTCAAGGGAAACTTCCGCGACACCACCCGCGAAGATTTTCAGCTGGCGCTGGACATTTCCGCCTACTCGTTCATCGCCTGCGCGCAACGTGCGGCGAAGCTGATGCGCCCGGGTGGCGCCATGCTGACCATGAGTTATCTGGGTGCGGTTCGCGCCGTGCCCAATTACAATGTAATGGGTGTTGCCAAGGCCGCACTGGAAGCCTCCACGCGTTATCTTGCGCATGATCTGGGGCCAATCGGCATTCGCGTCAATGCCATTTCGGCAGGGCCCATCCGCACACTGGCCGCCTCCGGCATTGGTGATTTTCGCAAACTGATGGATAAGGCCTCCCGCGGTGCCATGCTCAAGCGTACGGTGACGCAGGAAGAAGTCGGCAATGCCGCCGCCTATCTGGTCTCCGACTGGGCCTCGGGCGTCACCGGAGAAGTGCATTATGTCGACGGGGGCTTCAGCATCGGCGCGGGCGACCCCGGCGCGGAATAAATGTCCGGCTCCTCATTCGGCCAGATTTTCCGGCTCAGTACCGCCGGCGAATCGCATGGTCCGGCACTGTGCGCCATTGTTGAAGGATGCCCCGCCGGGCTGCCGCTAAGCGAGGCCGATATCCAGCCCGATCTGGACCGACGCAAGCCCGGCCAGTCGCGCTATACCACGCAACGCAGAGAAGATGACCGCGTCGAGATTCTTTCCGGCGTGTTTGAAGGCAAAACAACCGGCTGCCCGATCGCGCTGCTGATCCGCAACACCGATCAACGCAGCAAGGACTATTCCGAAATCAAGGACAAGTTCCGCCCCGGCCATGCCGATATCACCTTCTTCGAAAAATACGGCTTCCGCGACTACCGCGGCGGCGGACGATCATCGGCCAGGGAAACGGCCATGCGCGTGGCTGCCGGCGCCATTGCCAAAAAATTACTGCGCCATCTGGCCGGCATCCGCATTTATGGCTGGGTAGATCAGATCGGACCGATTCGGGCCAATCCGTCACGATTTGACAGGAAGGAAATCAGCAACAACCCTTTCTTTTGCCCGGATGCCACGGCCGCCAAAGAGATGGCGGAATACATGGATGCCTTGCGCAAACGCGGAGACTCCGTGGGAGCCGCCGTCATCGTTGAGGCCCATGGCATGGTACCCGGCCTCGGCGAGCCCGTGTTCGACAAGCTCGATGCCGATATCGCCAAGGCCATGGTCAGCATTCAGGCCGTCAAGGGCGTGGAAATCGGCGATGGCTTTGCCTGTGTGGATGCCCACGGCTCCGAATTCGGTGACGCCATACGCCGCGAGGGCTTTCTCACCAATCATGCCGGCGGCGTGCTGGGCGGGATTTCCAACGGGG
>WFNX01000067.1 GCA_015488375.1 Mariprofundaceae bacterium | reverse complement strand
GCGCAACTGATATTTCAGATCCAGGTGCGACATCGGTTCATCCAGCAGCCAGAGCGGCGCTTCACGCAAGGATAGTGCCACCAGTTCCACGCGCTGGCGCTCCCCGCTGGACAAATGCCCCAGCGAACGGGTCAGAAACCCATCCGCATCCATGATGTTGGCCTGCTTCCTGATGCGCGCCTGATCCCTGCACACCAGTTGCAGACGCTGGTGAACAGTCAGCCCGAATTCCGCCGGCGGTAATTCGCCCTGCCAGGCAACGCATCGGGACAATGCCTGACGGTCATAGGAAGACAGCGGTGCGCCGCACAGCATCATGCTGCCCGCACAGGGAATCAATCCGGCCATCGCCAGCAGCAGGCTGGATTTTCCGGCACCATTGGGCCCCAGCACCACGGTAATTTGCCCGCCATACAGCGCCTCATTCATATTCTCCAGCAACACCCGGCCCGCACGCGTGATGCCTACCCCTGACAACTGCAACAGGGCCGCCATTATGACCGCCTCAGCAATAGCAGCAGGAAAACCGGCACACCGATCATCGCCGTCAACACACCGACCGGCAACTCGGCCGGGGCAATGAGGCTGCGGGCCGCAGCATCGGCCAGCATCAGCAACAGTCCCCCGCCCACGGCCGAGGCCGGCAATACCAGTCGGTGCAGGGAACCAAACAGCAGACGCATCAAATGCGGAATCACCAGCCCGATAAAACCGATGGTACCGGCAGCCGTCACCGCCAGCGCCGTCACCGCCGAGGCCAGCAGCAACAATTGCCGGCGCAAGCGATGTACATTCACGCCCAGGGCCTCGGCATGACGTTCACCCAGCAATAACATATCCAGCGAACGGGATAACAACAGCCCGCACGCCAGAGCCAGTAACCATGCCGCCAGCAGTAAAGGCAACGGCATATCGGACTGGCCAAGATCGCCCATCATCCAGGCAAAGGCACGAAACAGCCCCTGCTCAGGCAACAGGGCCAGCAATAACGCCAGCACAGCCGCCCAGAATGCGGCCAGTACCACACCGGCCAGCAGCATCCGGTTGGGCCCCAAATGGGCAAAAAACATGACGCAGGCAATGCCCAGCCATGCCCCGACAAAGGCACCGATCGACATGACCAGCGCCGAATCCGGCCAGCCCATAAGCCCGGCCACGGCACCGGCCGAAGCACTGCCGGCCACCCCCAGCACGTAAGGTTCGGCCAGCGGATTTCCCAGCAACACCTGAAACCAGGCACCGGCCAGCGCCAGCAGTCCGCCAACCGCAAAGGCCAGTATCAGCCGCGGCGCCCGCAACTGCCATAAAATCAGGGCATCCTGCCCCTCGGCCGTCAGCGGATTCAGCCAGTGTTCACCCATGCCCAGCGACAACCACAGCACCAGCGCGCACCCCAGCGTCAACAACAACCCGCGCATCATGCCGGCCGGCTCCCGACCTGATATGCCACCCGGCAATACCGGCACACTATTTCAACTCCTTCGCTGAGCGGACAGCAAGCAATGCCTGCTGCAACTGTTCCAGCCCTTCAATCAGTCGCGGCCCCGGCCGATGCAGTAAATCCGGGTCAATGGCGGCAAAACGCACCGATGGACCAAGCCAGTGCTGCCAGAAGCGCTTTCGATCAGTCAGTCGCCGGCGCTCCAGCGGAATAATGATCAACTCGGGTTCAGCGCGCAGCACGGCTTCAACATTTACATGCGGCGACTCCAGTGCGATGTCGCCAAACACATTATGCCCTCCACCGAGCTCAATTAATGAATGGATAAAGCTTTTGCCACCCGCCGTCATCAGAGGGTCCGGCCACAATTCATAAAACACCCGCACATTATCGGCGGCCTGCTGCCGGATTTGCTGCAGACGCATGCGCTGCTGCTGCACCAGCGCCTCAGCCTGCCGACGGTGATTCGTCAGCTCTCCCAGCATCAGCAGATCATGAAAAATCTCTTCGAAACTGCGCGGGTCCGAGGTCACGATACGAACGCCCATATGCTCCAGTCTCGTCACCCCCGGAATCTGGCGACTAAGCACTACGGCGACTTGCGGATGCAAACGCAAGGCGGCTTCCACATTGATACGACGATAATTGCCCACATGCGGTTTGCGCTGAACTGCGGCAGGGAAATCACAATAATCAACAACACCGGCCACTGCTGCACCCGCATCAATGGCATAAAGCATTTCGCATACATGCGGTGCCAGTGCCAGCACCCTGTCCGCCGCCTGTACGGGGACGGCCGTCAGCAACAGGATGCCCAGAAGCCATGCCCTCATGACTGCCTGAACACCAGTTGAAAACGATAATGCCCGCCGCGGGCCGGAAAAGGACTGGCGCGCCGCACGGTTTCCAGAGCAGCTCGATCCAGAATGCGGTAGCCGGAACGGGATAACAGTTGCAAACGGCTTGCCATCCCCCGGGCATCCAGATCAAACGCCACTTCCACCCGACCTTCAATGCCGCGCCGCCGTGCACTTGCCGGATAATATTTGAAATGTTCAAGATGCCGCCGTATCCGCAACAACCGCTGTTCACGATCGGCCATGGCCTGTGCGGCAGGCACGGTCTGCTTTGCGGCTTGCGCATTTATGCCCTGCGTCCTGATATTGCCTCGGTCTGCAGGCTCCGC
Source organism: Mariprofundaceae bacterium (assembly GCA_015488375.1). Lineage (GTDB taxonomy): Bacteria > Pseudomonadota > Zetaproteobacteria > Mariprofundales > Mariprofundaceae > J005. Next base: position 29,570 of record WFNX01000067.1, on the reverse strand, counting down.
CGATACAGGCTGATGTTGTGCCGGCGCTGCCGCCACTTCGCGTCTGCGCTGCACACGAACCGCAGGCGACGTAACGGCCATCTGCCGATGCTCATCCATGCTGCTTGTTTCAGCCTGTTGCACCTGCGGCGCAGAATCAGCGGCAGGCTGAGCGCGGGCATGTACAGACACACCGTCCTGCAGGGCAACAACCATCACCTGCCCTGCCGGAGCAGGCACAGGGATATCCTTGAAGCTGATGTAAAACATATACAGCAGCATGCCATGGGTGGCCAGGCTGACGGCCACCCATGGCAACAGATGCCACCGATCAGAATGAATAGCGTATCCCGCCGCGTACGGAGATCGTCGGTGAAGGATAAAACGCATCACCGGCAAATCCTTTCACGCCATAGCTGCTGTATTTGGTATTGGTCAGGTTTTCACCACGGACGAAAAACTCAATATCATGCCATTGATAATTCACTGCAGCATTGAGCAGAAAATACGCAGCAAGTTTCGGACGTACATTTCCCTGATCACTGATCAGATAGGATGCTCCGACATAGCTGCCATCCAGCACCGTGGTAAGGCCATTGCCCCAGTCCGAGTTCACACGTCCACCAAAAGCATGCTGAGGCACGGCCGGCACATCCTTGCCGTCAAACGCACCGCCTCGAAAAGTGGCCCTGGTATAGGTATAACTGGCCGATACATCCGCCGTCTCCGTGATACGCCAGTGTCCCTGCAGCATCAGGACATCATGCCGTGTCGGGTCCGTATAATTGGCATTGGCAAACACCAGCGGATTATAAAAAATCTCATGCTTCAGGTCGGCGCGATTAAATCCGACATCAAGGCTTGTACGCTCATCGCCAAAGCGCATACCCACGCCCCAGTGCTGCCCGGTCTGGGCAACCAGCGCGGTATTGACCGTACCGCTGAAAAAGCTGAAACGTTCATCAAGCAACGGAAAACGTACCGATGTCGATGCCGAAGCACGTACATGCAACTGGCGAACAGGCGCAACCGAGGCACCGATTTCCCACACCGTACGATTCTGCGACACCTGCTGACGCGTCGCCTGCACAAAGGTGTCAGACAGGCGCTCGCTGCGCACGCCACCATTGAGATGCCAGCGTCCGCCATTATCGCGAACATCGGTATAGACATAATATCCCTGATGACTGCGGCTGAACGTTGTTGTCGGCAAAGGAAACGCACCGCCAAAGGCAAATGAACCATCGCCGGCATGAATATCGGCGCCAGCCGTCACCGAAGTACGGACCGCATCACCAAACGAATAGCGCAGATAAGGGCGAATGGATTTATCGAGCAACAGATAATCCGAATTGGCTGTAAAGGAAACCCATTCCGAATGCACATTGCGCCGGCGCACACCGCCCTCGACATTCAGCTCCAGTCCGGAGGCAATATCCCATAACAGCCCGCCGTCGATAAAGCCGTCATCCGTACGCGCGAAATCATTCGGGTTGTTGGTTTGCCGTGGATCGGCGGCCACCTGGGTGGCCGTTAACGAACCCGGCAGGCCAACCCGGTCATGATGGAAATTGCCTTTCAGCGAGGCCGTCAGCGATGAGGAAAGATCAACTTCCGCGCGCGCCCCGCCGTCAAAACGTTCAAAGGAACTGTTTTTGCGATAGCCGTCTGTTGACTGGCCGGAAACATTGATCTCCATACGGCTTGTATCGCTATCCACGCCTGCACGGACGGCCGCATTATAATGCCCGAAACTACCGGCCTCGATCATCGCCTGTCCGCCGGACTCCGGCACACGCGTAATGATATTGATGACTCCGCCAACAGCGCCCTGGCCATACAATACCGAGCCGCCGCCATGCACAATTTCCACGCGTTCAATCTGGTCAACGGGAATCTGGCTCCAGTCCACTCCGGACAAATCCGGTGCATTCACCCTTCGACCGTCAATCAACACCACACTGTTGGCTGCGGCCGACTCACCATAGCCTCCGAGATCAACCTGCGATTTGGCGCCCACCCCGGTAACATCACGAACCACGATATTGGCAACGCCCCGCAACAATTCAGCCACGCTGGCCGCATGGCTGCGTTCGATCATCTCCCGATCAATCACGGTCACACTATGAGCTGATGTTGCCGCTTTTGAAGGCGCCTTGTCATCGGTGACAATCATTGTGCCGATATCGTCTGCCTGCGCCTGAACGGCACACGCCATGCAGGCCAGAACCGCCCACATTGTCTGTCTGTATTTCATTGCATATCCTCCTGCACCCGCCGTGCATCGTTTTATTGTGAACGTTATGCAACGGGGCCAGGGAACGCAGGTAAAAAGCACCTGCTGTTTCGTCGCACCCCGAACGCATATCGTAACCATTTCAGGCCGGTCTCCTGGCTCTCCCTCTTCCGCCTTCGCCCTTGCCTTCCCGGAAAACACCTCCAGTGGCCTGCAAACGAATTTGTCAGGATTACAGTAGCGGGGGCTGCGCCGGCCTTGGACTTGCATCCGCACCGGACTTCCCGTTTCACCCTGCGACATCACATCACCCGGGCACCTGAAATGTTGCGCGAAGCCTATGGATTGGGTGGCTGCAGACAAGTAAAACAAAAACACCCGCGACAATGCGCGGGTGTTTGCAGTCTTGAAGCGAGCTGTATCAGAAGCGCTCGATCACTTCCGGATGCACGATAATCTCATGCTGCTCACGCACCGAATCCATCCAGCGGGCAAAGCGCACCGCGCCCTTGCTCTTCTTCACCTGCTGGCGAATGCTGTCCTGCTGTTTTTGGAATTCCTCTTCGGATGCAGGAATCACGTCCTGCACCTGCACAACAGCCAGGCCGTCCGGAACCTGCTGCACGCTCGTCAGCCACTGCCCCTTCGCCGTTCGGAAAGCGGCATCCAGCACTGAACGGGTCAGCCATGGCGCCTGATCACCGGAGCCGTTGGCGCGCAAGGGCTTGGATATAAACTTGGGCAGCGAAAATTGCTGTGCCAGCTCATCCGCGTTCTTTCCGTTTGCTGCCTTCAATATTTTTTCAGCCAGCTCACGCGCCTTGTTGCGGGCGGCGTCCCTGCGTGCATCATCGGTTGCACGTTTGGCGACCTTCTCGAACGGCAGCACCTGTGGCTGCACCCGCTCCACAATTTCGAATGCAATGAAGTGCCCGTCATTCGTTTCATGAATCTCAATCGGATCACCCGGCCGGGCGGAAAACACCTGATTGCGAATGGCCGGATCAGACAGTGCCTTTTCAGCAAAGGCTTCATTCTGGCTGATCGGACCGATTTCACGAACGTTAAGACCGACGGATTCAGCCGCAGCCGACAGCGAATCCTCCATGCCCAGGGCATCGTCCAGATCCTGCGACAGCTGGTAGGCTTCATCAGCGCCCATGCGGCGACGAATCTCCGCTTCCAGTTCCGCTTTCACCTTCTCCAGCGGCAGCACTTCCCGCGGCTTCACGCCTTCGAGCTTGATGATATGGAAACCAAACTGGGTTTCCACCACATCACTGATCTCACCCGGCTGCATGCTGAAGACCTGCGCATCAAACTGCGGCACCATCGCGCCCTGGGCGAACCAGCCAAGATCACCACCCTGCTTGGCGGAGCTGTCCTGCGAAACCTCTTTCGCCACCTTGGCGAAATCCTCTCCCGAACGCACGCGCTTCAGGGCCGCCTCGATTTTTTCGCGCGCCGCCTTGCGCACACCTTCTGAGGCATCAGGAGAAACCTTGATGAGAATATGGCGGGCATGGCGCTGTTCAGGCCGGGTATATTGCTGCAGGTTTTCCTCATAGGCCTTGTCCAGATCCGCCTTGCTGACTGCCAGATCCTTGGCCATATCCAGCGGATCAATATCCACCAGCTTCAGACGCACCCGCAACGGCGACATATACTGATCCTTATGCGCCTCATACCACGCCAATGCCTTGTCATGATCAATGGTAATATCCTTTTCCAGGGATGCCGGCTCCACGACCACGGCAGCCAGCACACGCTTCTCGTAATCCCGTTCATACTGCTCGCGCACTTCCTGCTCACTGACACGCGCCGAATCCACAATGGTTTTTTGCAGCATATCAATCAGCAGATTAACTTTCAGATCCTGCTCATAATCCTGCGGCGTCGCATAACCCATATTGCGGGTCAGAATGCGGTAACGCTGCGGATCGAAATTACCCGCCGACTGAAATGCCGCTTCCTGACGCACGCTGGCAATCACCATCGATTCCGGCGCCGTCAGTCCCAGCTTGTTCGCTTCATCAAGCATCAGGCGACGATTGATCATGGTTTGCAGGGTATTATCCTTCAGACCCAGGGAGCGAACCAGTTCCTTGGAAAAATTACTGCCAAGCATGCGACGATAATTATTCAACTGACGTTCATAGGCCTGCACGAACTCGGTCTGACCAATAGGCGAGCCATCAACTTCGGCAACCGGCTGAACCTGCCCGCCAAGAAAATAGTCGCCGACGCCCCATAAAACAAAAGAAAGGGCAACGCCCCCAAGAATGACTTTGGCAATCCATGATTGCGCATGATTGCGCATGCTTTCCAGCATAATAGCCCCCGAATAGTTAGAAAAACCGTTTGTTTTTTTACGGCAGCGGGACGCTACCCAAGCCCTGCAGATGGTGCAAGGATGGTTGCCTGCGCCGCATACGCGGACAAACTGACAGGTGCCCTGACCGAAAAACCGGGTTAAGCTTGAGCCTGCCGCACAGGCCCGGAGTGTTTCATGACTTTTTCCGTTGACGTTTCGCAGACTGCGCAAGGCATCCACCTCGTGGTATCCGGGGATGTCACCCATCACACCTCGCCGCAATTACGCGAAATCCTGCAGCAACAGTTCCGACAGGATGCCCGCTACATTTGCGTTGATCTTGCCGGGCAGCGCGTCGATGCCTCGGGTGCCGCAACCCTGCTGGAAGGCGTGGCCTGGGCACGGCAGAGCGGGGGCCGCTTCCAGCTCTGCCATCTCGGCAAGGCAACGCGGGATATGCTGCAGCTGTATCGGCTGGAACATGTCTTTGACATTGCTGACGACCAGCAAGAGGCCGCGGCATGAGCTATTCTGACCTGCGCGCCTTTATCCGGGAACTGGAGACCAGGGGCCTGCTGCACCGCATCACCATCCCTGTCAGCACCGATCTGGAAATCACCGAAATCTCCGACCGCGTGCTGCGCGCCGGCGGCCCGGCCTTATTGTTCGAGAACGTCAGGGGCTCGGACATGCCGGTGCTGACCAACCTGTTCGGCACCGCCGAACGCATCGCGCTGGGCATGGGGCGTGCATCGGCTGCTGAACTTCGCTCCATCGGCGAACTGCTGGCCTATCTGAAGGAACCGGAGCCCCCCAGGGGCATGAAGGATTTATGGGAGAAATTTCCGCTCCTGCGCAAGGTGCTGGACATGCATCCGAAAACCACCGGCAAGGCAGCCTGGAAGGAGCGCGTGCTCAGCGGCGATGAAGTGGACCTGAACCTGCTGCCGATCCAGCGCTGCTGGCCGGAAGATGCCGCCCCGCTGATCACCTGGGGACTGGTGGTCACCAGGGGGCCGCATAAATCGCGCCAGAACATGGGCATTTACCGCCAGCAACTGCTTGGCCGCAACAAGCTGATCATGCGCTGGCTGAAACACCGTGGCGGCGCGCAGGACCACCGCGAAGCAAAGGCTGCGGGCATGGACCGCTTCCCCTGCGCCGTGGTCATTGGTGCCGATCCGTCCACGATTCTGGCCGCCGTCACCCCCATCCCGGACACCCTGTCCGAATACCAGTTTGCCGGCCTGCTGCGCGGCGAGCGTACCGTGCTCAGCGACTGCCTGTCGGTACCGCTGCAGGTGCCGGCCAGTGCCGAAATCGTACTGGAAGGCTATGTTTCACTGGATGAATACGCCGAGGAAGGCCCCTATGGCGACCACACCGGCTATTATAATGAAGTCGAGCGCTTCCCGGTGTTTACCGTCGAGCGCATGGGCATGCGCGCCGATGCCATCTACCATTCCACGCATACCGGCAAGCCGCCCGATGAACCGGCCGTGCTGGGTCTTGCCTTCAACGAGGTATTCGTACCCATCCTGCAGAAACAGTTCCCGGAAATCGTGGACTTCTACCTGCCCATGGAAGGCTGCTCCTATCGTGTGGCCGTCGTGTCGATCAACAAGGGCTATGCCGGCCATGCCAAGCGCGTGATGTTCGGCGTCTGGTCCTACCTGCGCCAGTTCATGTACACCAAGTTCATTATCGTCGTGGATGCCGATGTCGATTGCCGTTCGTGGCCGGAAGTGATCTGGGCCATCTCCACGCGCTGCGATCCGGCGCGCGATTTCACCATGGTGGAACGCACGCCCATCGACTATCTCGATTTCGCCTCGCCGGTGGCCGGGCTGGGCTCCAAGGTCGGCATCGATGCGACCAACAAATGGCCGGGCGAAACCGACCGCGAATGGGGGCGCCCGATCAGCATGGATGCCGGGGTCAAACAGCGTATTGATGCAATGTGGGATGAAATCATGGCCAGCGATAAGCCCTGAAAACTTCCGCCAAAATTCGTATAGCCCGCCAAAGCGAGAAAATGTAGCGTTTCGCGCAATGAAACGATTAGCTCTGAATTTCCTTATGTTTCATCGCCCGGCTGCGGCGGCAAATGGCCTGAACACAAAAGAAAAGGGTCCGGCATGCCGGACCCTGATCAAAGATGGTGGAGCCAGGCGGGATCGAACCGCCGACCTCTACAATGCCATTGTAGCGCTCTCCCAGCTGAGCTATGGCCCCGTACTCCTTGCGGAAGGGCGCGCATTTCGCCACAGCAACCGAGGCTTGTCAACATGATGATGCAAAAAAATCTGCGCCTGTTCCGTCGCACCCTGTCCGCCGACTGCCTGACCGCACCCGGCGTGTTCTCACGACTGACACATCGCGGCGACTGTTTTCTGTTTGAATCCGCCGAAGGCGGTGAACAATGGGGGCGCTACAGCATTCTCGGCATCAGCCCGGCCTGCACCGCCTGTTTTGACAAGCAAGGCACCCATATTCGCTATCGCGATGGCCGGGAAGAACATGACGACACGGATGTGCTGCAATGGCTGCGCACCCATGTGATCGAACAACCCCTGCTGCAGGATGATGATCTGCCGTTTACCGGCGGCGCGGTCGGTTATTTCGGCTATCAACTGGTATCCCGTTTCGAGGACATCCCCGATGATCTGCCTGATCCGGTGCAGGCACCGGAATCGGCCTTTCTGCTGGTTGATCGATTCATGATCTTTGACAATCTGAAGGGTACGCTGACCTGCTGCGTGCGACTTGCCGCCGATGCCGAAGATGAGGCGGAAAAGATTCTGGACCGTATGGAATCCAGCCTTTACGAAGGCCAGATGGCCAGCGCACTGAAGCTGGATGTGGATTACGCGGCCGTATCGCCACCGGCGGCTGTCACTGCACGGGAAGATTTTGAAGCCGCCGTCGCCAGGGCGCGCGAATACATCCTTGCCGGCGATATTTTTCAGGTGGTTCTGTCGCAGCGATTCAGCCGTGAACTGGCCTGTGATCCGTTTGATGTCTATCGCGCCGTGCGCCATATCAACCCTTCGCCCTATCTGTTCTACCTGCATATCGGCGATACGATTCTCGTCGGCTCCTCACCGGAAATCCTGGTGCGCAAGGAAGGCCGCCATGCCGTGCTGCGACCCATTGCCGGCACACGCCCCCGCGGCAGGAGCACAGCCGAAGATCAGGCACTGGAAAAGGATCTGCTGGCCGATGAAAAGGAACTTGCCGAGCATGTCATGCTCGTTGATCTCGGCCGCAATGATCTTGGCCGGGTCTGTGAATACGGCTCGGTACACCTGTCCGAATCGATGACCATCGAACGCTATTCGCATGTCATGCACATTGTCTCGCAGGTGGAAGGCACCTTGCGCGCCGATACCGATTGCCTCGACCTGCTGGCCGCCTCCTTCCCGGCCGGCACGGTTTCCGGCGCTCCCAAGGTGCGCGCCATGGAAATCATTCACGAACTGGAACCGGTGGCCCGCGGCCCCTATGCCGGTACCGTCGGCTATATCGGCTTCGGCGGGGAACGCATGGATACGGCCATCGCCATTCGCACGGCCGTGATTCACGATCATATGATCCATATTCAGGCCGGCGCAGGCATTGTGGCCGATTCGGTTCCGGCCAATGAACATCGCGAGTGCGTCAACAAGGCCACGGCCATGTTCCGCGCCGTGGCACTGGCCGAACTGCAGCCGCGTGACGGAGAAAACGCATGATTCTGGTCATCGACAATTACGATTCATTCACCTTCAATCTGGTGCAGTACCTGGGCGAACTGGGCGAAAACCCGCAGGTGTTCCGCAATGACAAAATCACCACGGATGAAATCGCCGCCATGCACCCGGATCATATCCTGATTTCACCGGGCCCCTGCACGCCGCATGAAGCCGGCATTTCCATGGAGGTGATCCGCCGCTTCTCCGGCCATATTCCGATTCTCGGCGTCTGTCTCGGCCATCAGTCCATCGCTGAAGTCTTTGGCGGCCGGGTTGTTCGCGCGCCGCGTCTGATGCACGGCAAAACCAGCCCGATCCATCACGACGGACAGGGCGTATTCCGCAGCATCCCCTCACCCTTCACGGCCACACGCTATCATTCCCTGATCGTGCCCGAGCCCCTGCCCGACTGCCTGCTGCGCACGGCATGGACGCAGGAAAACGAACTCATGGGATTGCGCCACCGCGATCATCCGACCTTCGGCGTGCAGTTCCATCCGGAATCCATCCTGACCGAACATGGCCATACCATGCTGAAGAACTTTCTGCGCATCACGGGAGAGCGGCATGAATGAGATCATCCGCCAGGCCATTGCCGGGCTTCAGGCCGGCGATCTGCCCGATGCCGCACACAGCGAGCAAATATTCACGGCCATCATGCAGGGCGAGGCCAGTCCGGCACAAATCGCAGCCATTCTTATGGGTCTGTCCATCCGCGGAGAAAATGCCGGGATCATTGCCGGCGCGGCACGCGCCATGCGTGCGGCCGCCACGCGCATCCGGCCGGCCAGCCGCGGGCTTATTGATACCTGCGGCACCGGCGGCGATGGCGCCAAAACTTTCAATATCTCCACCGCCGTCTCATTTGTCGTTGCAGCCTGTGGCGTGCCCGTCGCCAAGCATGGCAATCGGGCCATGTCATCGAAATCAGGCGCCGCCGACGTGCTCGAGGCGCTCGGCGTCAGGCTGGACATTTCACCCGAACAGGTGGCCCGCTGCATTGACGAAGCCGGCATCGGTTTTCTGTTTGCCCAGGCATTGCATCCGGCCATGAAATATGCCGGCCCGGTTCGCCGCGAACTGGGTATCCGTACGGTGTTCAATCTGCTGGGGCCTCTGACCAACCCGGCCGGCGCCGAATATCAGGTACTGGGCGTCTTCGCCGCAGACAAGCTTGAACTCATGGCCCGTGCGTTGCAGCAACTGGGCTGCACGCGCGCACTCGTTGTACACGGACGCGATGGCCTGGATGAAATCACCACCACCACCATCACCGATGCCGTACTGGTCGAAAGGGATGCCGAACCGGTCCGTTTCGAGATCGACCCGGCCGCCTTCGGCATGCCCTATGCCGTGCCCGCAGCCCTGGCTGGCGATGATGCCGCAACCAATGCGGAAATACTGCGTCATATCTTTGCCGGACAGCCCGGTGCCGGACGGGATATCGTATTGCTCAATGCCGCAGCCGCGCTGTGGGTCGCCGGCAAAACCGATGGCATCGGTGACGGCATCGCCATGGCCGCCCGCGCGATTGATTCGGGAGCCGTTCAGCACAAGCTGGAGGCACTGATCCGGATCAGCAACGAAACCGCACAAGACGCCTGACAGAGGAAACGACCTCCGCTGGAGCGCGCGCAGAACCCATGGATAATCATATCAGACCGGCTTCAGCATTGACTTCCGGCCACCCATTCCCATTATCGCCTGATCATTTTGCAAGGTGGATCGCATATGCCCTCGATTCTGGATGAGATTGCAGCCTATAAACGGGAGTGGGTTGCGCATTGCAAACAGCAGCGCCCGGAAGCAGTGCTCCTGGAGCAGGCCGGTGACTACCAGCCGCTGGACTTTGCCGCCGCATTGCAAACAAAAGTCCGCCGGCAACAGAATGCCGTGATTGCCGAAGTCAAAAAGGCCAGCCCGTCGAAGGGCGTCATCCACGCCGATTTCAATCCGGTGTCCATTGCCGAAAGCTATGTCCGGGGCGGCGCCTGCTGCCTGTCGGTATTAACCGATGTCAAATATTTCCAGGGCTGCGATGAGTATGTCCGGCAAATCCGGCAGAGGGTGGACCTGCCCGTGCTGCGCAAGGAATTCATGCTTGATCCGTATCAGGTTATCGAGGCACGCGCCATGGGCGCCGATGCGATTCTGCTCATCCTGGCCATGATCGACGATATGCTGGCCGCCGAACTGACTGCCTGCGCCCGCGAGCAGGGACTGTCGGTGTTGCCGGAAGTGCATAACCGGCAGGAACTGGATCGTGCGCTCAGGCTGGACACCTCACTGATCGGCATCAATAACCGCAACCTGCATACCTTTGAAACCAGCCTGCAAACCACGCTGGAGCTGCTGGATGCCGTCGATGGGCAAAAAACCGTCATTACCGAATCCGGCATCAATACGACCGGGGATATCCGCCTGATGAACGAACATGGCATCTACGGCTTTCTGATCGGTGAATCCCTGATGCGTCAGCCCGATCCGGGCCAGGCGCTGGCCCGATTGATCGACTGATCAGGCAGAGCGATCCGGCGTTTCGCCGGACCTATTCGCTTTCGGGAATCTCCGCGCCCGTCTGCGTTGCCTGCGTTTCCGCCTGCTTCATACCCAGAATTTCCTCAACGCGCTGAAACAGCTCCTCGCTGGGCGCACGCTTGAATGGCTTGTTCACCCAATGGCCGTTTTCATACGACTGACCCAGCATGCGAATTTCCAGCTTGCTGGCCGGTGTTTCCTGCTGCAGGCGAAATACGCGCACGATAAAGCGATGTCGCGTCATGGTGCCGGATGTATAGCCGAACATGGCCGCAATCGAGGCACTGTTCGCGCCCTTGCGCACCCAGTCCGTCGTGACAATGCCGCTGGGAGAATCCACGGAATCCACCGGCAGATTCAGACTCGTCATGGCATCCACCGTTGCCGAGAAAACATCGGCTGCGGCTACAGGATAAACGCGCGCATCCAGTGAAACGGCCTTGCCGGCAACGGCCCGCCGATACTTTTCAGGCAATTCACGGCTGTTATGCACCGCCACCTGCTCCGCCATCGGCACGCCGATTTTCCCGCGCAGCTCGGGCGGCACTTCCAGGTGCTTGTTAGCCTCCGCCTGCGTCCCGGCGGAGCCGGCAGAGCGTGCATAGTCCGGCGTCTTATCATCGACTTCCCAGAACAGTTGCGGCATGCCGTCCGCACAGCCGGCCAGCAGGGCCAGCAGGGGAAAAATTTTCAGGGCGTTTTTCAGGTAGCATTTCATGGTCGCGCATTCAAGCCGGAATCAGGGCCGCGGTCAACCATCGGCGCACGGCCAAAAAAGAAGGGGCGCACAAAGCGCCCCTTCCGGATCGACAATCGAAGTACCGATTAGATAAGTGCTTCGATATCCAACAACGTGGTCTTCGTCGTGGTCGAACCAAGGCCTACGTTCGGTGTAACCTTCGTGTTGTTGTAGATCAGCGAGATTACGAAGTTCTGATATACTTCATACTCGGCACCGATCTGCCACTGACGTGTCTTCGAGCCCGTGAACAGAGCAGCCAGGTTGTCCTTATTCTTCATTTCGCCATAACCGGCGCCGAAAATCACATTGTGCATCGGCTTGACGTTACCACGGAAGTGCCAGCCTTCCAGATCGCCAGGCGTCATGTTGAACAGATTGACCTTGTTACCCGTACCAGCAGCAGCGGAAGACTTCTTGGCAGAAGCGAAGTCAGCATAAACACCAACCTGCGTATCACCCAGCTCGCCATGGGCCTGGAAGTCCAGGAACCACTTCTTCATCTCAGCCTGCCACGTTGCCGGCAGAGCAGCCGGGAGCGGCGCAGGGCCAATCAGACCCAATGCAGCACCAACGGCCTGAACCGTGGCGTTGTTGCCCGTGCGACCAGAAGTGACACCACCACCGAAGCCTGTTTCCCAACCGGCAATTTCAGGCTGCAGGAACACACGGAACGAAGGAGCCAGCTTCAAAGAGTTAGAAGTTGCGCCATCCAGTGCAATACCGTCAGTGATCAATGAAACAGATGCCATGGCCCAATCGTTGGCAGCCCAGAAAGCCACACCACCGGTGTTGCCGCCGGCAGAAGCCAGGGTGTTTTCAGCGGACAGATTCTTACCATTCAGCAAACCACCATGCTGACCGTGTACGGAGGACAGTTCCAGACCAGCCGTTTCACCGAAACCGGTGTTAAAGATATTCACACCAGCACGGAACGAACCGAAGTCGAACGAGTTCATGATCTGAACATTGGCGAATGTGCCATCATATTCGATGAACACACCACTATTGGTACCAAAGCGACCACCGATCAACAGCACCTGGTCAGCCGTAATTGCAGCCGTCTTCGTCGTCGGAGCACCCGTTGTGCTCACACTCTGGAACTGCGGACGAACCACGGCCGTGATGTTCAGCGAAGCCGGAATGGACAGGCCTTCGTCTTCAACCAGCGCCTGTTCGCCTACGTCGGTAAAGCCGTTAACCTTGAATGAACGACCGAAGCTGGACAGCGTCGGGAAGCTCATGAAATGGCAGCTCAAGCAAGCAGCGCCGGTCTGGCGTGCGAACGCCGGGATTGCCTCAGAAGTCGTCGGTGCAACTGCAACAGCAGAAACAGCAACAACAGCGAAGGCAGCAGCAGAAAGAAGCATTTTCTTCATATCTGTAATTTCCTCCAAAAATTTGACTCCGCAGAGCCATTTGTTTCTTTCCCCTCCGTCATGCATCAAAGCACGCATTCCTTCCGGGAAGACTGCGCAACTGTGACCCCCCTCACATTCAGTGTCAACACGCCACACCGGGCGTGTGTCATTTTGCAACACCCGCCACGCGCAGTAGTATATACATCGCGCTCCCGCCTCCGGCCCCTTCGCGCGGCAACCCCGTGCTTCAAAGCCCTCGACCTTCCCTGTCCCGGCGCATGGTCATCATGAAAAATCCGGGTTAGCATGACGCGATGTTAACCATCGAGGATCTGGCCGGCTGGTTCGCCCGCGGCAGCACACCGAAACATGCCTGGCGCATCGGCACCGAACATGAAAAAATCGGCTTCTGCAAGGAAACCCTGCGTCCGATCCCCTATGCCGGTGAGCGCAGCATCAGCGCGCTGCTACAAATGCTGTGCCGGGAAGACTGGCAGCCGATCATGGAAAATGATCACATCATCGGCCTGCGCCGGGGCATGGCATCGATCACGCTGGAGCCAGGCGGCCAGCTGGAGCTTTCCGGCGCGCCATTAAACAGCATCTTCGATACCTGCCGGGAAACGACCGACCACCTGCATTTGCTGCACCAGGCTACGGAAGAACTGGGCATCGGCTTTCTGGCCCTTGGCTTCCAGCCCAAATGGGCACGCGAGGCTATCCCGTGGATGCCGAAAGCCCGCTATGAGGTCATGCGCCGCTACATGCCCCGCGTCGGCAATGGCGGCCTGGACATGATGCTGCGCACAGCCACCGTACAGGCCAATCTCGATTTTTCCGATGAGGCCGACATGGCGCGCAAAATGCGCATCGCGATGTGCCTGCAACCGCTGGTAACAGCCCTGTATGCAGCCAGTCCGTTTGAAAACGGCAGGCCTTCCGGTTTTCTCTCCCGTCGCGCCGCCTGCTGGCTGGATACCGACCCCGGGCGCACCGGCATCCCGGCCTGTGTATTTACCGAGGATTTCGGCTTTGCCGCCTATACCGAATGGGCACTGGATGCGCCGATGTATTTTATCATCCGCGAGAATCGTTATATCGATTGCGCCGGCGCCAGTTTCCGTGATTTCATGCAGGGCAGACTTGCACAACTGCCCGGCGAATACCCGAGCATGGACGACTGGGAGCTGCATGTCTCCACGTTGTTCCCCGACGTGCGTCTGAAACAGTATCTGGAAATGCGCGGCGCCGATGCCGGTCCCTGGCCATGGATCTGTTCGCTGCCGGCCCTGTGGAAAGGATTATTATATGATGCACAAGCTGAAGACCACGCCTGGAACATGATTGCCGACTGGAGCCATGCCGAAGTTCTTGCCCTGCGCGAGGCCGTGCCGCGCACGGCACTTGCCACGCCCTTTCGCCAGACCACGGTGCTGGAATTATGCGAGCAGATGCTGGATATCGCGGCCGCAGGACTGGCGCGCATCCATATCACCAATGATGCCGGACAGGATGAAAGTCTGTTCCTGGCGCCGGTTATCCATGCCGTTGAATCCGGCCAGACCCAGGCCGAACGCTGGCTGAAGGCCTGGCATCAGGACTGGCATGAAGATATCGACCGCATCTTTTTCGAAAGCCTGCATCAGGGACGCCAATAACCAGCCCCTGGAACCACTCAGGCCTGCATCAGCTCGATCGCATTGCCGTCCGGATCCCGGCAGAACAGGGCCGCCCGGCCCGAACGGCTCAGCGTATAGGGGATGCCGGCCCGCTCCAGACGCAGCCGGACCGCCGCCAGGTCCTCCACCTGCAGGGCCATGTGCCGATCCCGCCCGCCATGCGCCGGCAGGGCGCAATGCGCATACGGATTCTCCAGCTGCATCAGATGCAGGGCCTGCCCCTCATCCAGGCCGTACCAGATGCCGGCAAAATCCAGCGCCGGCCGGGGAATGCGGCATAGCCCCAGCACCTGTTCATAAAACCGTGCCGCCCGCGCAAGATCGGACACCAAGAGCCCCATATGCATCAGTTTCATGCCCTCACCTCCACTGCGCCGGCACGGCCTCATATACTATATCCATGTTCGACAGTCCTCCGCCCGGCACGATCGCATCCGGATCCAGAATATTGATCACCCCGGCCAGCGCCAGCCGCGCACAATAGTCCGCCATCACCGCCTGACAAGCCGCGTTACCCACAGCCGCGCCCCGGCGCTCCAGACCCTCGTCACCCAGCGCAATCAGCTCCGTTTTCGTGCACCCCGGCTCAATCCCGATTCGCATGCAGCTTATCATTGTCTGAAACGCCGCTTGCTGCAACAATGCGCGGTCTTATGAAAGCACAAATCCTGGATGGCAAAGCGCTGGCATCGCGCCTGCGCAGCACACTGGCGGACGATGTGACCGCCCTGACGGAGAAGCACGGCCGCGCGCCGGGGCTCGCCGTCATCCTCGTCGGCGACGATCCGGCCTCGCACGTGTATGTGCGCAACAAGAAATCCGCCTGCAAACAAATCGGCATTCGTTCATTCTCGCACGAGCTGCCGGCCGAGACCAGCCAGCAGCATCTGCTCGGCCTGATTTCGGAACTGAATCAGGATCCGAAGGTGGATGGCATCCTTGTCCAGCTTCCGGTCCCCGAGCATATCAACCCGGAGACCATCATCGAGGCCATCGATCCGGGCAAGGATGTCGATGGCTTTCATCCCTACAACCTCGGCCGGCTGGCCGCGCGCAAGCCCGCTCTGCGCTCCTGCACCCCCTATGGCTGCATGAAGCTGCTGGAGGAAACCGGCGAGGATCTGCACGGCAAGGAATGCGTCATTGTCGGCGCCTCCAATATCGTCGGCCGTCCGATGGCGCTGGAACTGCTGCTGGCCGGGGCCACGGTCACGGTCTGCCATCGCTTTACCCGCGATCTGCAAGCGCATATCGCGCGCGCGGATATCGTCGTGGCCGCCGCCGGCAGGCAGGGCCTGATTCGCGGCGAATGGATCAAGCCCGGCGCCATCGTCATCGATGTGGGCATCCACCGCCTGCCCGACGGCAGCCTGACCGGCGATGTCGATTTCGCCACCGCCAGCCGGCGCGCGGCCTGGATCACGCCGGTGCCGGGCGGCGTCGGCCCGATGACCATCACGATGCTGCTGGCCAACACCGTCCAGTCCTTCAAAACCCATCTGGGAGATGCCGCATGACACTCGCCCGCACACCCCTGTTTGACGAACATGGCAGCGCCGGCGGCAAGATGGTGCCGTTCGCCGGCTTTGAAATGCCGGTGCAGTACCCGGCCGGTGCACTGAAGGAATATCATATCGTCCGCGATGGCGGCTGCGGCCTGTTCGATATCTCGCATATGGGGCAGGTGCGCGTGCAGGGGCCGGATGCGCTGGCCTTTTTGCAATATGTCACGAGTAATGACGTGAGTCGCCTGACGGAAGGACAGGTGCAATATTCCGCCCTGCTCAACAATGAAGGCGGCTTCATCGATGACATCACCACCTACAAGCTCTCGGACGACGAATACTACCTGTGCATCAATGCCGCCAACCGCCACAAGGACCTGGCGCATCTGCAACGCGAAACCGCGCCCTTTAGGGTCAGCGTATGCGATGAATCCGATGCGACCACGCTGCTGGCCCTGCAGGGCGAACAGGCCCAGTCCACCCTGCAGCCATTGGTGAATATCAATCTGGCAGGCATCGGCTATTACCGCTTTGCGACCACCGAGATCGATGACCATGCGGTGATGATTTCGCGCACCGGCTATACCGGCGAAGACGGCTTCGAGCTGTATCTCCCCAATGCGCTGGCCGTGCCGCTGTGGCGCGCATTGCTGGCGGCAGGAGCCAGGCCGATCGGGCTTGCCGCGCGCGATATGCTGCGCACCGAGATGGGCTATGCGCTGTACGGTCACGAAATTTCCGATCAGGTAACGCCGGTAGAGGCGAAACTGATGTGGATTACGAAGCTGGACAAGGGCGATTTCATCGGCCGCGATGCCGTGCGGGCCCGCCGCGAGCAGGGGCCGGAGCGCTGCCTGATCGCACTGAAGCTGACCGGCCGCGGCATTCCGCGCGAGCATTACCGCGTCTTTGCCGGCGATGCCGCCACAGGTGAAGTGATCTCAGGCATGTTCAGCCCGATAGCCGGCGGCATTGCGCTGGCCTATGTGCAGCCGGAACATGCCGAGACTGGCGAGTTTTCCGTCGAAATCCGCGGCCGGCGCATTGCCGCCGAACGCACGCGGACGCCGTTTGTGCGCAGCCGGGTAAAAAAATCGTAGCTGAGGCGGGCAGGCTTGCTATGCTTGGCCCATCCGCCGATCATCACCAGGGAGTATAAATCATGACCATTCCTGCAGATTTGCAATACACCAAGGAACACGAATGGGTTCGCATCGAGGGCGATACGGCCACGCTGGGCATCACCGATCATGCCCAGGAAGCGCTGGGCGATATCGTCTTCGTGGAATTGCCGGAAATCGGCCGCCAGCTTGCGCCGGGCGAAGCCTTCGCCGTGGTCGAATCGGTCAAGGCCGTATCCGATGTCTATGCGCCGGTTGGCGGTGAAGTGATCGAGGTCAACACCCTGCTGGAATCCGAGCCGGAAAAAGTCAATACCGACGCCTATGGCGAAGGCTGGATCGCCAAAGTGCGCATGAACGGCGAAACCGCCGAACTGCTCGATGAGGCCACCTACACCACTTATCTCGAAGAATAAGACTGCCGTGGCCTGCGCGCAGGCCGCCTGATCCCGTAACCGAGGCATAATCATGCGTTTCCTTCCCCATACCGATGATGATCGCAGGCAAATGCTGCAGGCCATGGGCGTCAATGCCATTGACGCCCTGTTTGCCGATATCCCGCGCGAGTTCCATATCGCGCCGGGCAGCCTTAAGCTGCCGCCGGC
The DNA here is from genome assembly GCA_015488375.1 of Mariprofundaceae bacterium. Lineage (GTDB taxonomy): Bacteria > Pseudomonadota > Zetaproteobacteria > Mariprofundales > Mariprofundaceae > J005. The sequence continues at coordinate 11,759 of WFNX01000067.1, read as the reverse complement.
GGCCAGCGAAGCGGCCATCATCCGCGCCTTCACCGAGGCCGCGGAAAGCAACCGGCATACCGGCAACCATCGCTATTTCCTTGGGGGCGGCACCTACCATCATTTCATTCCCGCCGTCGTCGATTACGTGATTTCGCGCGGTGAATTCCTCACGGCCTATACCCCCTATCAGCCGGAAATCTCGCAGGGCACGCTGCAGGCGCTGTTCGAGTTTCAGACCATGATCGCGCGGCTGACCGGCATGGAGGTGGCCAATGCCTCGATGTACGATGCGGCCACGGCCACGGCCGAAGCCGCGCTGATGGCGCGGCGCATCACCCGCCGCGGCAAGGTGCTGCTGGCCCATAGCCTCAATCCGCGTTATCGCGCCGTCACCGCGCAATACCTCTCAAGGCTGGATGGCCAGGTCAACGCGCTTCCCTGCCCGGAGTTTGACACCGATGGCGCGGCACTGGCGACCGCCATTGATGACGAAACGGCCTGCATCATCGTGCAATACCCGGATTTCTACGGCTCGGTTTACGACCTTGGCGAGCTGCGCCGGGCCTGCGATGCGCATGGCGCGCTGCTGGTCGTGGCCTTTTCCGATGCCACGGCCTTCGGCCTGATCACGCCGCCCGGCGCCATGGGCGCCGATATCGTCGTCGGCTCCGGTCAGGCTTTGGGCATTCCGATGGGCTTGGGCGGGCCGCATATCGGCCTGTTTGCCTGCAAGCAGAAATTCGTTCGCCAGATGCCCGGTCGCGTCTGCGGCATGACCGAGGATGCCGACGGCAAGCGCGGCTTCGTACTCACGCTGTCCACACGCGAACAGCATATCCGCCGGGAGAAGGCAACCAGCAACATCTGCTCCAATCAGGGCCTGATGTGTACGGCCAACGCCTGCTATCTGGCCCTGCTCGGCGATGCCGGCCTGCGCGAAGTCGCCCTGCGCAGCGCGGCCGCGCTTGAGCGGCTGGTACAGGGCCTGCCGCCACAGATCAGCGCCGCGAGAGGACCGCGCTACAATGAAACCGTGCTCAGCTTCCGCGATCATGAGGCGCGACAGGGTTTCCTGACTGCGGCGAGGAAAGCGGGCATCTTCGCCGGTATCGCGCTGGAGCAGATCGATACGACCGCCGATAACCGCCACCTGCTTGTCGCCACAACGGAGATGACCGAGGCAGAGGACATCGCCGACTACCTGACCATTCTGGAGCAAAGCACATGAATGCAGCGAACTATTCCGGCACGCGCGGCCTGATGCATGAAGAGCCGTTGCTGTTTGAGCGCGCGCACCGCGCCAGCGAGGCCATTGCCCTGCCAGGGCTTGCGGATGCCGAGGCGCCGGCCGCATTGCAGGCTTTCCTGCGCAACGAGGAGGCCGGCATTCCGGGCCTGTCCGAGCCGGAAACCGTACGCCATTTCGTGCGCCTGTCACAATGGAATCACGGCATCGAAACCGGCTTCTATCCGCTCGGTTCCTGCACGATGAAATATAACCCGCGCATCAACGAACAGCTGGTGCGCCTGCCGGGGCTGGCACATATTCATCCCGATCAGCCGGAAGATACGGTGCAGGGGGCGCTGGCCCTGCTCTACCAGCTGCAGCATGCGCTGGGCGAGATTTCCGGCCTGCCGCATGTAAGCCTGCAGCCGGCCGCCGGCGCGCACGGCGAGCTTCTCGGCATTATGATGATCCGCGCCTGGCATGATAAGCGCGGCGACCACAAGCGGCGCATCGTGCTCGTGCCCGATTCGGCCCATGGCACCAATCCGGCCTCAGCCGCCCTGGCCGGCATGAAAACCGTGGAAATCAAGTCGGCAGCCAATGGCCAGATTGATCTGGAAGTATTGCGCGCGCATCTGAACGACGAAGTCGCGGCGCTGATGCTGACCAACCCGAACACGACGGGGCATTTCGAATCCAATATCGCGGAAATCTGCCATCTTGTGCATGAAGCCGGCGGCCTCGTCTATGGTGACGGCGCCAACCTCAACGCCATTGTCGGCAAGGCACGCCCCGGCGATATGGGCATCGACTGTCTGCACATCAATGTGCACAAGACGTTCTCCACGCCGCATGGCGGCGGCGGACCGGGCGCAGGCCCTGTCGCCGTCAACGATACGCTGGCGCCGTTTCTTCCCGTGCCGCGCATCGAAAAGGCGAAGGACGCCTATCGCATCGTGCATGAGGACGAGGCCAGCATCGGCCCGGTGTTCGGCTCGCTGGGTCAGGTCGGCGTGTTGCTGCGCGCCACGGCCTATATCGCGGCCTTCGGCCGGGAGCATATCCACCGCATTGCCGAGGATGCCGTGCTCAATGCCAATTACATGCTGCATCGCCTTGAAAGCGCCTACCATGTGCCGTTCCCGGGACTGTGCAAACATGAATGCCTGCTCACCGACGCCCATCAGAACCGCCACGGCGTGAAAACGCTGGATATCGCCAAGCGCCTGATCGATCTCGGCTTCCATCCGATGACGGTCTATTTCCCACTCATCGTGCATGGCGCAATGCTGATCGAGCCCACGGAAACCGAGTCGCGCCAGGCCATCGATGCCTTCTGCGATGCCATGCTGGAGATTGCCGCGGCCTGCGAGCAGGGCGATACCGAGGCGCTGCATGCCGCCCCGCTGCATCCGATCCGCCGCCGACTGGATGAAACGCAGGCTGCACGCAGGCCGGTGCTGACATGGCCGAAACATTCCACCGGGGGCTAAGCCGGACGTGCGTATAAGGCATTTACTGTCCGAACACAAACCCCTTGTCAGCCCTGTCTATCTGCAACGCATGATGCTGTTCGCCACGCTGATCTCACTGGGCTTCAGCATCTTCTATGGTTTCACCAACCGCTTGGCCCTGATGCAAATGACCGGCATGGCCGGTACAGCGTTCCTGCTGACCTTCGCGATGACATACATCGGCCGAATGCAGATAGCCATGCATCTTTCCGCCGCCATTGCCACCATTGCCATTCTGACCGGCATTCACCTGCAAGCCGAGGCGGCAGTATGGCTTCCTGTTGTGATCATTGCGCTGTTCCTGTTCATGCAGGAAGCCGCCTACCCCTGGGTCACGATGATTTTTCTTGGCACGCTGACCCTGTTCATTCTGGAGCCATTGCCATCCGGCTACCCTCTGGATCTCCAAATCGGCACACTGGCAGGACAAATTGCCTGTGCTGCTATTGCCATCCTGTTTATCCGGCACAACCGGACACATCATGAAGAACGCCTGAACACTGCACAACTGCTGGCCAAAGAGCAGGCTGAAAAGGAAAAGCTGACCACGATCCAGACCATTGCCGCTGGCCTGGCACATCTGATCAATAATGCCATGCATGTCATTCACGGCAGCGCCTTTCTGTTGCGCGAGCCTGGCCCGGAAGAATCCGCCAACAAGCTGATCGGGATGATTGAACACAAGGCCGAGGAAACCAGCGCCCTCGCCAGGAAGTTGTTGTATTGCGCTGATCATATGGCACTGGAAATGCAATCCATGGACCTCGGCTCCCTGATTCGAACATGGCTTGAGGATCTTCGCAGCCTGGAGCAGAACATGACTGTCATCCCCCGGGCCCGGTTGCCGGACCATCCCGTTCGCTGTGCCATGGATACTACGCTGATGCGGGAAGTTCTGAGCGAACTCTGGAACAATGCCAGAGAAGCCTGCGATCCATCTTCCGCCCGGATATCCATCTCTCTCGAAAAGCAAGACGACGTTTGTGTACTGCAATTCCGGGACAACGCTCATGGCATCGACCCCGACAACCTCTCGCGCGTATTCGAGCCCTTCTATTCCACGCGTTTCCTCGGACGCGGCCTCGGACTTGCTGCAGTACGCGGCATTATCCTGCTGCATCATGGTACGATCGATATCTCCAGCCGGGAAGGCGAAGGATGTACTGTCAGCATTCGCCTTCCCGGCATCCGGACACAGCCCGGGCGACTCGAAGCTCCCGGGCACCACGAGGAAGCCAAACAGGAGCCATGCCTGGTAAAATAACTCAGCCCCCGGACGGTGGCCTGCAACGTGTCTCAACCATGAAATAACCGTGCGTGGATGGTCGCTCACGGTAATCGATCATCAACGAATCCGTGGAACTGTATGTCTGGCTGGTGCCGAACAGCACGCGTTCCTGACGCAGAATCTGCGCATGTTGCGGATACACAACCTGCAAATGCCGCGCATCCTGCCACTGCAGAATCACATCATCCCCGTAACGGAACGCAAAACTGTACATATCGGCATCAAACGGCAGCAACCGGGGACGCACATTCAGGCGTAGCTGCCGCTGGTTCGGCCGCTGACCGGTTGCCACACGGTATGCCGTTGCAACGTATTCGCCACCGGGCGAGGCGCACTCGAACATGACATCCACACGCCCATCACCGCACCCACCGAGCGCCAGTACGGCAAGCAGGGAAAAATAGCGGATCATCGCAGACTCAACCGGGCACATTCCTTTTCCACGCGTTCGAGACAATCCTCCACGGCCACGCCGGCAAAATAATTACCGACCAGCCCCAGCGGCAACCCGTCCAGCGCACGATCAATCCCGGCAATGCGCGCATGATGCTCCATATCCGGCGCCGGCAGGCGATTGGTTTTATGAAACACGTGTTGCAATGCCCCTTCATCAACCCCCAGCACCTCGCACACACGCCGCAGCCTGCCGGCCTTATCCAGACGCCCTGGGCGGAAATGAAAACTGAATCCCCGCCAGTGCTCATGGTCAACCACATCGCGGGAGACCGCCGAATAGAAATCATCATCCGCGGCGATAATGCCGGCGATCTCCTCCAGCGACAGCGTCTGCCGCTCGACCACCACGCCGACCGATTCCACCACCACCTCATCGATGGCGGACAAACGCCGCGCAATATCCGGGAATGCATCGCGCAGCAGCCGGCCCGCGGCCGTCGTCGGCGTGGCGCACACCAGCAGCCGGGCCGCATAGTGCGCATCATCCGTCACCACATCAAACCTGCCCTGCTCATGGCGCAGGCTGCGGATCTCCTGTCCCTTGCGGCAATCAAGCCGCTTCTCCAGCGCATCGATAATCTGCTGCAAGCCCTGCGGCATCGTGAAACTGCGCATCACATCCTTGTTGCGCGACCGCTTGCGAAACAGCATATCGGCCGGCACGTTATCCGCCGGCTGGCAAATCACGGCATTGAACGCATGCCGAAATACCTCGCGGTAATTCCGTTCACCGACCAGCGTGCGATAATAGCCGGCCACCGATCGCCCTGCCTTGTCCAGCGAAAACAGCCGCCAGGCATGACCAAACAGCTCCAGCCAGTGCAGGCGCGAAGGAATCGAATACAGGCGTCCATCGGCAAGCAGGCGATAGCGCAGCTTGCGCCGCGCCTGCAACTGCCCGGCCAGCCCCAGCTCCTGCAGCATTGCCAACAGGCGCGTATAAGAATTGAAGCAGGTATGCGTGCCCAGCTCCAGCCAGAACGGGGAGCCTCCGTCATCCACGGCCACCGAATGGAAACAGCCGCCGGCGCGTTGCTCCCTCTCCAGCACCAGCACGCGCATACCCGCCTGCCGTGCCCGCCAGGCCATGGACAAGCCACTGATTCCGGCGCCGATCACCACCATATCGTATTGTTCAGCCATGATCAGGACTCTAAACCGGAACATCCCGTGACACCAGCGCCAACAGTCCATACACCACGCCCCCTTTCACCCCTTACTCAACAACAATCGCTCCGAAGAATGGATTTTTTATCCAAATTCCTCCATGATTAGTTTCATGAGGATACACGTTGCAGAGAATGAGGAGCTCTCCAGCTACCAATATAAGGTACTGCGCCTTATTTTCTATATTTCCATTCCCCTTATCGCTTTCTTCAGCGCACTTAATCTGCTGCATGACCATCTAATCCTCGGACTGGCAGAAATCCTGCTCGACCTCTGTTTCCTGCTTTGCCTGTTGCTTTTCCTCAACAACACCCATATCGAGAAAATCAAGCAGTTTCTTCTGATCAGCAGCTTTGTCATCCTGAGTCTGCTGTTCATCGATGGCGGCATCGACAATTCCGGACTCTACTGGAGCATGATCTTTCCCATGCTCTGTTACCCGTTGTTTGGTTGCCGGACTGCCCGCGTACAAATTCTTATTCTGGCAGGATTCCTGCTCCTGCTCACCCTGCTGCATTTTATTGTGCAACCGTTTCTGACCTATTCACCAATTTCCCTGCTGATGGCCGGCGTCATGTATTTCTTCCTTGCCTCCATGGCACACATCTTCGAGAGCCATCGAGAAAGCGAAAACCGCCGCATGCAGGTCTCCAATCAACAACTGGAGGCCACGCGCACCGAACTGGAACGCGCACGCGACCATCTGGAACAGGAAGTTGTGCAGCGCACTACTTCCCTGCGGCAAACAGCCGAACGACTGGCCGAAGAAATTCGTGAAAAGGAAAAGATTCATCAGGCTTGGCGGCAAACTCAGCAACAATTTATCCAAGCGCAAAAGATGGAGGCAATGGGCACCATGGTCAGCCGCCTGGCACATGACTTTAACAATATCCTGGCTGCTATGATGGGCTGTGTATATTTACTGGAAAAGGATGATGATGAAACAAAGCGCCGCTCCCGATTGCGCCTGATGCATGACGAACTGGAACGCGCCTCGACAGTAATCAACCGCCTGAAACTGTTTACCCATCCCGACTCCGGCACAATGGAGACCTTCTCTGTCCGGAAATTTCTGCAGGATGTGGTCGAACTGGCTCGACTGACCATGGACGAACAGATCCGCTTTGATGTGAACATTGATATTCCGAATGAAGCCTGGCTGCATGGTGACAACGCCCGCCTGCGGCAGGTCGTGATCAATATCATCAATAATGCCTGCCAAGCCGTCAGCGAATGCGCAAAGCCGCGCATCTGCCTGCAGGCATCCGTCGTTTCCGGCGAACAACTGGCTTCGCCCGAGGAGATCACACACCCTCCCGTGCAACATGCCCTGGAATTGCAGATTGAAGATAACGGCTGTGGCATTGACAAGACACACATCCACCGCATTTTCGATCCCTTCTTCACCACCAAACAGGCAGGTGAAGGAACAGGCCTCGGACTCAGCATGACTCATGCTACCATGAATAGCCACGGCGGTTACATCAATGTGGACAGCCAGGCAGGACAGGGGACATGCTTTCGCATCTATCTCCCCCTGCTGGAAGAAAGCCAGTCCGTGACCAACGACACACCCGCATGTGAAACAAATGTCGATGCCACAGCAAACACGATTGAATGCGGCGAAGGACAATGCGTGTTGCTGGTGGATGACGATCCTTTCCTGCTTCAAACACATGGCGAATTACTGCAATCCATCGGCTACCGCGTGTTACTGGCGGGAAGTGGCCAGCAGGCCATTGAACTGATGCAAACGCAAGGTGATGATGTAGCGCTCATTCTGTGTGATATCGTCATGCCCGGACTCTCCGGGCCGGAAACCCTGCTACGCTTGAATGCGCTTGGCATTCATCGCCCCGTGCTGTTCATCACCGGCTACGACCTGCATCAGCAGATGGAAATCCTGCCTGCCGATGCTCATTACCATGTCCTGAAAAAGCCTCTGCAGGTTCCGCAACTCAGCAGGGAGATCAAACAACAACTCCACGCGGAAATCCGACATAGCGGATGAGCCGCTTTGGGGCTTGGTCGCAATCACCTCAACCACAATAGTTATTGAGAATAGCCTGAAGAGGGGAACATGCTGGAAAAGAGGACACCAGCCATACGCAAAACATCATTCACCAGGAGGATGCGTTTGGATATAACACAGGCAGGCGGCAAGGCTGCTGATATTTTGGCGAACGCCATCTATCTCGGCGAAGGGCGTACCCGCCGGTTGATCAAAATACGGACAAGAAACTATCCGACAATCATTTCATGTGCCGATGGCCCATACATGTTGAAGTTTATGAAAACCCGGACTGTGCATTGCCGGATGAATATGAGGGTGCTCCGGATCTTTTCAGGCACAGATTGATTCAGGCTGTTCTCGACAGACGCATGACAGGCAGCATATCCGGCGAAAAGCACTCGCGGCGATATCCGGAAATGATATCTCCTTCCCGACACATCCGGCATAGGCCGGCCGACCGCTTGCCGCTAATATCGGGCCATGCGCAGAATTGATCAGATCGAGCCGTTTCGGGTCATGCAATTGCTGGAACGGGCCAAACAACTGGAGGCCGCCGGCCGCCGCATCATTCATATGGAAATCGGTGAGCCGGACTTTCCCACGCCGGCCGCAGTGATTGCCGAAGCCCATCGTCAGCTTGATCGTGGCGATAATTTTTACACGCCGTCCACCGGCAATCCCGCACTGCAGCAGGCGCTGGCCGACTGGTATGCGCGAGAATACAACGTTTCCGTCGCTCCCGAACGCATCCTGATCACGCCGGGCAGCTCCGGCGCCTTCAGCCTGCTCTATGCCGTGCTGCTGGAGGCCGGCGAATCGGTGTTGCTCTCCGATCCCGGCTACCCCTGCCAGCGCAACTTCATTCGCCTGGCCGGCGGCTGCCCGATCAATATCCCGGTCGGGCCGGAGACGCGCTATCACCTTTCGGCTGAGCTGCTGGAGCGCCACTGGCGCGACGACACCCGTGCCGCCGTGGTCATCAATCCGTCCAATCCGACCGGCACGCTGATCTGCGATGATGCGCTCACCGCCATCGCCGCATACTGCCGGGCGCATGGCGGCCATTTGATTTCCGACGAGATTTATCACGGCCTGACCTACGGCGTGCGCGCCCGCTCGGCGCTGGAGTTCGACGATCAGGCCATTGTCGTCAACGGTTTCTCCAAACGCTGGGCCATGACCGGCTGGCGTATCGGCTGGGTGATCGTGCCCGAAGCGCTGATCGATGCCTGCCGCCGCGTGATGCAGAACATCTTCATCGCCGCCCCCACCTTATCGCAATATGCCGCCATCGCCGCCCTGGGGGCGACGGAGGCCACCGAGGCCATGCGCCGGGCCTATGACGAGCGGCGGCGCTTCCTGCTGGACACACTGCCCGCCCTCGGTTTCGATATCGTCGTCGAACCGCAGGGCGCGTTCTACATCTATGCCAATGTGCGCAGACTCACCGATGATGCGCCATCCTTCTGCCGCGAACTGCTGGAATGCGCCGGTGTTGCCATCACGCCGGGCGAGGACTTCGGCCGCTACCGGGCGCGGGAGCACGTGCGTTTTTCCTATGCTACCGGGCTGGATGACATTCAATGCGGCATCAGTAGAATCAGCGCCTTTCTAAATTCACGGGAATCGTAAATCCCCGACGCGGAGTTCTTCGCCCATGTTCAACATTCTGACCAAAATCTTCGGCAGCCGTAACGATCGCATCCTGAAAGAGCTGTACCCGCTGGTGGACCGCATCAATGCACTGGAAAGTGACATTCAGGCGCTGGATGATGCGCAATTACAGGCCAAAACCGGCGAATTCAAACAGCGCCTGGAACAGGGCGAATCACTGGATGACCTGTTGCCGGAAGCCTTCGCGGTTTGCCGTGAAGCCTCGAAACGCGTGCTGGGCATGCGCCATTATGATGTGCAGCTCATCGGCGGCATGATTCTGCATCAGGGCAAAATCTCGGAAATGAAGACCGGTGAAGGTAAAACGCTGATGGCCACCCTGCCGGTGTATCTCAATGCACTGACCGGCCGCGGCGTGCATGTGGTCACGGTCAATGATTATCTGGCTTCGCGCGATGCCGCATGGATGGGCAAGCTGTATCACTTCCTGGGACTGACAACCGGCGTTATCGTGCATGGCATCGATAATGATGAACGGCGCGCCGCCTATGCCGCCGATGTCACCTACGGCACCAATAACGAGTTCGGCTTCGATTACCTGCGCGATAACATGGCCTTCCGCAGCGAAGACCTGGTACAGCGCGAATACCATTTCGCCATTGTCGATGAGGTGGACTCCATCCTTATCGACGAGGCGCGTACGCCGCTGATTATTTCCGGCCCGGCCGAACAGGCCACCGACCTGTACAAACAGGCCGATGCCTTAATCAAGCAACTGGATGAATCCGATTACGAAAAGGATGAAAAGGACAAGGCCGTCGCCTTCACCGAGAAGGGCATGGAGCATATCGAAACGCTGTGCCGTGAGGCCGGCCTGTTGCCGACAGGCAACCTTTACGATATCGAGAACGTCAACATCATGCATGCGATTACGCAGTCGCTGCGCGCCAATACCCTGTTCACACGCGAAGTGGACTACATCGTGCGCGGCGGTGAAGTCATCATTATCGATGAATTCACCGGTCGCATGATGCCCGGCCGTCGCTACTCCGACGGTCAGCATCAGGCCATCGAGGCCAAGGAAGGCGTGGAAGTGCAGCCGGAGAACCAGACGCTGGCCTCGATTACTTTCCAGAACTATTTCCGCCTCTATGAGAAGCTGGCCGGCATGACCGGCACGGCCGATACCGAGGCCGAGGAATTCGAGAAAATCTACAAGCTCGAGGTCGTCATCGTGCCGACCAACAAGCCGATGATCCGCAAGGATTTGCCGGATGTGGTCTATCGTGACACGGAAGACAAATACGAAGCCATTATCCGCGATATCATCGGCACGCATCAGAGCGGCGCGCCGATTCTCGTCGGTACGACATCGATTGAGAAATCCGAACATCTGTCCATCATGCTCAACAAGAAGGGCATCCGGCACGAAGTACTCAATGCCAAACATCATGAGCGCGAAGCGGAAATCGTGGCCCAGGCCGGACGCAAGAATGCCGTCACCATTGCCACGAACATGGCCGGCCGTGGTACCGACATCATGCTCGGCGGCAACCCGGATATGATGATTGCGGCGCTGCCGAAAAACCTTTCCGATGAAGAACGCGAGCGCAAGGCACAGGAAATCCGCGAACGTTGCAAGGCCGAACATGATGAGGTCGTGGCTGCCGGAGGCCTGCATATCGTCGGCACCGAACGCCATGAATCGCGGCGCATCGACAATCAGCTGCGCGGTCGAGCCGGTCGTCAGGGCGACCCGGGTGTGACCCGTTTCTACCTGTCGCTGGAAGATGATCTGATGCGCATCTTCGGCGGTGAAAAGATGCAGGCCATGCTGACCAAGATGGGCTTTGAAAAAGGCGAGGCCATTGAGCACCCCTGGATCACCAAGGCCATCGAGAATTCGCAGAAAAAGGTCGAAGGCCGCAACTTCGATATTCGCAAACAGTTGCTTGAATATGATGATGTGATGAACAAGCAGCGCGAAGTCATTTATGCCCAGCGACGCGAACTGCTGCTGGCTGACGATGTTCGCGATGTGATCGACGATATGCAAGCCGACTATGCCGAACGCCTGGTAGCGCAATACCTTGAAGGACACCCGGAAGAATGGGATCTGGAGGGCCTGAAACAGGCGCTGCACGAGCAGTTATCCGTGGACTGTGAGCCTGCCGAATGGCTGGCCGGCGATGATGTGGATACGGCCGGGGATATGGCCGTGAAAATCACCGAAGCCCTGAAAGCGCATATGGCGGCCAAGGAAGCCATGACCGGCGCCGAACAGATGCGCGCTTTTGAGAAATTCCTCGTGCTGCAGATTCTGGACAACCTGTGGAAGGAACACTTGCTGGCCATGGATCACCTGCGCCAGAGCGTGGGCCTGCGCGGCTATGCCCAGAAGCAGCCGATTCAGGAATACAAACGTGAATCGTTTGAGCTGTTCTCGGCCATGCTTGACCGCATCCGCGAGGAAACGATGAGAACCCTGCATAATGT
>WFNX01000066.1 GCA_015488375.1 Mariprofundaceae bacterium | reverse complement strand
TCAGAATGGGCCGCAGCATAATAGGCATTGAACATGAAGAAAACCTAAATGCATTGAGGTTGCCTGTATTCATGGCAGAATCAGCGCATGATTACACTTTCCCAGCGCATCCAGCAAGTTCAGCCTTCGGCCACCCTGGCCATCACGGCCAGGGCCGCCGAATTACGTGCTGCAGGCCGCAGCATCATCTCCCTGTCCGTCGGTGAGCCAGACTTCGACACTCCCGAACACGCCCGCAAGGCAGCCATCGAAGCCATTGAACAGGGCTTCACGCGTTATACGGCCGTAGCCGGCATCCCCGAACTGCGTCAGGCCATTGCCGAAAAATTCCGTCGTGATAACGATCTCGATTATCAGGCCGGGGACATTCTTGTCTCCAGCGGCGGCAAGCAATGCATCTACAATCTGCTGCAGGCCATGATTAACCCCGGCGATGAAGTCATCATCCCGGCCCCGTACTGGGTCTCCTATCCGGACATGGTACTGCTGGCCGAAGGTGTGCCGGTCATCGTGCCGACCACTGCTGACAACCATTTCCGCCTGACGGCCTCGCAACTGGAAGAGGCCATCACGCCAAACACGCGCCTGCTGTTCCTGAATTCCCCTTCCAATCCGACCGGCATGTGCTATGCCGCCGCCGATCTGGCCGCCCTTGGCGAGGTACTGCGCCGGCACCCGCATGTTGCTGTGGCCACGGATGATATGTATGAAAAAATCCTGTTTGATGGCCGCAGCTTCGCCACCTTCGCCCAGGTCAATCCCGATCTGAAGGAACGCACCATCACGCTCAACGGCGTCTCCAAGGCCTATTGCATGACCGGCTGGCGCATCGGTTTCTGCGCCGGGCCTCGCCACCTGATTCAGGCCATGAGCAAGGTGCAGGGACAAAGCACATCCAATCCCAACGCCATCGCCCAGAAAGCGGCACTGGCGGCATTAACCGGCCCAAGCGACGAACTGGAACATATGGTTCGCGTGTACCAGACGCGCCGCTGCTGGCTGGTGGAGACGCTGAACGCCATGGACGGCATCGACTGCCTCATGCCGGAGGGCGCGTTTTATGTCTTCCCGTCCGTCACGGGATGGCTGGGTCGCTGCACACCGGACGGCCGGCAACTGGATGATGATGTCGCCCTGTGCACCTGGCTGCTGGAAGAAGCCGGCGTGGCCCTGGTGCCGGGTACCGCATTCGGCGCCCCCGGCCATGTGCGCTTTTCCTATGCTGTTGCCCAGGAAACGCTGGAAGAAGCCGTCCAGCGCATCGCCGGAGCCGTGCAGCAATTGCGTTGATACGATGACCACAGACCTCGCGTCTTCACTGACGGTTTTCTATGATGGCGCCTGTCCACGTTGCGTGAATGATCGCCGACGCTTTGAAGAGATGGCGCGCCATTCGGCAACTCAGGTACAATGGTTCGATATCACCGGCCGCGATGAAACACTCCGACAACTGGGGATTGATCCTCATGCGGCCTTGACCGAGTTGCATGTGCAGGATGCTTCCGGCCGTATTCTGCGTGAACTTGATGCCTATATCGCACTGATGCGCCATGTGCCCCGCCTCAGACCCCTGGCATGGCTGATCGGCCTGCCACTGGTTCGCCCTGCACTGGCCCGTCTCTATCACTGGAACGTAAACCGGCGTCTGCGCCGGCAGGGACGATTATGAACGAACCCGTTCATATCTGTCAGGGGCCGGAATGCGCGCAATGCGGCGGCCCTGAATTACTGCAGCAGCTGACCGACATGGGCATTGCCGCCAAGCCCTGCCATTGTCAGGGCCTGTGCCATGAGGCGCCGGTTGTCCGCATCGGCTCGCGCTGCCTGGCCGGAGACGACTTCGATGCCCTGATCCGGCGCATGGTTTCACAGCAGACGCACAAAGCGCTACCATCCGCCCCCAAAACTATTTAAACAGGTAAACATTCCCCTATGACGATTGATCATCATGCCCGCACCGCCGTGCTCCACCATGCCTTAAGCCAACGCATCCTGATTCTGGACGGTGCCATGGGCACGATGATCCAGCAACACCAGCTCGAAGAGGCCGATTACCGGGGAGAACGCTTCGCCGACTGGCACTCCGAACTCAAGGGCAATAACGACCTGCTATCGCTGACGCAGCCGCAGATCATTCGCGATATTCATACCGCCTATCTGGAAGCCGGCGCGGATATTATTGAAACGAACACCTTCAATGCCAATTCCGTCTCCATGGCCGATTATCATATGGAGGATCTGGTCTATGAGCTGAATGTCGCCGGCGCAAGGCTCGCACGCGAGGCCGCCGATGCGATGGATAGTGCGGATAAGCCGCGCTTTGTTGCCGGCGTGCTCGGCCCCACCTCCCGCACCTGCTCCATCAGCCCGGACGTCAATGATCCGGGCTTTCGCAATATCACCTTCGATGCGCTGGTGGAAACCTACCTTGAGGCTACGCGCGGCCTTGTCGATGGCGGCGCGGATATTCTGCTGATTGAAACGGTCTTCGATACGCTGAATGCCAAGGCTGCCGTCTTCGCCATCAAGCAGTATTTCGATGTGCATGATATCGAGCTGCCCATCATAATCTCCGGCACCATCACCGATGCCTCCGGTCGCACTCTGTCAGGCCAGACGGCCACGGCCTTCTACGATGCGCTGGCGCATGCCGAACCCTTGTCCATCGGCTTAAACTGCGCACTTGGCGCAAACGAGCTGCGTCAGTATATCGAGGAACTTTCCCGCACGGCGGCCTGCCATATCAATGCCCATCCCAACGCCGGCCTGCCCAATGCTTTCGGCGGCTATGACGAAACGCCGGAAGACATGGCTGCGGAAATCGGCGAATGGGCGCGTAGCGGCTTTCTGAACATTATCGGCGGTTGCTGCGGTACCAGTCCTGATCATATTCGCGCCATTGCCGGGGCCGTCGATGGTGTTGCACCGCGCCGCCTGCCCGAACTGCCGGTCGAATGCCGGCTCTCCGGGCTGGAACCCCTGCATATCGGCAAGGATTCCCTGTTCATCAATGTCGGCGAACGCGCCAATGTTACCGGCTCCGCCCGCTTCAAGCGCCTGATTATGGAAGGTGACTACGCGACGGCCCTGGATATCTGCCGCGAACAGGTGGAAAACGGCGCGCAAATCATCGATGTGAACATGGATGAGGCCATGCTCGACGGCAAGCAGGCCATGACGACATTCCTGAACCTCATTGCCTCGGAGCCGGATATCTCGCGCGTGCCGGTAATGATCGATTCCTCCAAATGGGAGATCATCGAGGCAGGGCTCAAATGCATTCAGGGTAAAGGCGTGGTCAATTCGATCTCGCTGAAGGAAGGCAAGGATGCCTTTGTGCACCATGCGCGCCTGCTGCGCCGCTATGGCGCGGCCGTGATCGTCATGGCCTTTGATGAACAGGGTCAGGCCGATACCTATGAACGCAAGATCGAAATCTGTGAGCGTTCCTATCGCATCCTGGTCGATGAAGTCGGCTTTCCACCGGAAGATATCATTTTCGACCCGAACATTTTCGCCATCGCCACCGGCATCGACGAGCACAATAATTATGCCGTCGATTTCATCGAGGCTACCGGCTGGATACGGGAGAACCTGCCACATGCGCTGGTTTCCGGCGGCGTTTCCAATGTCTCGTTCTCCTTCCGCGGCAACAACCCGGTACGCGAGGCCATTCATTCCGTCTTTCTGTACCATGCCATCAAGCGCGGCATGAGCATGGGCATTGTTAATGCCGGTCAGCTTGCCGTCTATGACGAATTGCCGGACGAGTTACGCGAACGGGTTGAAGATGTCGTGCTCAACCGACGGCCGGATGCCACCGAACGCCTGCTGGATATCGCCGACAAGTACCGTGGCGACGGCACGCAGGCCAAGAAGGAAAACCTGGAATGGCGCGACTGGCCGGTCACCAAACGGCTGGAACATGCCTTGGTCAAGGGCATCGACGCCTATGTCGAAGCCGATGTGGAGGAGGCGCGGCATGAGTATGACCGCCCCATCGAGGTCATCGAAGGTCCGCTAATGGACGGCATGAACGTCGTCGGCGACCTGTTCGGTGCCGGCAAGATGTTCCTGCCGCAGGTGGTAAAGAGCGCGCGCGTCATGAAAAAGGCCGTGGCGGTATTGCTGCCCTATATCGAGGCCGAAAAACAGGCCGGCGATTCGTCCAGCAACGGCACGGTGCTGATGGCCACGGTCAAGGGCGATGTGCATGATATCGGCAAGAATATCGTCGGCGTCGTCCTGCAATGCAACAATTTCGAAGTCATTGATCTCGGCGTCATGGTGCCGGCCAGTACCATCCTCGAGGAAGCGCGCAAGCATCAGGTGGATATTATCGGACTCTCCGGCCTGATCACACCGTCGCTGGATGAAATGGTACATATCGCCAGGGAAATGAAACGCCTGGGCTTTGACATCCCGATCATGCTGGGCGGCGCCACGACATCCAAGGCCCATACGGCGGTTAAAATCGAACCCGAATACGATCACCCCGTGGTCTGGGTCAAGGATGCCTCACGTGCGGTTGGCGTGGCCCAGAACCTGATTTCCGAGGCCTACCGCGATTCGTTCGTACAAAAGATTCGCGAGGAGTATCAGGGCGTACGCGAGCGCCATCTGGGACGCCAGCGACAAACGGAATGGCTCACGCTTGAGAAGGCGCGTGCCAATCGTATTGAACTCTCCGCCGAAGACATCGCTCCCGCCCCGATAACGCCCGGCATCACAGCGCTGGAACATATCGATCTGGCGCGGGTTCGCGAGTATATCGACTGGACGCCGTTCTTTTCCGCCTGGGAACTCAATGGCGCCTATCCGCGCATCCTCTCTGATCCGCACAAGGGCAAGGAGGCACAAAAGCTGTTTGATGATGCCTGCCACTGGCTGGAACGCATCATCGCCGAATCATGGTTTGAAGCCCGCGCCGTCTTCGGCCTCTTTCCGGCTCGCGCCACGGACGATGACAGCATCATCGTCTTCGAGGATGAGGACTGCACCCAGGAGCGCGCACGCTTTCATTTCCTGCGTCAGCAAACGGATAAAAAGGATACGCGCGCCAATCTGTGCCTGGCGGACTTCGTCTCCCGCGAATCCTGCGATCACCTCGGCGCCTTTGCCGTGGGCATCTTCGGTGCGGAAGCGCACGCCAGGGACTTTGAAGCCCGGCACGACGATTATCATGCCATCATGATCAAGGTGCTGGCAGACCGACTGGCCGAGGCGCTGGCGGAAATGCTGCATGCCGATGTGCGCCGTCAATACTGGGGCTATGCGGCCGACGAAACACTGTCCAATGAGGAGCTGATTCGTGAGCAATACCAGGGTATCCGCCCTGCCGCCGGTTACCCGGCCTGCCCGGAACATACGGAAAAAGGCACCCTGTGGCGCCTGCTGGATGTTGAAACACGCATCGGCATGCAGCTGACTGAGTCCTATGCCATGCTGCCAGCAGCAAGCGTATCCGGCCTGTATTTCGCCAGCCCCAGGGCCCGCTATTTCACGGTGGGTAAAATCAACCGGGATCAGGTAGCCGACTATGCGCGGCGCAAGGGCATGAGCATCGAAGAAGCCGAACGCTGGCTTGCCCCCAACCTGGGCTACTGAACATTGGCTTCCCGACAAACGCATATCGCCGCATTGATGGAACATAGCGGCGTCAAATTCGGCACCAGCGGCGCCCGGGGTCTGGCTCGCGATATGAATGATCGTGTCTGTTATGCCTATACGCTGGCCTTTATCGACTGGCTGAAGGAAAGCAGACAGGTGGCAAGCGGCGATTCCATCGCCATTGCCGGTGACCTGCGCCCGAGTACGCCCGGCATTACACGCGCTGTCATAACAGCCATTCAGGATGCGGAAATGGTGCCGCTTTATTGCGGTTTAATCCCCACGCCGGCCCTCGCCAGTTACGCCATCGCTCAGGGCATCGCTTCGATCATGATCACCGGCAGCCACATCCCCGATGATCGCAACGGTATCAAATTCTACAAGCCGGCGGGAGAAATCCTTAAAGCTGATGAACGGGCCATGGTTCAGCGTGACATCCGTCTGCCCGAACAGCATTTTGACAGCACCGGACAACTGCTGGCACCGGCGCCGCTACCGCATATCTGTGAGGCTGCACGGGAATACTATGTCCGGCGTTATCTTTCGGTCTTTCCGGCATCATATCTGAACGGATTGCGAATCGGCATCTATGAGCACTCGTCTGTCGCCAGGGATTTGCTGGCCGAGATTTTCAGTGCCCTCGGTGCGGACGTTATCCGGCTGGGGCGCTCCGAAGTATTCATTCCGGTCGATACCGAGGCCATTCGCCACGAAGACATTACACTGGCAAAACAATGGAGCCATGAGCATCGGCTTGATTGCATTGTATCGGCTGACGGGGATGGCGACCGCCCTCTCATCAGCGACGAACATGGCAACTGGCTGCGTGGTGATATCGCGGGCATTCTGTGTGCGCATTATCTTGCTGTCGATTTCCTTGCCGTGCCTGTCAGCTGCAATACTGCCGTCGAACAATGTGGCTGGTTTACACATATTCAGCGTACACGCATCGGCTCTCCGTTTGTTATTGAAGCCATGCAACAGGCGCTGCAAAACGGTGCATCCCCCGTTGCGGGTTATGAAGCCAATGGTGGCTTTCTGACGGCCAGTGATATTACACTGAACGGCCATGTTCTGCCTGCCCTGCCAACCCGTGATGCGATCATTGTTCCTCTGGCCATCCTGGCGCTGGCGCAACAAATGTCTTCCTCGGTTGCCGAGCTTACGCATCATTTGCCGGCGCGTTTTACCTACAGTGATCGCTTGCAGGATTTCCCCATCGCAACCAGCCAGTCGCACCTGCAGCCGCTCTATGGCAATGATGGCAATGGTGACCTTCAGGCCGCGGAACGACTGTTTTATGAAACATTCAGCCATATCACAGCCATGGATACGACCGATGGCATCCGCATGAGCTTTGCCGACGGAAATATCATTCACCTGCGCCCCTCGGGGAACGCCCCCGAGCTGCGCTGCTACACGGAAGCCTCCACGCAAGCGAAGGCCCGGGAACTCAACATCCAGTGCCTCCGGCTTCTTGAAACATGGCGCTCATAATCTTGTGGCACAGGGAACAATCCGCATGATAGGTTCGCGTTCACCATCGAATGCCTGCGGTTAGTGAACACGCCCTAGCCAAGTCATAATAGGTGGAGCTCCTCTATTTGATATGATCTGACTCCGCTTGGCACACCTGCATCATCACTGCCTTCAACTGTTCCGGTGAGTAGGGCTTTTGCACAAAGCCAGCTAACTTCTTGCCGCTGAATCTTGCCGTTGCATCCTCTGCGCTATAGCCACTGGATAGGACAACCCGAACATGTGGATCAATTCGGCGAAGTTCCCTAAAGCATGCCTTGCCATCCATTTTCGGCATCGTCATATCAAGCAGCACGGCACGAATTTGCTTATGATGTTGCCGAAATACTTCGACTGCCTGCAAACTGAATCGCCCCGAGTTTATCGGAGGCATTTTTGTTTGAGTCGTCATGCTGCTTTCTGATACTGAGTCTGTCGATAATAATTTTCTTCGAACTCGCGCGGCGGGATGTGGCCGAGCGGTTCCATTAGCCGGCGATTGTTGAACCACTCGACC
>WFNX01000065.1 GCA_015488375.1 Mariprofundaceae bacterium | reverse complement strand
GCCTCGACTGGCATAACCACACCCGTCAACAGAACCAACAGAAAAAATCCTTGCCACACCTGTTTCCAACTCATTGCTGCCACCCTCCCGTTTATTCGTTTGCCATACAGTCTCTGCAAAGAAGTCAGGCTGCATGCTTAGTATGGCACAAAACTATTCTACCGTCACCGATTTGGCCAGATTGCGCGGCTGATCCACATCGGTGCCATACATACAGGCCACCTCATAGGCCAGCAATTGCAGCGGAATACAGACCAGCAACGGCGTGGAAAAATAATCCCCCTCCGGAATACGGATCAGGGCCGAGGCATGCGCAAACCAGTCGGCTTCCGGCAGATCGACAATCAGAATCACCCTGGCACCACGTGCCTGCACTTCATGCAGATTGGATATCACCTTGTCCAGGTGATACTGCTTTGGCGCAATCACCACGACCGGCAGAGTACTGTCGATCAGGGCGATAGGGCCATGTTTCATTTCACCGGCAGCGTAACCTTCGGCATGCAGGTAACTGATTTCCTTGAGCTTTAGCGCACCTTCCAGCGCCATCGGATAGCAGGGTCCGCGTCCCAGATACAGGGCGCCTTTAACGCCCGCAAACAATGAGGATGCCTGCAGCACGCCGCTGCTATCAGCCAGCATGGCCTCCATATCCGTCACCGTTTTTTCCAGATACCTGAGATGCCCGGCCATCTCGGAGGACTTCAGCGCTCCGGCCCGCCCGGCCATACACATGGTCAACAGGGCCAGCACGGCAAGCTGGGCCATATACGCCTTGGTTGAAGCCACCCCGATCTCCGGCCCGGCGAACAGTTCAATGAGGCCGTCCGACTCACGTGCCAGTGAGGAACTGGCAACATTACACAGGGCCAATGCCCGATTCTGCGGTGTCTGACGCTTGAACATACGCAATACTTCCAGCGTATCCGCTGTCTCGCCGGATTGTGACAGCGTGATCAGCAGGGTGTTGTCGCCAATGACCGGGTCGCGATAACGATATTCACTGGCGATATCCACCTCGACCGGAATCTGTAAATAGCGCTCCAGCCAGTAGCGCGCTGTCAGCGCCGCATGATAGGACGTGCCGCAGGCCACCATAACAATACGTTCGGGTAATGGCCGGCTATGCAAAAACATCGCCTGCTCAAAGCGAATCGTTGTCTCATGCACATAGGCACGCAGGATGTTCCGTAACACGCCCGGCTGTTCATGGATTTCCTTGAGCATGTAATGACGAAAGCCGCCCTTGCCCGAATCTTCCACACTCAGCGGCAGGGGCTCCCAGTCATGCTGAACGGGCTGCCCGTCCAGCGCATAAACATCGACAGCATCAAGCGTCACACGCCCCCATTCGCCTTCTTCGATGTACATCACCTCATCGGCCAGGCCGGCAAGTGCCAGCGCATCGGAGGCCACATACATGCCCTGCTCGCTGCGCCCCAGCAATAACGGACTTCCCTTGCGTGCAAACCACAGGGAGCCGGGCAACGCACGGATCATCGCCGCAATGGCATAGGCACCATGAAGCTCCGCCAGCATGTCACGCCAGGCCGGCAAGACATCCCCGCACTCGGCCATTTTTTCTTCCAGCAGATGTGGCAGAACTTCCGTGTCGGTCTGCGACGAAAAATTTCGTCCGCGTTGATGCAGATGCTGACGCAAGGCCAGATGGTTTTCGATAATGCCGTTATGCACAATGGCAACCTGTTCACTCAGATGCGGATGGGCATTGACCATTGTCGGCTCACCGTGTGTCGCCCAACGGGTATGACCGATGCCCACACAGCCGGGTATCGGTTGCCTGGCGTTTTTCTCTTTCAGATGATGCAGCTTGCCGGCGGCTTTCAGCTGGTGAAAGGCGCCTTCGTGCAGGGTGCAGATGCCGGCGCTGTCATAGCCGCGATACTCCATGCGCTGCAGTGCCGCCAGCAAATCATCGCGCACCTCGTATCGACATAATGCTCCGATAATGCCACACATCAGCTGCTTCGTTTGGTCGGCCGCTGCCAGTTCGGCACATGCCGCTGATCAGGACGTGCCGACAGGGTCAGCCCCTGTGAAGGAACATCCCTGGTAATAATGCTGCCGGCGCCGATTGTCGCGCCACTGCCGACTTTCACCGGAGCCACCAGCTTGGTATCGGAACCAACAAACACATCATCGCCAATCTCGGTCAGATGTTTATTGGCCCCGTCGTAATTACAGGTAATGCTGCCGGCGCCGATATTGCAATGACGCCCGAGCACGGCATCGCCAATATAGGTCAGGTGATTGATCTTCGTACCTTCGCCGACAACGGCCTTCTTTACTTCGACAAAATTTCCGATATGCACCTGATCATCCAGTTTGGCTTCCGGACGCAGACGCGCAAACGGCCCGATACGACAGGAGCCGCCGACACTGGCATCCACAACATGGCTGAAGGCCTCAATACGCGTGCCGTCATCAACCCAGCTGTTTTCCAGCACGGCATACGGCCCGATACAGCACTCATCACCAATGCATGTGGAACCGTTCAGCTGTGAACCGGCGCGCACAATCGTATCCATACCGATACGCACCGAGGCCTCGATACGCACGGTCTCCGGCTGCTCGATCGTAACCCCTGCCAGTTGCCAGTCTTCAATGATACGCTGCTGCATGACGCGTTCGGCCTCGGCCAGCTGACGGCGATTGTTTACGCCCCTGATTTCGCCGGCATCGTCCATATCGACGGCCTGCACATTCATGCCTGCCTGCAAGGCCAGCGGTACAATATCCGGAAGATAATATTCACCCTGGGCATTACGATTGCCGACCTGTGCCAGCAAATCGAACAACACCTTCTGTTTGACGCAATAAATCCCGCTGGTGACTTCCCGGATACGTTTCTGTTCGTCCGTGGCATCACGTTCTTCCACAATGCCGATAATATTGCCGTCCGCATCACGCAAAACACGGCCATAACCGAACGGATCATCCAGTCTGGCCGAAAGAAACGTCACTTCCGCAGCACTGTGCTGATGATGGCGGGCCAGTCGATCCAGCGTTTCACAGCGCAGCAGCGGGGTGTCGCCGCAAACAATCATGATATCTGTAACTTCGGTGCAGACATTTTCGCATTGTCGCACGGCATGGCCGGTACCGAGTTGCCTGTCCTGAATCACCCATTCCAGGTTGGCCGGCTGGCCGATATAGGCGCGTACCTGTTCACTGCCATCGCCGGTTACCACGGCGATCTTCTTCGGCTGCAGTTCTTCCACGGTATGCAACACATGTTCGAGCATTGCCTTGCCAAGAATCGGATGTAACACCTTGGGCAAATTGGAGCGCATGCGCTTGCCCTTGCCGGCAGCCAGCACGCAAACCATCAGATCCGGATAATGCATTAAATGGGACATCAAACTCTCCTCAAAAAAACAGGGCCACACATTGTGCGGCCCTATCCTTCATTGCTCAAGCATGGTAATCAATGCTTCTTGCGTTTCTTCAACCATTCCAGACGAGCCACAGCCATGGCCAGTTCGGCCTGGGCCATCGCAACCTCGGTATCACCGGTGCGTTTCTCCAGCAGCTCACGGGCACGACGCTCTGCCTCAATGGCCTGGGCCTCATCGATATCCGAGGCACGCTCGGCAGTATCCGCCAGCACCGTTATCATATCCGGCTGCACTTCCATAAAGCCACCGGATACAAAAACCGCATCCTCCTCGTCACCACGCTTGATGCGCAATTCGCCGGCTTTCAGCGCACACAGCAGGGGAGCATGCTTCGGCAGAATGCCCAGTTCACCGGAAATGCCCGGTGCAACCAGCATTTCCGCATCGCCGCGATACACTTCGCGTTCAGCGGTTGCGACCAGCACGTTTACCGTGGAGGCCATCAGCCCCGAGCCTCCATTTTCTCGGCCTTGGCTACGGCCTGATCAATGCCGCCAACCATGTAGAATGCCTGCTCCGGCAGGTGATCATATTCACCGGCTAGGATGCCCTTGAAGCCCTTGATCGTTTCGTCGCGCTTGGCGTATACGCCCGGTGCGCCGGTAAAGACTTCGGCCACATGGAATGGCTGCGACAGGAAGCGCTGAATCTTACGCGCCCGCGCTACCAGCAGTTTGTCCTCATCGGACAATTCATCCATGCCCAGAATGGCAATAATGTCCTGCAGTTCCTTGTAGCGCTGCAATGTCTGCTGCACGCCCTGCGCCACTTCATAATGCTCATTACCAACCACTTTCGGGTCCAGCTGACGCGAGGTCGAGTCAAGCGGATCCACGGCCGGATAAATACCCAGCTCGGCAATCTGACGCGACAGTACGATCGTCGAATCCAGATGCGCGAATGTGGTTGCAGGTGCCGGGTCGGTCAAATCGTCGGCCGGCACGTAAACCGCCTGTACGGAGGTGATCGAGCCCACTTTCGTCGAAGCAATACGCTCCTGCAGCTTGCCCATTTCCTCAGCCAGCGTCGGCTGATAACCCACGGCGGACGGCATACGTCCCAGCAGTGCGGACACTTCCACACCGGCCAGTGAGTAACGGTAGATGTTGTCGATAAAGATCAGTACATCACGGCCTTCGTCACGGAAGTACTCCGCCATGGTCAGGCCCGTCAGCGCCACACGCAGACGGTTGCCCGGAGGCTCGTTCATCTGACCGTAAACCAGCGCCACTTTGTCCAGCACGTTGGATTCCTTCATTTCATAGTAGAAGTCATTCCCTTCACGTGTGCGTTCACCCACGCCGGCAAACACCGAGAAGCCGCCATGCGCCTTGGCGATGTTGTTAATCAGCTCCATCATGTTCACGGTCTTGCCTACACCGGCACCACCGAACAGGCCAACCTTGCCGCCCTTGGCAATCGGCGCCATCAGGTCGATCACCTTGATGCCCGTTTCGAGAATTTCCGTCGCCGGTGCCAGTTCCTCGAATGAAGGTGCATCGCGATGAATGCCCCAGCGCTCTTCGCTCGGCACCTCTTCGCCTTCGAAATCGATACCGCGACCGAGCACGTCCATAATGCGGCCAAGTGTTGCCTGACCTACCGGCACCTGAATGCAGTCACCGGTATCCTCAACCGCCATACCGCGCTTCAGGCCATCGGTGGAACCCATGGCCACAGCACGCACGGTGTTATCACCGATATGCTGCTGAGTTTCCATCGTCAACCCGGCTTCCTTGATATACAGGGCGTTATAAATATGCGGCAAATCACCGGAATCAAACCGAACATCCACAACCGGCCCAATTACTTGAACAATGGTTCCACTCATCGTTATGACCTCTCCAATCCTAAATCAAACTTATGCAGCTGCAGCAGCGCCGGAACAGATTTCGGCAATCTCCTGCGTAATACCGGCCTGCCTGGCCTTGTTATACGTAATCTTCAAATCCTTGACGATGCCCTTGGCATTATCCGTTGCGCTCTTCATGGCTACCATACGCGCAGAATGCTCGCAGGCCTTGTTTTCGAGCACGGCATGATAAACCAGCGACTCGACATAGCGCCGCAACAAACCGTCCATGGCGGACTTGCTGTCCGGCTCATAAATGTAATCCCAGTAACCCGGATGGCTGGCTTCCTGATCCTGCAGGCATGGCAGCAGCTGCATGCTCTGCGGACGCTGGGTCATCGTGTTCACATATTCACTGTAAACCAGATGCACTTCATCCACATCACCGGCGGCAAACCGATCCATGGCAACATTCACCACTCCGAGCACATCATTGAGTTCGGTGGCATCAGGAATATCATCAACAGCAGCCGGCATGTCCTTGACAATCTTGCGCATGAACATCGCTGCCCGGCGCCCGATGGTATAGGCCTCAACCTCGACTTCGGCATCCTTGACCAGATGCAGGGCCTTCTTCAGTGCATTGGTATTCAGACCACCGCACAATCCCTTGTCCGTGGTTACGACAATAACACCGATCTTTTTCACCTGCTCCCTGGCAGTAATGAACGGATGTTTATATTCAGGATGCGCCTGCATCAGATTACCAATCACACGGGCAATGCCTTCGGCATAGGCGCGGCCGGCCAGCACACGATCCTGCGCCTTGCGCATTTTACTGGCAGCCACCAGTTCCATGGCCTTGGTGATTTTTGCTGTATTCTGGACAGCTTTAATCTGTCCGCGAATTTCCTTCGCTGTTGCCACGTCAGATACCTCAGTACGTGCCCTTGGCCTTGAATTCGGCCGTCGCCTTCTTCAGACCTTCGGCAAGCTGTTCCGTCAGTGCTTTCTTCTCATTCAGCTCTTCCATCAGCGTGGCATGCTCTGAATTGAGATAGGCCAAGAATGCCTTTTCGAAAGCGACAATCCGATCCGCATCGATATCATCAAGATCGCCTTCATTCAGTGCGTTCAGAATCGCTGTAATTTCAGCCACGCTCTGCGGCGAATTTTCCGCCTGCTTCAGGGCTTCCATACCGCGCTTGCCGCGTTCAATCTGCGCACGCGTTGCCGGGTCCAGATCCGAGGCGAACTGGGCGAAGGCCGCAAGTTCACGATACTGCGCCAGATCCAGGCGCAGGCCGCCGCCAACCTTCTTCACGGCCTTGGTCTGAGCCGCACCGCCCACACGGGACACGGAAAGACCTACGTTAACAGCCGGACGCTGACCGGAGTTAAACAGGCTGGTTTCCAGGAAGATCTGACCGTCGGTAATCGAAATCACGTTGGTCGGAACAAAGGCCGAAACATCGCCTTCCTGCGTTTCAATAATCGGCAATGCGGTCAGCGAACCGGTCCTGCCTTCCACTTCACCCTTGGTGAAGTTCTTCACATATTCTTCATTTACGCGGGATGCACGCTCCAGCAAACGGGAGTGCAAATAGAACACATCACCCGGATATGCTTCACGACCCGGAGGACGACGCAAAATCAGGGACACCTGACGATATGCCCAGGCCTGCTTGGTCAGGTCATCATAAACGATCAGCGCGTCTTCACCGCGATCACGGAAATACTCACCCATCGTGCATCCGGTGTACGGTGCGAGATACTGCAGTGCAGCAGACTCGGACGCACTGGCAGATACAATAATCGTATGATCCATCGCACCATGTTCTTTCAGCGTGCGCACAACATTGGCCACACTCGACGCCTTCTGACCTACAGCCACGTAAACACAGGTCACGCCGGTATCTTTCTGGTTGATAATCGTATCCAGCGCGATGGCCGTCTTGCCGGTCTGGCGGTCGCCAATAATCAGCTCACGCTGACCACGCCCGATCGGAATCATGGCATCAATCGCCTTGATACCGGTTCCCAGCGGCTGATCCACGCTCTGACGCCAGATCACGCCCGGAGCCACTTTCTCAACGACATCCACGGCCGATGCATTGATCGGACCCTTGCCATCGATCGGCTCGCCCAGCGGGTTAACCACACGGCCTTTCAGTTCAGGCCCGACCGGAACCTCGAAAATACGGCCGGTACATTTTACTTCATCGCCCTCACGCAGATGACGGTAGTCACCGAAAATAACGGCGCCCACACAGTCTTCTTCCAGGTTCAGCACAATACCGCGCGTATCTCCCGGAAAGTCCAGCAATTCACCGGCCATGGCGCCGGACATGCCATGGATCAGCGCCACGCCGTCACCAACGGTAACAATCGTGCCCACATTCGCATCCGCCGCAGCACCTTCAAAACCCTTGATCTGCTGTTTGATGATCGAACTGATTTCAGCCGTATCGAGTTTCATAATTCAACCTCTGTTCAGACTCTAGTCTTGTTAAACTTTTTATCCTGCAATGGCCCGACGCATGGCATCCAGCCGGGTTCGCAGTGAATAATCTATCTGGCGATCCCCGATGCGAATCACCATGCCGCCCAGTATGGACGGATCCTCGCTCACATTCAGGGAAACCTTCCTGCCCATGGACTTCTCCAGCGCCGCTGCCACTTTCTTTTGCGCATCGGCCTTAAGCGGCGCAGCGACGGTCACATCAGCCACGGTTTCCGCCTTGCTCTGGCGCACCATATCGGCAACCATCCCCGCAATTTCAGGCAGCAACAGCAGCTTGTTACGCTCACTGAGCAAATCCACCAGTCGATGCAATTCGGCCGGCGCGGACACAGCCTGCTTCAGCACCTCAGCCTTTTTTGCCGCATCAATCGCCGGTGAAGAAAAAAATGCTTCGGCGCCTTCCACGGAAACAGCCGCAGCCAGCTGCTGCACGCCCTGCTCCAGCGCCACGCCTTCCTCGATCAGCTCGAACAGGGCGCGGGCATAGCGACGAGATATCTTCTGCGTGCTCATGCGGCACCGAATCCCTTCTCGACAATGCCATCAATCAGCTTGCCATGCTTGGCCGCATCAAGATCACTTTCAATGACCTTCTCGGCTGCCAGCAGCGCAATGGAAGCCACTTCCTGTCGCAGCTCCTGACGTGCACGCTGCACCTCGGCGTTCACTTCCTCGCGCGCCGCATCCACAATACCTTCGGCTTCCTTGCGAGCACGGGTCACGGCTTCCTCATTGATTTCAGCCGCCCGCTTTTCAGCAGAGGCAATAATCTCATGAGCCTTGGCACGGGCATCGTCCAGCTGACGGGCCACTTCCGCTTCCGCTTCCGCCCTGGCCTCCAGGCCGGCCTCGGCAGCCGCCAGACCCTCGGCAATCTTTCTGGAGCGCGCCTCCATCAGATCATTCATCGGGCCGTAAAGAAGTTTCCACAACAGCATAACCATTGTGACAAACACAATAATCTGAGCTATGAATGTAAGGTCGATACTCATGCCTTAACCTCGCAAGTATTTCCGATTTTCCGGTTCACCTTCAGCCCAGGAACGGGTTGGCAAACAGGAACCACAGCGCAAAGGCCATGATGATGAACGGGAACGATTCCATCAAACCGGCAAAAATAAACATATTAAACATCAGCTGCGGGCGCATTTCCGGCTGACGGGAAATACCCTCCAGCGTCTTGGAACAAATCAGACCCCAGCCAATGGCCGAACCCAGACCTGCGGCGGCAAGAATAACACCTACCGAAATTGCCGAAGCAGCAGTGATAATTGTTGTTGCATCCATGTTTTAACTCCTATGCAGTTTTATAAAATAAATCAATGTTCAGCCGGCTGATGCGCAATCGAAAGATACACCACCGACAGAATCATGAAGATAAAGGCTTGCAGCAAGCCGATAAACAGGTGGAACAAAGACCAGCCCAGGCCCACCAGCAAGCCGGCAAACTCGGAAATCACGCCACCTACCGACAATACATCCTGCAACTGATCCGCCAGCAACAGCGATGCAATCAGCAGGAAGATCACCTCACCGGCAAACATGTTACCGAACAGTCGGAAGGACAGCGACAACGGCTTGGCCAGTTCCTCGATCAGCTTCAGAATCAGGTTCAGCGGAATCAGCAGCACACCCAGCAGCTTGACAACCGGATTTTTTGAATCCAGCAGCAGGGCTGCAAACGGCTGCAGCAACAGCTCCTTGCAGAAATGCACCGGCTTGAGCTTAAACTCGTAATAGAGCACCAGAATAAACACTGACAGCGCCATGGCCACCGGCAGATTCAGATCGTTTGTCGGCACCTGACGGAAATGCTCCAGACCAAACAGGGCGGACACATGATGCAGCAGATACGCAGGCAGAATATCCAGCGTATTACACAGCAGGATAAAAACGAAAATGGTTAACGCCAGCGGCGCAATCAATGGATTCTTGACGGGAAAATTATCATTGACCGTCTGGTTAATGAAATCGATCAACGATTCCATGAAATTCTGTACACCGGTCGGCGCGCCCTCCACCAGTCTGCCCCGCAGCCACGCAGCAAACACCACGAGACCTGTGGCAATCATCAAGGTGAGCAGCATCGTATCCAGATGCAGCTGCATGAACGGATTGGAATCATCAAATGACACCGTCCAGTACTGTAGATGCTCGGCTATGCCTCCGCTATGGCCCTGTTCAGCCAATGGTAACCCCCAATATCACTTCTTCATCAGCCGGGCAGTATTCACACCCAGCACATACACCGCCGCCTGAGCCACCAGCATGCCACCAGCCACCCAGGG
>WFNX01000064.1 GCA_015488375.1 Mariprofundaceae bacterium | reverse complement strand
ACAGGTAGCGGTGCGTGGCCGCCAGGGGAAGCCATTGCACGCCTGTCTGCGGCGGCGGCAGAGCCTCAATGGCTTCGGACAAGTCCGGTGCAATATGCCGCATGGTTCTGCTGTTGCGGAACAGGCCCAGGCGCTGGGTGGCGGATTTCAGGCCAAAAAACAGGTAACGATTGTCATTCAGCCATTCAAGCAGGGCGCCTGCATCGGCATCGCTATTCAGCAGACAGGCTGCACATTGCGCCACCTGCCTGCGCATGGCGCTGAAATCCCGTACCGAGAGCTGGACGGCCTGCAGGATGGCCTGAATATCTCTGGCAAACGGGCGGATATCATTGACCAGCGTGGCCGAGATATGCAATGCGATAAACATGAAATTGGCATCGGCATATTCGCCCGGCGCCTTGAGCTCCAGCATGCATTGCCTGTCGTCGCATTCCATCATGGCGACCATGGTTTGCTGCATCAGCGGGGTAATCCCCTTTTTCAGCAGGTAGCCCTTGATGGCATCCAGAAAGAAGGCCTGGTCCGGGCAGCGAATGGTAAGAATATGACGATGCAGATCCTGATGTGAGAGCGAGGATACCCGCATGGCGATGTCGCTGCGCCGCGGGCCTGTCGGCAGCAATTGCATGAAGTTATGAACCAGTACGGCAGCGACCCGCGGAGGGATGCGTTCAATATGTTGCTCGATACGTGCCTGATCAAGCAATTGAATCAGTTGCTGACGTAGTGATCTCATAAGCACCTCGTGTTGGTACTCTATACCGCATCCCCGGTGTTTGTCGATCCCGTGTGCTTAAGCGGGCTGGCGAAGGGAAAGATGTTGCAGTATGCTGCCAGTTCAGGCGGCAATGCGGGGATGATGCATATGCATGATGGCGTACATGGACACAGACAGCGCTTGCGGCAGCGTTTTGCTGTCAGTGGTTTTGACGGCTTTCATGATTATGAAGTGCTGGAGCTGTTGCTGACCTACGCTATTCCGCGGGTGGATGTGAAACCGATCGCCAAGCGTCTGCTGAAAGTGTTTGGGACGCTGGCCGGTGTGTTCGATGCGCCGGTGGCGGAATTGACGGCTGTGGAGGGAATCGGCGAGAAAGGAGCGGTATTTCTTTCGCTGATTCGCCAGGTGGAGATGCGCTATCTGGCCAGTGATATTCAGGGACGCTCGGTGTTTGATCGTCCGGAAAAGGTCAAGGCGCATTTGCGCATGCTTGTGCAGGGGCGGGGCATGGAATGTTTCGGTGCCGTTTTTACCGACCAGCAACATCGGCATATTGCCACGCAGATTCTTTTTGAAGGTACGGTGGATCGCACCGCGGTTTATCCACGCAATGTAATCAAGCGCGCGCTGGAGCTGGATGCCAAGGGACTGATTTTGTTCCATAATCACCCCGGCGGTACGGAGCGAGCCAGTGCCGAGGACCGGCAGCTGACGCGCCGCATGCAGGAAGCATGTGCGCCGCTGGATATTCAGTTGCTGGATCATTTCCTGATTGCCGGAACGTCGGTGTTGTCTTTCCGTGAGCACGGCTGGTTCTGACTCCGGCAGTCAGATATTCGATTAGCGGAATACCCAGCGCAGGCCCTCGAGAATCATATCGACGGCCAGAATCGATAACAGCATGCCGGTCAGCTTTTCCAGCGCGGTCAGCCCGCGCGGGCCGAGCCGGGCCGCAATCGGCCGGCCGGCTGCGAAGATGAGCCAGGCTGTGCCGACCACGATGGCAACGGCCGCCAGCAGCTCAATGCGGGCGATATCGGTGCGGCTGGCGAAGAACAGCACTGTCGCGATTGATGACGGGCCGGCAATCGATGGCATCGCGATCGGCACTGCGACGGGGTCGGTAGCCAATGCCTCATCATCGCCGAACAGACCGGACGCCGTGCCGAAGATCATTTTCAGCGCAATCAGGAACAGCACGATGCCGCCGGCCACATGCAGCGAGGCCTGCTCGATACCGAACCACAGCAGCAGCCTTTGTCCGAGCAGCGCGAAGGCGGCGAGGATGACGGCTGCGATGAGCATTTCGCGGCTGATCGCCCGCAAATAGCGGCGGCCCGACAGGCGGCCGAGCACCGCCAGCACGAACGGCAGATTGCCGAACGGATCGATGACCAGCAGCAGCGGTATGGCTATTGTCAGCAGTTCCATACCATGCATATAGGGGTCGAGGGCTCCGGGCTACAGCCCCTGAACAGGGAGTTGTCGTCGCCGGGGGCGTGGCCGGCCAGGTCCGGGCATGCATTTTGCAGGGATGAACGGGCAATCGCCTCAATTGCATGCATATGCCGGCTTTGTGCAAGCGGCAGCATGATGCGCCTCCAGTGGCTGTGCTGAACACGAGCGTTTCCGGGCATCATGCTGTTTGCCACAGGCACAAGGGCGCTGTAAATTTAATTATTCCCCACTAATCACCACGTTAGCGTTATCGGCTGAAGTTTTTTCTTTATTTTAAAGGAAAATATCGTTTCCGCCCGGTTGATTTTTCATCCATTTCAAGGTTGACAAGGATTTGTTTATGGACAATATTGGCGTTTAGTGGGGAAGTGTGGGGCCCCGCGCCAATGTGTGGAAGGGAGAAGGGTAAAAAGACGTGTTCCAGGGCGAATATAGCAACAGCATGGATGACAAGGGCCGCGTCAGTATCCCGGCGGCTTTCCGTGATGTGCTCAGGGAAAGCTATGGCGACGAACGTCTTGTGATTACCCGCACGCCGCACAACGAATGTCTTCTGGCCTATCCCATGCGCGAATGGAGGCGTCTGCAGAGTCGCGTTGCCGCCATGCGTCCCAGTCCCGAACTGCGCGCCTTCAAGCGTGTGATTTTCAGTTCAGCACAGGAGTATCTGCCGGATCGGCAGGGGCGCGTGCTGATCCCGCAAAGCTTGCGTGAATGGGCCTCGCTCAGCCGCAGTGTGCAGTTCTCCGGCTTTGCCGATACGTTTGAAATCTGGGACAAGGCCAGGTGGGAAGCGCAGCTGGAGGCGGATGTCCAGCTGGCGCGCAATTTCGAGCTGGATTTGTGATGTGGCGGAATATGAAGCACATATTCCGGTGTTGCTCAATGAGTGGGTGGACGCCCTTGTCGTCGATCCGGACGGCAGGTATGTCGATGCGACCTTCGGGCGCGGAGGACACAGTCGGGCGATTCTGGCGCGGCTGTCGTCCGCAGGGCGACTGCTGGCCCTGGATCGCGATCCGGAGGCTTGCCATGCGGGCGGGCAGCTTGCCGGACAGGATGCGCGTTTTCACATGGTGCATCGCCCGTTCGCCGAACTGGCCGAGGCCGTTGCCGAGGCAGGGTGGACACACGTGACAGGCGTCGGCTTTGACCTTGGTGTTTCTTCGCCGCAGGTCGATGATGCCGCGCGAGGCTTTTCATTTCAGAAAACAGGGCCGCTGGATATGCGCATGAACCCGCAGGCGGGGCAGCCGTTGTCGCAATTGTTGCAAAAGGTGTCGGAAAAGGAACTGGCGGGGATAATACGCCAGTTCGGTGGTGAGCGTTTTGCCGGCCGCATTGCCAGGGCGATTGTGCAGGCTGTGCATGAAAAGCAGATGCAGACGACGGCCGATCTTGAAAACGTCTGTTTCCATGCGGTGTCCAGATCGGCCCGGCATGGTTCGACCCATCCGGCGACACGCACGTTTCAGGCCCTGCGCATGTGGGTGAACGATGAACTGGGGCAGATACGCGAGGGGCTGGAGGCAGCCATGCGCGTGCTGGTTCGGCCTGGTGGCAGGCTGGCTGTGATTTCCTTTCATTCAGGTGAGGATCGGCTGGTTCGTGATGTGATTGAGCAGGCGGTTTCCCCGTGTACATGCCCGCCGCAGTTTCCCATGTGTGTATGCGGCCGTGTGCCGACCATGCGCTGGGTGCATAAAAAGCCCGTCCGCCCGAGCGAGGAGGAAGTGGCGCGTAATCCGCGCAGCCGCTCATCGCGTCTGCGTGTGGCGGAGGCAGTGGCATGACAATGGCTCTGATGGTTCACCGGCGCTGGCTGCCGCCATTATTGCTGCTGGTCATGCTGGCCGTGGGGCAGGTGTGGCTGTCGCATCAGCGCTATGAGCTGGCCAAGCAGCATCAGCAGGTGGTGAAACAGCTTGCCGAGGACAAGGCGGAGCTTAAGCGCCTGCAACTGGAAATGGCCAGTCTGACGCGGCCGGAGCGTTTGCGGGAAATGGCGGCAAGCAAGCTGAACATGCACCCGCCGGGGCCGATGCAGGTGGTGCACCTGTGAGTGATAAACAGGCATTGTATATGAAGCGGCGTATTGAAGCCGTGGCGGGACTGCTGGTGCTGGGGCTGCTGTTGCTGGCCGTGCGGGCTGTGGACCTGCAATGGCTGCAGAAGGATCATCTGGTGAACCTGGCCGAGAAACAGCGCTTCCGGCAGTACACGGTTATGGCGCCGCGCGGGGCCATTTATGATCGCAATGGTCGCATTCTGGCGGAGTCAATTGAGGTTCCGTCCATTGCAGCCATGGCTGATGAGGTGCCGAAGGAAGATTATCGCAGGCTTGCCGCAGCACTGCATATGTCCGTGTCGAAACTGCAACACAGGCTGAAAAACCGGAAGGGCTTTGTCTGGCTGGCCCGTCGCGTCACGCCGCAACAGGCCGAGGCGGTGCTGGCGCTGAATGTGCCGGGCGTGCGCAGGGAAAAGGAATGGCGTCGCTATCATCCGCTGGGTCCGGAAACCGGACATCTGATCGGCTTTGTCGGCCTTGATGGTCGCGGCCTTGAAGGGCTGGAGCATAGCTACAATAATGTATTGACCGGCGAGGCGGGGGTTCGTCTGGTCCGGCGTGATGCGCGCGGACGTTCCCTGCCGGGAGGGATCTGGGTGCGCGAGCCCAGGCCGGGCAAGGATCTGCATCTGACGCTGGATGCCTCAATTCAGAGCATTGCCTATGCGGCACTGGCTGAGGCGGTGCGGCAGCAGAAAGCCAGAAGCGGTTCGGTGGTGGTCATGGACCCGCGCAACGGCGATGTGCTGGCGATGGTGAACTGGCCCGGTTACAATCCCAATGATTTCGGTCGCTATCGTCCCGGCCAGTGGCGGAATCGCTCAATTACCGATGTATTCGAGCCGGGTTCAACGCTGAAGCCATTTACCATGGCGGCAGCCCTGATGTCCGGCCGCTGGCATGCGGATTCACGGGTGTTTTGTGAGAACGGGGCCATGAAAGTGGCGGATTACGTGATTCATGATGATCATAAGGAAGGCTGGCTGGATATGGCCGGTCTGATCGCCAAGTCGAGCAATATCGGTGCAGCCAAGCTGGCGCTGGATATCGGCGCGGAACATTTGCGACAGGTACTCACGGATGTCGGGTTTGGCCGGCGCACGCAGCTGGGGCTGAGCGGCGAGTCGCCGGGGATCATCCCGCCGCCCGGCCGCTGGGGGCCGGTTGAGACGGCCAATATTGCCTTTGGTCAGGGGATTGCCGTTACGCCGTTGCAGCTTGCAACGGCCTTTTGCGTATTGGCTAACAAGGGACAGGCAAGCAGGCCGGGCATTTTACTGCAACGGGAGAGGGAGCAGCCGCAACAGGTGATTCCAGCCAATATCGCCTCGCAGGTGGTGAAAATGCTGGAATATGCCACCAGTGCAGAAGGTACGGGAGGCAAGGCGGTGCCTGCCGGTTATACCGTGGCCGGCAAGACAGGGACGGCGCAGAAGCCTGATGCGCACGGGCGTTATGGCAAAAAGAAATTTATGGCCGTGTTCGCCGGCATGGCACCGGCCGACGATCCGCGACTGGTGATTGCCGTGGTTGTCGATGAGCCTCAGAAAAGCATTTATGGCGGGCAGGTTGCGGCGCCGGTGTTCAGGAAGATTGCCGAAAATGTTTTGCCGTATCTCGGTGTATTGCCCGATATGCATCAGCAGGGCGAATGGCATATGCAGGAAGTCCGGGCCGGGCAGCCGGCAATACAGGCGAATGCCGGCAGTCTGCTGGGTATGACGTTGCGCGAAATCCGCAATGTGGCCAGTCGCTATGGGTTGCAGACACGCATTCACGGCAGTGGCTGGGTATACCGACAGAAGCCGGCGTCCATTGCGCAGCTTAAACCCGGCGACTCATTCGAGGTGTGGCTCAATGAATAGGCAGGGCACACCACGCGAACTGGCCGAGTTGGCACAGGGGCTGGGCTTCATGTATGGCCATGCGCAAATTGCGGGTCTGGTGGATGACAGCCGCAGGGTGCAGCCGGGGGATGCATATGTTTGCATGCCGCGCTCAGGGGTGCGTGCCGGCGAATATGTGCAGATGGCCGCCGCTCAGGGGGCGGCAGCCATTATTTTTGTCGGGGTTGCCGGCAAGACGGATCTGCCGTACCTGCATGTGCAGGATATCGAGCAGCTGGGCCAGTTGTTGCGTCGCTGGCATGGCACGGAGAATCACAGCACGCAACTGATCGGCGTGACCGGAACCGATGGTAAAACAAGTGTGTGCTGGATGTTGCGTGCCGCGCTGGCGCGTCATCACAGGCATGTCTGGGGTTGCGGGACGCTGGGGCTGATTCAGGACGACACACGGATTATCGATCTGGGGAACACGACGCCATCATTGCTGCGCCTGCATCAGTTGCTGGCCGATGCCGAGGCACAGGATGTCAGTCATCTGGTGATGGAGGTTTCATCGCACGGGATTGCGCAACAGCGGATTGCCGGGCTGGATTTCAGGGCGGTGATATGGACCACGATCGGTCACGATCATTTGCAGGATCATGGCGGTTATATGCCTTATCTTGAGACCAAGGCAGGCTTCATTCAGGCGAGTGAGCAGGCAGGGGCGACGGCCATCGTCAATGCGGATCACGAAGATATTTGCCGTCATGTGGGTGCTCAGGCCCTGCGTTATGGTCGGGGTCTGTATCGCCATGATGTTGCGATGGCCTGGGAGCAGGAGCTTCCCGGTTTTGTGCGTCTGAATAACGGCACGCAGGAAATCGTGATTGAGGATATTCCGGCCGGTGAATTTCATGCCGAGAACCTGGCCTGTGTCGCCACGCTGTTGCATTACGTTGAAAATATTCCGATGGCGGCGTTGCCGGCCTTGCTCAAGGGCATGAGTGCCCCGCCGGGCAGGATGGAGGCGGTTGATACAGCAGCGGACTGGCAGGTGTTTGTTGATTATGCGCATACGCCGGAAGCATTGGCGCGATGCCTGAAAACCGCGCGCATGCTGACGCGGCAGCGCCTGCTGCTGGTGTTTGGTTGTGGCGGTGAGCGGGATCGTGAAAAACGGCCGCAGATGGGGCGTCTGGCGGCGGAACTGGCGGATGCGGTCTGGATTTCTTCCGATAACCCGCGCGGCGAGGCGCCGGAAGTGATCGCCTCGGAGATTGAGTTCGGAATGGTGCAGCCCTATCAGGCCGAAATCCATCTGCAGCTCGACCGGGAAATGGCGATTGCCGAGGCCATTGATGCGTTGCAGCCGGGCGATACGCTGGTGATTGCCGGCAAAGGGCATGAAGACTCCATGGAAATCGCAGGCCGACGCATGCCGTGGAGTGATCGCGAGGTGGCCGGGCGTTATCTGGATATGAAGCGTGAGAGCGGGAGGGTAAGCCAATGCGCCTGACCGGTCATGAACTGAAACAGGCCACCGATGGCGTCTGGCGTAAAAGCGAGCCGGAGGTGATTGAAGGCATCAGCACCGATACGCGAACATTTCGTTCAGGCGATGCCTTTCTGGCCCTGCGCGGGCCGAATTTCGACGGCCATCGCTATGCGGCGGATGTGGCGCATCAGGCCAGGGCGCTGATTGGCGATCGCGAGGGCGTGCGTCTGTGGGATGATCTGGCGCGACCGCAACTGGAAGTACATAATACGCTGGAGGCGCTGGGTGATATTGCCCATGCATGGCGACAGAAGCTGCAGCATACCACGGTCGTTGCGATCACCGGCTCCTATGGCAAAACCAGTGTGCGCTCGATGCTGCATCATGTGTTCACTGCGCTGGGTGTGCGCAGTCATGCCACAAAGGCCAATCTGAATAATCTGGTCGGCGTACCATTAACCTTGCTGGATATTCCTGCCGAAACGGAAGTTGCACTGATTGAGTGCGGTATCAGCGAAAGCGGTGAGATGGAGCGTCTGGCGGACATTGTGGCGCCGGATGTGGCCGTGCTGACAGGGTTGGCAACGGCGCACGGCGAGGGACTGGGTGGTCTGCATGGCGTGATTGCCGAAAAAACGAAAATCGTGGATGGACTGGCAGCACAGGGCTGGGTGTTGCTGGGTGAAGGGGTGGCGGAGACGCTGGTTGCAGCAGGCCGGGATATCGGCAGCCATCAATCGCTTGATCCGCAGCAGCAGGACTATGTGCAATGGGCCTTGCGGGGGCGGAGCCTGACGTTGCGTTATTTACAGCAGCAGGCGCAGCTTGAATTATCGCTGCCGGCACGGCACTGGGCGGCCAATATGGCGCTGGTGGCCACAATGGTGCTGCGCTGGTTCAGGCTGCAGGAGCGCGAAGTGCCGGCGCTGGCCGATGTGGCGGCGGCCTTGCAAGACTGGACGCCACCCGGCGGGCGCATGCGTGTGCTACAGGGCGCTTCGCTGACGGTTATTGATGATTGTTATAATGCCAATCCTGTTTCCATGCAGGCTGCGCTTGATACGCTGGCGGCCTTGCAGGGTCATCGCGTAGCCATTATCGGCGATATGGCGGAGCTGGGCGAGGAAGCCGAACAACTGCATCGGCAATTGCGGCTGCATGATGTGGATGAAGTGTTGCTGATTGGTCCGTTAATGCGTGTGCTGGCAGAGACACATGCGCATGCCCGTTCTTGTCATGACGTGGAGGAAGCCGCGGCATGGCTGGCGACGCATCGTTTCCCGGTGGGCAGCACGGTATTGCTGAAGGCCTCGCGCAGCATGCAACTGGAGCGCTTGCTGCCATTGCTCGGTAATGAGGGAGGGGCGCATGCTGTATAACCTCCTCTATCCGTTGTCCGACCAGTTTTCGTTTCTCAATCTGTTCCAGTATATCACCTTCCGCACTGTCTATGCGCTGGTGACGGCACTGGCGGTATGCTGGTTGTCCGGTCCGCTGTTTATCCGCTGGCTGCGCAGTAATCAGGGCAAGGGGCAGCCGATTCGCGATGATGGCCCGATGACCCACCTGGCCAAGCAGGGTACGCCGACGATGGGCGGGCTGCTGATTATTTTCGCGCTGGCGATTTCCACCCTGCTCTGGGCGGATCTGCGAAATGGTTTTGTCTGGCTGGCTCTGTTGGTCACCTTTGGTTTCGGTCTGACCGGTTGGCTGGATGATTATCTGAAACTCAGGCGCAATAACCCGGAAGGCTTGTCCGGTCGGCGCAAGCTGATGTTGCAGTGTTTGTTCGGCGGTATTGCCGCCGCCGGTCTGAGCATGATGACAGATCCGGTTGTGGACATTCCCTTTTTCAATCAGCAATGGCATATCGGCTGGTGGTATCCGCTGTTTGTGCTGTTTGTGCTGGTCGGTACGTCCAATGCCGTCAATCTTACCGATGGGCTGGACGGGCTGGCCGTGGCGCCGACCTGTATGGTGGCGGTGGCGCTGGCTGTGGTCGTCTATCTGGCCGGCCATATCAAGTTCGCCACCTATCTGATGATTCCGCATGTGCCAGGTGCCGGCGAACTGGCCGTGTTCTGTGGCGCCATGATCGGGGCCTGTCTTGGTTTTTTATGGTACAACACCTATCCGGCCCAGGTCTTCATGGGTGATGTCGGCGCATTGTCGCTCGGTGGCGCGCTGGGATTTGTCGCCTGTGCGGTACACCAGCAGTTTCTGCTGGCCATTGCCGGCGGCTTGTTTGTGCTGGAGGCGGTGTCGGTGATGATTCAGGTGGCCAGTTTCAAGCTGACCGGCAAGCGGGTATTCCGCATGGCGCCGATTCATCACCATTATGAGCTGAAAGGATGGCCGGAGCCGAAGGTCATCGTCCGTTTCTGGATTATTGCAATACTTCTCGCGCTGGTGGCGCTGTCCACCCTGAAGATCCGGTGATGGCCATGCATGAAACGAAACCCGTTGGCATTGTCGGCATGGGCGTGACCGGCCAGTCGGTGGCACGCTTCCTGCAGCAGCATGGCATTGACTGCATCGGATTCGATGAGTCGCCGGTTTCGGTGACGGATATCGAAGTGCGAGTTGGTTCTTTCCATCAGGCCGATTTCGCTCATTGTTGCCGGCTGGTCGTCAGTCCCGGCATCGACTGGCATCACCCCGCGCTGGAGTATGCGCGGCAGACGGGCATTCCGGTGCATGGCGATATTGACCTGTTTTGCGAGCATTTCGAGGGCGAGGTGCTGGCCGTAACCGGCACCAATGGCAAGACGACCACGGTGACACTGATGCAGACGCTGCTGGACACCCTGCCCGGCGGTATTGAAGCCGGCGGTAATATCGGTCGGCCGATGCTGGATTTGCTTGATGAAGCGCAGCCGGCCAGACGCGTGGTGCTGGAATTGTCCAGTTTCCAGCTGGAGCGCTCCTCGTGTCTGCGGCCGGACTGGGCCGTGCTGCTGAATGTGCAGCCGGATCATGCCGATATGCATACGGATATGGATGCCTATAAGGCGGCCAAGCAAACGCTTTTCGAGCATCAGCAGGCCGGTGACAGGGCATTGTTGCCTCTGGATCGGGAGTGGGACGGGTTGCAGCAGCAATTGCAGCAGCGTGGCGTGGACGTGCGGCGTTTCGGCAGGGTCTCGCAACTGACGGAACAGGTGTGTGCCGGCATTTGGTGTGAGGATGCCGGGCAATGGCATGTGTTCTGGCAGCAGGACGGGCAACACCAGCAGGTGAGCCATACGGAGATTCTGTTGCATGGCATGCATCAGCACATGAATCTGGCCGTGGCCGCGCAGGCGGCGGCGGATTACGGCGTATCGGCGGTTGTGATTCGTGAAGCCCTGCAGACCTTTCGCGGACTGGATCACCGTTTGCAGTGGTTGGGCCATTATCGCGGCCGCGACTGGTATGATGATTCCAAGGCCACGAATCCCGATGCGGCCATGGCGGCGCTGAACAGCTTTGACAAGGTGTTGTGGATTTGCGGCGGCTTGCACAAGGATGTGGATCTCGCGCCCATGGCGCAGGCGATTGCCCGCCATGTGCGTCATGCCTATGTAATCGGTGAAGAGCCTCGTCCTTATCTGGAACTGGTGAAATCTGTCGGCGTGCCGGCCATCCATGCCGGGACGATTGAGCAGGCCGTGCAGCTGGCGGCCAGATTCGCCCATCCGTTGCCGGTGCTGCTTAGTCCGGCGGCGGCCAGCCAGGATCAGTTCCGCAATTATGCGGAACGCGGCCGGAAGTTTACGGCTGCTGTCCGCTCACTGGAGCAGGCGGCATGAAGCGACTGGCTCCTCCCGATCATATCCTGACCCTGACGGTGCTGGTGCTCATGGGGCTGGGCCTGTTGATGGTCTACAGCGCCAGCCTGAGTATTTCGGAGGTTCGCTACGGCAATCCGTTCCGCATCATTATGCACTGGATGTTCTATATTCCGCTCGGCCTACTGATCATGGGGCTGCTGTCGCGGGTGGAAGTGAGCTGGTGGCGGGCGGTGGCCCTGCCGATGTTGCTGGCGGCCTTTGTCATGATGATCGCCGTGCTGATTCCCGGTCTGGGCAAGGAAATCAATGGTGCACAGCGCTGGTTCTCTGTGTTCGGCCTGACCCTGCAGCCGGTGGAGTTACTCAAGCCGGTGATCTTTATCTATATGGCGTATTATATGTCAACATTCCCTGATCGTTTGCAGCGTTTCTCCACCGGTCTGGCGCCGATGCTGGTGATGCTGGGCGTATCGTTGCTGTTGCTGTTACTGCAGCCGGATTTCGGCAGTTCGGCGTTGTTGTTTGCCGTATGTTTGTGCATGTGGTTCGTCGGCGGCGTGCCGATGCGTCATCTGGCCGGCCTGCTGCTGGCATTCGTGCCATTGGGGGCGGTGGCCATTATTGCCGAGCCCTATCGCATGCAGCGCCTGATCAGTTTCATGGATCCGTGGAGCGATCCGTTTGGCAGCGGCTACCAGCTGGTGCAGTCGTTGATCGGCTTCGGCAGTGGCGGGCTGTTTGGCGTCGGTCTGGGGCAGGGCGTGCAGAAATTGTTTTATCTGCCTGAAGTCTTTACGGACTTTATCAGCGCCACGCTGGCCGAGGAGTTGGGGCTGGCAGGCATGCTGATGCTGATCTTCCTGTTTGCCGTTCTGCTGGGGCGCGGTGTGTATTTTGCGATTCGTGAGGAACAGCCGTTCCAGCGTTTGCTGGTACTGGGTTGTACGCTGAGCATCGCCTTTACCTTTTTCATCAATCTGGGGGCAGCCATGGGGCTGTTGCCAACCAAGGGCATGCCGTTGCCATTTATTTCCTATGGCGGCAGCGCCCTGATCGGCAACAGTATTCTCATCGGCCTGATGCTGGCGGTGCAACGGCACCGGCCGGAAAATGCCCGCAAGGGAGCCCGGCGATGAGTCGCATGGGTTATTTGTGTATTGCCGGAGGCGGCACCGGCGGGCATGTGATGCCGGCGCTGGCGCTGGCCGACCAGGCACGTTTGCGCTGGCCGGGTTTGCAGGTGCAGTTCATTGGTGCCGAGCGCGGTCTGGAGGCCTCCTTGTTGCCGGAGCGGGGTGAACGGCACCTGCTGTTGCGCATGCATGGCATCAAAGGGGCCGGCATGATGCAGAAATTGCGCGTGTTGCTGTGGGAGTTGCCGCGTGCGGTGACCCGTATTTTGCGGGCCTGGCATCAGGACCGGCCGGATGTGGTTGTTGGCGTGGGTGGATATGCCAGTGCTTCCGGCGTCATCGCCGCATTGATTCGGCGTATTCCCGTCGTGTTGTACGAACAAAATGCCATGCCGGGGCTCGTCAATCGCTTGCTGGGCAGGCTGGCGTCCGCCGTCATGCTGGGGTTGCCGGGTGGTGAACGATATTTTGCGGCAGAGAAGACGACGGTGACCGGCAATATGGTGCGTGCGGAGCTGCGGCATCTGACGTATACGCCGCATGAGCCGCCCTGCCTGTTGGTGATGGGCGGGTCGCAGGGTGCGCGGTTCCTTAACGAAACGGTGCCGGCGGCATGCCGTTTGCTGGGCGAACGCCGGCTGGCATTTACGGTTCATCATCTGGCCGGCAGGGATGAGGCATCGGTGCGGGCGGTGAGCGAAGCCTATCGGGCGGCAGGCATTCAGGCCGAAGTCAGGGCATACACCGATGATATGCCGGCATTTTATCGCGCGGGCGATGTGTTGCTGGCCCGTGCCGGGGCGATGACGGTCAGCGAGGCCTGTATGTGTGCCTTGCCGGCACTGTTTATTCCGTTGCCGATCGCTACCAATGATCACCAGTATTGTAATGCCAGAACCATGGCCGATGTGGGTGCGGCCGTTATTTGCCGGCAGCAGCAGGCCACTGCCGAGCGACTGGCCGAGATGCTGGCGCCGATACTGGCGAGTCGTGATACACGCTTACAGATGAGCCGGCAGGCCAGGATGCTGGCGCCTGCGGATGCCGCTCAACGTCAGACCGATGTGCTGGCGCGCTATCTGCCGCAAGCGGAGGGGTGCTCATGAAGTCGCGTGTGCGTTGCATTCATATGGCCGGCATCGGCGGTATCGGGATGAGCGGGATTGCCGAACTGCTGCATAATCAGGGCTTTGTCGTGCAGGGCTCGGATGTCAGCGAGAATGCCAATGTGCGGCGTCTGCGCTCGCTGGGTATTGATGTCATGATCGGTCATCGGGCGGAGAATCTGGGGCAGGCGCAGGTGGTGGTCGCATCATCGGCGATTCGCCCGGACAATGTCGAACTGGAAGCTGCCAGGGCACAGGGTATCCCGGTGATCCCCCGTGCGGAAATGCTGGCTGAACTGATGCGCATGAAGCAGGGCGTGGCCGTGGCCGGCAGTCATGGCAAGACAACGATTACCTCCATGATTGCGCATGGCATGGAAGCCGCCGGGCTGGATCCGACCTATATTATCGGTGGCCGTCTGATTGCCACCGGCAGCAATGCCCGTCTGGGAGAAAGCCCGTGGCTGGTGGCCGAGGCAGACGAAAGCGACGGTTCGTTC
The DNA here is from genome assembly GCA_015488375.1 of Mariprofundaceae bacterium. Taxonomy (GTDB): domain Bacteria; phylum Pseudomonadota; class Zetaproteobacteria; order Mariprofundales; family Mariprofundaceae; genus J005. The sequence continues at coordinate 1,534 of WFNX01000064.1, read as the reverse complement.
CTGTGTTTGTCGCCAATGATTGCCGTGGTCAGCAATATTGATCCTGAACATCTGGATCATTACGGCGATTTTGAGACACTGCTGAAATCCTTTCGCCAGTTTGTCAATCGCGTGCCGTTTTATGGCCGGGTGATTTTGCATCATGAGCATCCGCACGTGGCGGCCCTGCGCGAACATTTGCATAAACCGGTTACCACCTACGGCTCCAGTGCACAGGCTGATCTGCATCTGGTTGAAGTCGAGACGCAGGCACGGCGCCAGCGCTTTACGGCGGCACGTGTGGGTGGTCAGTCCCTGGGAGAATTCAGCCTGGCTTTGCCGGGACGCCACAATGCTGAAAATGCGCTGGCGGCAATCAGTGTCTTGCTGGATCTGGGCGTGGAACTGGAAGTGGTGCGTCAGGCCATGGCCAGCTTTGAAGGCATCCAGCGGCGTTTTCATGGTACGGATATGCTGCAGGGGACGCTGATTGATGATTACGGCCATCATCCGCGCGAGGTGAAGGCAACGCTGGAAACCGCACGGGCCTGCTGGCCGGAGCGCCATATCACGGTCATTTTTCAGCCGCATCGTTATACCCGGACGCGTGATCTCATGACGGATTTTTTCGGAGCATTTGATGATGCGAACCGTGTTTTGCTGTTGCCCGTTTATGCGGCCGGTGAGACAGTGATTGAAGGCGCGCAGGCGGATGATCTGCAGGCCGGCATGAAAGCGCGCGGTCACCGCGATGTGCAATTGCTGGATGATCTGCCACAGGCCGGGGAAGTGGCCATGCAGGAGCTTGCCGAGGGGCATATCGTGATTCTTATGGGGGCCGGTTCCATCGGCATGCTGGCGCAACAGTTGCGCGAGGAGGCTGGCGCATGATGGCCGCGGCACAACATAGCTGGGCTGAACAGCTGGCAAAGCTGGGGCAGTTATTGCGTGATGAACCGATGTCACGCCATACGACACTGGCCGTCGGTGGCCCTGCCGACTGGTATTTCCGGCCGGCAGACAAGCAGGCATTGATGCAGGCCATGACATGGATTCCTGCGGACATGCCGCGCTTGCCGCTGGGACGCGGCAGCAACCTGCTCGTTGCCGATGCGGGAATTCGCGGCATGGTGATTGATCTGGGCGCACTGAATGCAATTCGTTTGGACGGTTGCAGTCTGTATGCCGAGGCCGGTGTGCGCATGAGTCGTACGGCACGCCTGTGTGCGGAACAGGGACTGACCGGGCTGGAGTTTCTGGCCACGGTGCCCGGCGATATGGGCGGCGGTATTGCCATGAATGCCGGTGCATTCGGGCAGGAAATCGCCGATTGTCTGCAGCGCATTGAGGTTGTGCACAGTGACGGACGCAGCGAAGTGATCGAAAAAGAGGCGTTGGCCATGGGCTATCGTCAAACCTGTTTGCCGTCGGGGGCCGTGGTTGTTTCCGGCTGCTTTGAACTGGCGACCGATTCACCGGATGCGGTGCGGCAGCGGATTCGTAATTTCCGTGAGCGGCGTGGCCTGACGCAGCCGTTGTCGCAGCCGAATTGTGG
>WFNX01000063.1 GCA_015488375.1 Mariprofundaceae bacterium | reverse complement strand
GCTTGCCGATACCGCCGTTGGTGTGATTGCCGGCTTCGGCGCCTGTTCCTATGAACTGGCGTTACGCGGCCTGATTCATCATTTAAAGAACACAGGAGGCTGATGTGGATATCGCCCAAATACGTAAACTGATTAAACTGGTACAAAGCTCTGATGTCACCGAAATCGAGGTGTCCGACGGTGAGCACAGCGTGCGCATTTCACGTCAGTCCATGGCAACTCCTGCCCCTGCCGCACCAGTCGCCGTTACCGCTCCCGCAACCATCACGGCAGCAGCACCCGCCGGCAACGAACCGGCCGCCGCTGCCGAGGAAGATCCCGCCAATCACCCCCATGCCGTGAAATCACCGATGGTCGGAACCTTCTACCGTGCGCCGAGTCCGGATGCCGAACCCTTTGTCAGGGAAGGACAAAAGGTCAGCAAGGGCGATGTGCTGTGCATTATCGAGGCCATGAAGCTGATGAACGAGATTGAGGCGGAATATGATGGCGTGGTCGAAAAGATTCTCGCGGAAAATGCCAGTCCGATCGAATATGGACAGGCACTGTTCATTATTACCCCGGCCTGATCGGAGTATATATGTTGCACAAAGTTTTGGTTGCCAATCGTGGTGAAATTGCCGTTCGCATCATTCGCGCCTGCCGGGAACTGGGCATCCGCAGCGTTGCGGTCTATTCGGAAGCCGATCGTGATGCCATGCACACCCGCCTGGCCGATGAAGCCATTTGCATTGGCCCGGCGCCGTCACCGCAGTCCTATCTGAACATTCCCGCCATTATGTCGGCGGCCGAGATTTCCGATACCGATGCCATCCATCCCGGCTTCGGCTTCCTGGCCGAAAATGCCGATTTCGCCGAAATTGTCATGGCCTCCGGCATCACCTGGATTGGCCCTACGCCCGCCTCCATGCGCACCATGGGCGACAAGGTCAAGGCCAAACAGGCCATGAAAGAAGCCGGCGTACCCCTGGTTCCCGGTTCCGACGGCGCCGTGCGCAGTGTCGATGAGGCGCGTATTGTCGCCCGTGAAGCCGGCTACCCTGTCATCGTCAAGGCTTCCGCCGGTGGCGGCGGACGCGGCATGAAAGTCGTACACAGCGAAAGCGGTATTTCCAGCGCATTCAATATGTGCCAGACCGAAGCCGCAGCGGCCTTCGGTGATGACACGGTGTTCATCGAAAAATTCCTGGAACTGCCGCGCCATATCGAGGTTCAGGTACTGGGCGACAAGCACGGCAATATCGTACATCTGTTTGAACGCGAATGCTCCCTGCAACGCAATAACCAGAAGATTCTGGAGGAAGCACCCAGCCCGTTTGTTGACGAGGAAACACGTCAGAAAATCTGTGCGGCGGGTGTGGCTGCTGCAAAAGCCGTGGATTATGTCGGCGCCGGTACCATCGAATTTCTCATGAACCCGGACAAATCCTTCTACTTCATTGAAATGAACACGCGCATCCAGGTGGAACATCCGGTTACCGAATGGATCACCGGTGTTGATCTGATTGAATGGCAACTGCGCGTGGCCGCCGGCGAAGCACTCGCGTTCACGCAGCAGGACATCAAACGCAAGGGACACGCCATTGAATGCCGCATCAACGCGGAACATCCTTTCAAATTCACGCCATGCCCGGGCACGATCGAACTGTACCATGCGCCCGGCGGTCGCAGTGTCCGCGTCGATTCAGCCATTTACACCGGCTATACCATTCCACCGCACTATGATTCGATGATCGGCAAAATCATTACCCATGCACGCGATCGACAGAAATGCATCCGCCGCATGCAACGGGCTATCGATGAACTGGCGATTCTCGGCGTGACGACCAATCAGGAGCTACACCGCAGACTGCTGGCCAATCCGGCCTTCCAGCAGGGTGAATTCAATATCCATTTTCTGGAAAACTGGTTGCGCCAGCTCAATCGCCATTAAGGCATCAGCCGCGCAATCACAAAGGCTCCGTGAAAACGGGGCCTTTGTTGTTTCATCCCGGCGGTCGAATCAGGGGCGGACAACCCCGGCGCCGGCGCAGCAGATTCAGCATGCGCAACACCAGCGGCCTGCGCACCAGCCAGCGCTCCAGCGCAAATTTGCCGGGGTAATCCATCAACACCAGACCCAGTAACAGCGTCAGCACGCCCTGTCCCGGCGTCACCAGCATCACCAGTCCGGCCACGACAAATACCAGCCCAAGCAGGTTGCGCCACAGCACGAGCCCCCAGCCCAGCAGCGGATGCAGGCTGCGATTGACCAGCGGCTGCGGCCGGCGACGACAAAAATAATCCGCCGGCATGCGCATCACCAGCCACGATCCGGCGATCAGACCAAGCAACAGCATAACAAGGGAACCCCCTGCCAGCCACCAGAGGTGATGCTGCACAAACATCAGCAATGATGACATCCGGTCATCAATCATGTGTATTCATTCCTGATTCGGCACTGTCGCGCCGCACAACATCATGACACCGCACTTCCGGCTGCAGTGTGGCATGTTCGATGCCCTGCCGCCGTAATACCTGCTGCAATACGGGCAGCAATGCAGGCCAGCGGAGCATATCATGCAGCTGAATATGGGCCGACAAGGCCAGCCCTCCCGCCGGCAAAAGCCAGAGATGAAGATGATGTACATCCTGCACGCCTTCAACATCCTGCAGACAACGCAAAATGACGGCCGTATCCACATCTGACGGCACGGCCTCCATCAGTTCCAGTGTGGTTTCCCGAATCAGCTTCCAGCCACCCCACAGCAAAATCACGGCGACCACAACCGATAATAGCGGATCAATCGGCATCCAGCCGGTCGTAACAATCACGATGCCGGCAACCAGCGCCGCGACGGACCCCAGCGCATCCCCCAGCACATGCCAATAGGCTGCACGGGTATTGATATCATGGCTGCCATGCAACCAGCCCATAATAATGACATTGACGATCAAACCCGCTGCAGCCACCCACAGCACTGTCATACCGCCGACTTCCGGCGGGTGGCCGAAACGCCCTGCTGCTTCCCAGACAATCCAGCCACTCAGAAAGCATAACATCAAAGCATTAAGCTGCGCCGCCAGCACTTTGGCACGACCATAACCATAGGTCATTTTCTCATGCGCTGGCCTGCTGGCAATACGCCGGGCCAGCATGGCCAGCCCCAGCGCCACAACATCAGACAACATATGTGCAGCATCCGCCAGCAGTGCCAGTGAATTGGCCCACAGGCCGCCGACCACTTCCACAAGGGCAAAAACGGCCGTCAGCCAGAAGGCCGCCCTCAGCGGGTGATGATGCATTGTCCGTCACTCATGTACTTCATGCCGGCTCCCATGTTACCGCCCCCGGCTGAAACGCGCATACAGGCACGGCAACACAAACAATGTCAGCAAGGTTGACGATACCAGACCGCCGACCACGACGGTAGCCAGCGGACGCTGAATCTCCGAACCGATACCGCTCGCCAGCAACAACGGCACCAGCCCCAGCCCGGCAATCATGGCCGTCATCAGCACCGGCCGCAAACGGGACTCGGCGCCATGATATATGGCTTCATGTATATCCCGGCAGCCATCCCTGTGCCGGTTAATTGCATCAACCAGAACCACGCCGTTTAGCACGGCCACACCGAACAGGGCAATAAACCCGATACTCGATGGTACGGACACATACTGTCCCGACAGCCATAAAGCCAGAATGCCGCCAATCAGTGCCATGGGAACATTGAGCATAATCAGCAATGCCTGGCCTACGGAATGAAACATGAAATACAGCAACAGAAAAATCATCAACAGCGCCATGGGTACCACAATCATCAACCGGGCCTGGGCTC
>WFNX01000062.1 GCA_015488375.1 Mariprofundaceae bacterium | reverse complement strand
TTGACGCTGTGGGCGGCCAGACGGCGTATGGGGCCGGTCACGGTGTTTTTCGGCCTGATCACGCTATGGCTTTGGTCTGGCAGTGTTTATTCGGCCATTTCCCTGCATGAACGAAGCATGCTGGAGCAATATTTTTCCTGGTGGCAGGGCGTCTGGCAGGCTGCGGGGTTGCCGGGGAAACCATGGTAGCCTCGCTGTTGCGCATTTATGCTATACTGGCAGTGGCCAGCTTCGGGCTTGCCGTATTGTGGCAGCCATCGGTGATGCGCCAGACATATTCCGTGACCGATTATGTTGTTGCATTTTATCCGCAGGTTATCGGAGAACGTGACGGACGATCATGTCCATCCTATCCGGTTTGTTCGCTTTATGCGCGGCAGGCATTGCAGCATTATGGCTTGCTGCTGGGCTCGTGGATTGCACTGGATCGTTTAATTCATGAGGGGGGGGATCTTGCGACAGGGCCGTTTGTGCGTGTGCAGGGTGAAACCCGCTTATATGATACGCTTGAAAGAAATACATTCTGGATTGGAGGAAGACATGACAATGATGGATAAAAGCCGGCAGCAGGGGTTTACACTGCTCGAGATCATGGTGGTGCTGGTCATTATCGGAGTCCTCGCAGCATTGATTGCGCCGCGCTTTGTCGAACGGGCGGATGAAGCGAAGGTCCAGGCAACAAAGGTGCAGATGAGCAATATTGCGCAGGCCCTGAAACTTTATCGGCTGCAGCATGGGCATTATCCATCGTCGGCGGAAGGTCTGAATGTGCTGGTACAGAAAGATGCCCAGGGTAAACAATATCTGGATGCCTTGCCAAAAGATGCCTGGGGACGTCCGTTTGTTTATCTGCAGCCCGGTGTACATGGCGACTTCGACCTGCTGTCCTATGGTGCCGATGGCGCACCTGGCGGTACGGGGCCGGATGCCGATATCGGCAACTGGTAAGCATATGCGGGTTTCTGGTTGAGTATGCCCGTGTTCCGGCAGCACCGGCATGGCGCAGGCTTTACGCTGATTGAGATTCTCATTGTCATTGTGATTATGGCGGTGATGGCGGCTTTTGTCGTACCATCCTTTGTTTCACTGAACAGGGGATCAGTGGACGAGGAAGCGCGCCGTCTTGTGCAGGTGCTGAAAATGTCGGCCGATGAAAGCATCCTTACCGGCCGCATTATGCGCTGGTCCGCGACTGAACATGCCTATTATTTCGAAACACAGGATGACAAAGGCCAGTGGCATGTTCTGGATGCGCCTCCCTATCGGCGTTATACCTTGCCTGACAATATTGTCATAGGAGCGGTGAATCCGCCCGTCGTTGCGGATGAAAAGGCATTACGGGCACGCTATGTGATGCGCGGAGGCGTTTTATCGCAGCCGCTCGAACTGGTGTTGAGTACAACCGATAAAGAGCCGCTTGCAACCACGCTTCGTCTTGAACCGGCCGCCTTGTCCCTGAAGATTCGCATTGTGCAGGGCACGAAATGAGACAGCAGGGCTTTACATTGATCGAAACGCTGGTGGCGCTGGCTATTGCGGCGACGGCATTGATCGTTCTGATGGGGCGCCTGGGTGCTTCGGCCGACCTTCAGCGCAAACTGATGGCGCAGGCGGTTGCCGTTGATGAAGCGCGCAATCTTCTGGCGCAGGAAATCATTCAGCCGTCCTCATCCGGCCAGGAACACAACGGGAAAAAATCGCTGGGGGATCATCAGGTGAATTGGCGTTTATGGTCGGAAAGTACCGTGAGCAAGCAGCTTGTGCGTCAGAATGTTCAGGTCAACGTCGATCATGATGGCGAGTTTAAACTGTTTGTTTATCGACGGGTCCGGTGAACAGGCGCGATACAGGATTTACGCTGATTGAGGTGCTGATGGCACTGGTGGTGTTCTCACTGGTGGTATCGCTGACCTATGCGGCTATCGGTCCGGCCGGGGAAGGGTTCAGGCGCCTGCAGGAGGTCCGCCAGAACTATGAGCAGAATCTGGCTACCGGCTGGCAGCTGAATCAGGATATTGCCTATATGCTGCAGCCACTGGATGAGAGTCAGGGAGCCTTTGATGTGGTGAATGATGAGCGGGGGGCATTCTCCTATGATGAACTGTGGCTGATTGCAGCCACGCCTGCTCGCCCGGGGTTGTCCGAGATTCACTATTACATTGATGAGGAAACGCATGTGCTGATACGCGAATCGGGCTTTCTGGATGCCAGGGAAGACAGCTCAATGGTGCAGAGTGAACTGGGGCGCGCGGATTCGTTGCAGATTGAAATGCTGGATAAGGCAGGGCGATGGCATCAGCGCTGGGATATGCCTGCCGGTCAGGGCTGGCCAAGGGCATTCCGTATTCGCTTGCAGGCCGGACAACAACAGCGTGAGTGGCTGATTCCGGTTTTGCAGGGGCACTTGTGAAGACTGCATCCGGCAATGAACGCGGTGTGGCCCTGATTATTGTGCTGGGGCTGGTCGCACTGATTTCCGGCTGGGCGGCGACCGCTGCCTACGAGGATATGCTTTCGCTGCGCCGTGCCGAGAACTTTCAGCAACTGGTGCGTGCCAGCATGGCGAGTCAGTCAGCCCTGGAACTGGCGATAGAGACATTGCAGCGTGA
>WFNX01000061.1 GCA_015488375.1 Mariprofundaceae bacterium | reverse complement strand
TGCCGACACCGGCCGCAGCCAGATAGTAGGCCACGGGCGAACCCAGGCCGCCGGCACCGATCATGAACACCTTGGACTCCAGCAGCTTCGACTGTCCTTCAGCCCCGACTTCCGGCAAAATAATATGGCGCGAATAGCGCTCAATCTGCTCTTCGGTAAAATCTATCATATTGTTCTCCATCAGGGATGCGAACGCCTGGGGACAAAGACAAGCCCGATCCCCATCGCCTGCCATCCACAATAAACTTAAACGTCGATACCCTTGAAAAGATCGGTGGACATATAGCGTTCCGCCATGGACGGCAGAATCACGACAATTCTCTTGCCGCTCATCTCCTCGCGCGCGGCAACACGCAGCGCAGCCACCACGGCAGCACCGGATGAAATACCGCCGGGAATACCTTCCTCATCCGACAAACGCCGTGCCATGGAAAAGGCATCATCATTGCTGACCTGCTCCACGCCATCGAGAATATCCACATTCAGATTTTTCGGAATAAATCCCGCGCCGATGCCCTGAATCTTGTGCGGACCCGGTGCACCACCGGAAATCACCGGTGAATCCGCCGGCTCCACGGCAATGGCCTGAAAACCGGGACGGCGCGATTTGAGTACCTCCGCCACACCGGTAATGGTACCGCCGGTGCCAACACCGGCGACAATCGCATCCACCTCACCATCGGCATCACGCCAGATTTCCTCGGCTGTTGTACGGCGATGCACTTCCGGGTTAGCCGGATTCTCAAACTGCTGCGGCATGAAACCTTTTTCCGTCGCTACGATTTCCGTTGCCCTGGCAATCGCACCCTTCATGCCCAGTTCTGCCGGCGTCAGCACCAGTTCTGCACCTAGCAATTTAAGCAGCTTGCGCCGCTCCAGGCTCATCGACTCCGGCATCGTCAAAACACAACGGTAGCCCTTGGCACGCGCCACAAAGGCCAGCGCAATACCGGTATTCCCGGAAGTAGGCTCGACAATCAGACCGCCCGGCTTAAGCCTTCCGTCGGCTTCCGCCGCTTCAATCATGGCGCGGCCGATGCGATCCTTGACCGAGTTCAGCGGATTGAAAAACTCCAGCTTGGCTACCACTTCGGCCCGACAAGCTTCCGTCACCCGATTCAAGCGCACCAGCGGCGTATTGCCAATCGCCTCTGCAATATTACTGTAAATCGCCATCACCAACTCCTCTTACACCGGGGCGACTAGCCCTCAATGACATTCTGTTCGATCGGGTCCACCTGCACACCCTGCTGTTTCAGCCAGACGATTGCCGCTTCCACGACATCATCATTGCCTTCGATTTCCAGGCCGACCAGCCCCATATGATCCTTCACCTCGGCCGTGCGGATATTCGTCACCACATCGAATTCCCGCGCCATCTTCCAGATAACGGGCTCGCGTACCGTATCCTCATTAAACGTCAGATAAACCCGCAATTTCATAGCTATACTCCTCTGTCAGCGCGGAACCGGATGCTGGAAACCCTTCAGCAACCGCCGGCAATTGCCGGTACAATCGAAACTTCGTCTCCGTCCTTCAACGCCGTATTCCGGCCATCAAGAAAACGAACATCCTCATCGTTGACATACACATTGACAAAACGACGAATTTCACCCGCTTCATCACACAAGCGCTCTTTCAGTCCCGGATGCGCAGCCTCAAGGTTATCGATCAGCTCGCCGACGGTTGCGCCATCAATGGCAACCTCGTCAGCACCGCCGGTCAGTTTGCGCAACGGGGTGGGAATGCGAACGGTAATACTCATACAATATCTCCTTTTTACAGTTGGCAGCTCAGGCTGCCAGTTTATTGCTTTCGGCTTCAATCAAATCATCGAATTCATGAATTGAAGGACCAATAATACTCGGCTTGTCAATCGCATCCACGATTGCTTCCTGGGTTTTCAGGCCATTGCCGGTAATACATACGACAATCGACTCATCCCGCGGAATGCGGCCCTGCTCAATCAGTTTCTTCGTGACACCCAGCGTAACCCCGCCGGCCGTTTCGGTAAAGATACCTTCCGTTTCAGCCAGCAACTTCATGGCAGCGACGATTTCCGCATCCGACACATCTTCCGACCAGCCGCCGGATTCACGAATCACGCGGTTGGCATAGAAACCATCTGCCGGATTACCGATGGCCAGTGATTTGGCGATCGTATCGGCCTTCACCGGATGAATCAGGTCGGACCCCTCCTTGACCGAGCGGGAAATCGGTGAACAACCGGTCGCCTGTGCACCATAAACGGCCGTATCATTATCCTCGATCAGCCCCAGCTTGATGAATTCCTTGATCGCCTTGTCAATCTTCGTGCACAGCGAGCCGGATGCCATCGGCACCACGACATGTTTCGGCGCACGCCAGCCCAGTTGCTCCATAATTTCATAGCCATAGGACTTCGATCCTTCGGCGTAGAACGGCCGCACATTGACATTCACGAATGCCCAGCCGTATTTGCCGGCCACTTCCGAACACAAACGGTTCACATCATCATAGGCGCCGTTGATCCCGATAATCTTCGTGCCGAAGATGCCGGCACCGATCACCTTACCCTGTTCCAGATCATGCGGAATAAACACATAGGATTCCAGACCCGCCGCTGCCGCATTGGCCGCTACCGAACCGGCCAGGTTGCCCGTTGAGGCGCAGGCCACGGTTTTGAAGCCGAATTCCACGGCCTTGGACAGGGCCACCGATACCACGCGATCCTTAAACGACAACGTCGGATAACACACCGAATCGTTCTTGATATACAATTCGGAAACACCCAGCGCCTTTTCCAGATTGCGCGCCCGCACCAGCGGGGTAAAACCATTCTGTGCGCCCACCGTCGGCTCACCATCAATCGGCAATAATTCCTTGTAACGCCACATCGTTTGCGGACGGGATTCAATCAGCTCCCGCGTAAAAATACCTTCCAGCTTTTCATAATCGTACACCACTTCCAGCGGACCGAAACAGAATTCGCAGACATGCGTTGGCTCGATAGCATATTCCTGTCCACATTCACGACATTTCAGGGCACGAACAATACTCATTGGGTTCTTCTCCATTCGGGCTGTATCCGGAAACAAAAAACCTCCGCGAGAAAGCGAAGGCTGAACAGAGGAAAGCACGGACGTGCAAGCTTCGATCAACCCGCCATCATCGCTCCTTTGGTTATTCTCCAAAGGCAGGCATTGGCACCAGACACCTTGATATATCATACATCTTGGCCGGTTGCCGCGGTTTCACAGGGCCTGAACCCTCCACCGCTCTGGATAAAGCCGGATTTAATTTGTCGGCGAATTATGAAGCCCCGGAATAAAAGCGCAAGCATCCACGTTCTCACCCCTTGAAAAACATGCCCCGCGCACCTTATAAAAGATGCCGCTGATCAGGTCAGCATATTGCTTAATCTCTGTCCAAGGAGGTCATGCAAATGAATATCGTTACCATTACCCTGGCAACGATGGCCGGAATCAGCTCGTTGCTCTATGCGCTTTACTGGCAGACACCAACGGCACAGGCACTGGCCCTGCTGGTTTGCGGCAGCCTGTTAACGGCAACTGCCGGCTGGTATTTCCGGCCTCAGCGTATGGAGAAACACAGGAAACGTCATTCCTGAAACAGGACAGGGGCGTCCTCGCCCCGACTCAATCACGCAGGCCCTGCAGCGAAAATGCTGCAGGGCCTGCTTTGGATATGAACAACTTGAAACTATCAGAAATCCGCCCTTCCCGTACGCGCCTCCACCGGCCGCAGCAAGGGCGGACAAACCTGTTTGTTGCCAACGACTCGGCATCAACACACACCCTGCGGACAGCCATGTGCTAGAATAATTTTATGAAAGCCGGTCAGGTCTTTGCATCGCAGGACCAGGAAACGAGGTTGAATATGAAAATATGAATCGCCCCGGGTTTGTCGGAGGCTAAAACTCTTGAGAGGATTAGCCGATGAACACACAAGCAAGATATTCCCCAGAAGTACGTGAGCGAGCGGTTCGCATGGTTCTGACCAGCGAGCATGAGTATCC
>WFNX01000060.1 GCA_015488375.1 Mariprofundaceae bacterium | reverse complement strand
TTGCTATTCCTTCAGTCGCTCAATCAGCCTGATTCTGCGTTTATGGATGGGGGTTATCTGGACTCAGCATGGTGTTATGAACAATTTTCAGCTTCGATAAAAATGACATCATGGCTACCTCGCCATTTATATTTTACCCCTCAAAAACAAGGCCGCCAGAAAAGGATGCCTAAATTTCGTGTAACATCTGTGTAAGTTGGAAGCTTGTAAAAAGTGATGTTCAGGGCAGTAAAAGCACTGCTCTGTGCAACTTCTTTCTATTGAAATTCCAAGCAATGAAAAAGGGGATGCTTACGCAACCCCTTGATTTTTTCACTTAAAGATGGCGCTCCCTGAGCGATTCGAACGCCCGGCCTTCTGATTCGTAGTCAGATGCTCTATCCAGCTGAGCTAAGGGAGCCTGATTGTCATTCCTCTTACGAGGCGGGCCGAAGATTAATACCTTTCAGCCAAACTTTCCATTGCGGATTGTCCATACCGAACATCTCCGGGAACTTTGCATATAACCAGCCGCGATACACGCCTTTACCATGCCGGCTGATCTCTACAAAGGCGGCGGGATTATCCACATTTTGATCATCAAGGAAAGCCCCTGATGAGGTATTGCGCAATCCCTGTGCCAGCCCCAGCAAATGCACTTCAAAGCCCTGCACACTGGCCGTCTCCCCTGTTCTCAGGGAAACATGCTGCACGCGTGTGGTGCTTTTCTCCAGCCATACCAGCTCGGCCTCTCCCTGCCGGCTTGCCGCCCAGTCGGGAACCGCCGCACCGACCTGGACACCATGCGGATCAGCTTCGGTCTCCAGTGGCATTTGCCAGTGAATCTCTTCCGGCTGCTGATTATCGCATCCGCCAAGAGCCAACAGCATCAACAAACATGCCCGCAAGGGATTCAACCTCATTCGCCTGTCCCTTTCCTGACCGGGATATCCGCACTCCCGTCAAAACAAATGGCGGAGAGAGAGGGATTCGAACCCTCGATAGGTTTTAGCCTATACACCCTTAGCAGGGGCGCGCTTTCAGCCACTCAGCCATCTCTCCGTTTATGGCGGAAGGGGTGGGATTTGAACCCACGGATGGTTTCCCATCGCCGGTTTTCAAGACCGGTGCATTCAGCCGCTCTGCCACCCTTCCGTGCGCGGCACAATCTATTCATTTGAAATGACCTGTAAACCACCCATATAAGGTTGCAAAGCAGCAGGGATCTGCACCGTTCCATCGGCCTGCCAGCCATTTTCCAGCAACGCCACCAGACAGCGACCAATGGCCAGACCCGAACCATTCAGCGTTGCTACAGGTTGTGGTTTGCCATGTTCGTCACGAAAGCGAATACCGGCCCGGCGCCCCTGGAACTGACCGAAGGACGAGCATGAGGAAATCTCGCGATAGGTTTGCTGCGCAGGCAGCCAGACTTCCAGATCATAGGTTTTCTGCGCTGAAAAACCGAGGTCTCCGGCGCATAATTCCACCACCCGGTAAGGCAGCTCCAATGCCTGCAACACCGCCTCGGCATGCCCTGTCAGGGCCTGCAAGTCATCCAGCACGCGATCCGGATGCGTTAACTGCACCAGTTCCACCTTGTCAAACTGATGCTGACGAATCATGCCTCGCATATCGCGCCCGGCCGACCCGGCCTCTCTGCGAAAGCATGGGGTATAGGCACAGTGACGAACCGGCAGACGCTCCGCCTCGAGAATCTGACCCTGATAGAGATTGGTTACCGGCACTTCGGCCGTCGGAATCAGGAATGCATCCTCATCGGCAAGGCGGTACAGATCATCTTCAAATTTCGGCAGCTGACCGGTTCCCGTCATTGTTTTGCGATTCACAATGGCCGGCACCCAGACTTCTTCATAGCCATGTTGATCGGCATGCAAATCCAGCATGAACTGCATCAGGGCCCGTTCCAGCCTTGCCGCCGCCCCTCTCAGCACCGTAAACCGGCTGCCGGCCAGCGTCGCTCCCGCTTCAAAATCGAGAATACCCAGTCGCTCACCAATCTCGTAATGCGGCGGCACTTCATCCTGACGCGGCTCGCCCCAGCGGCGCAATTCGACATTATCCTCTTCACCATCGCCATCCGGCACGGAATCCAGCGGCGGGTTGGGCACCTCCAGCAAGGCCTGCGCAAATGCGGCCTCCGCCTCCCTGGTTTTGGCTTCCAGCGATTTGACGCGTCGCGAGACTTCGGCCATTCGAGCCAGTTCCTCGTCTGCGCTTTCGCCCCGCCCTTTTTTCATACCAATGGCCCGGGACACACTGTTACGCTCAGCCTGCAAGGTCTCCAGCTCGCTTTTAAGCTGTCGCTGGCGGACATCCAGTTCCGACAGCCGTGCCCATGCACTGCCTGCGGCCGTAACGTCTCCCCCCCGACGGGCCAGTGCCGCTGCCAGTGCAGCGGCATCCTGTCTCAACAGTTTACGATCAATCATACCGCTTCCGTATCGCCTGCCTCACCGGCCACATCATCTTCCTGTTTCTCGGCCACACGCACGGCACCGATCACCCGCTCGTTCGGGCCACAGTCAATCAGCTTCACACCCTGCGTATTGCGCCCGATGACCGACACGCCGTCCATGCGGATGCGTACCAGGCGCCCTGAATCCGTCATCATCATGACCTGATCCTCATCCAGCACCTGCAATGCCGCGACCATGGCACCATTGCGGCCGCCGGTCTTCAGCGTGAATACGCCCTGCCCACCGCGCCGCTGGAC
>WFNX01000059.1 GCA_015488375.1 Mariprofundaceae bacterium | reverse complement strand
GCCTCCACCAGACCCTCCACCAAACCGCCGCAAGGCGGTTTTTTTATAGCGTTGCGTTTCTGTTTCGCAGCAGATTCGGCAGCCGGCCGTTTTGCATTAACCCTTCGCGTTTTGCCGGTTTTTGTGTGTGGCGGCTTCCGCTTGCGGCCGGGACGATGGTTTGCCTCGTGGTTGCGGGATTTATGCGGGGACGGGCCGGGATGCACGGTGAATATCGGGTTTTTTCACGATGTTCCGCAGGCATGCAGAATTTTCTGTCCGCCGCGCCTGCTGCTTCGGCGCATGTGCTCAGGGGCAGCCTGGCGGTGCCCCCGAAGGCCTGTTCTGCTACGGGTTTTCCTGCCCCGGCCCGCTTGACGCTGGCGGACTTCAGTGGTAGCAAGCACACCCTGCCACGGGGATGAGGCTGGCGGGGTTCTTATAACAGGAGGGGGGTCGATGGGTGCAGCATATCTAGCCAACGAGTATGCTCCGATCTTCATATTTATTATTATTGCCATACTGATGGGGGCTGCGCCGCTGGTGCTGACGCTGTTTCTGGCCGAGCAAAAGCCGGATGCGGAAAAGCTTTCGGCATATGAATGCGGATTTGAGGCTTTTGAGGATGCGCGCATGCAGATCGACGTGCGTTTTTATCTGGTGGCCATCCTGTTTGTGGTGTTCGACCTTGAAAGCGCATTCCTGTTTCCGTGGGCCATCGTGCTCAATCAGATCGGCCTGTTCGGCTTTGTTGAGATGATGCTGTTCCTTGTGATCCTGCTGGTCGGATATGTCTATGCCTGGAAGAAGGGGGCGTTGCAATGGGAATAGAGGGAATACTTGAAAAGGGATTTATTACGACAACGGCCGACAAGCTGATTAACGGCGCGCGCGCCGGTTCGCTGTGGCCGATGACGTTTGGTCTGGCCTGTTGTGCGGTGGAGATGATGCATGCCGGTGCGGCGCGTTACGATCTCGACCGTTTCGGTATCGTGTTTCGCCCCTCTCCGCGTCAGTCCGATGTGATGGTTGTGGCCGGAACGTTGTGCAACAAGATGGCGCCGGCCCTGCGCAAGGTTTACGATCAGATGGCTGAGCCACGCTGGGTGATTTCCATGGGCTCCTGTGCCAACGGCGGCGGTTATTATCATTATTCCTATTCGGTGACGCGCGGTTGCGATCGTATTGTGCCGGTGGATATTTATGTGCCGGGGTGCCCTCCGACCGCCGAGGCCCTGCTCTACGGCTTCATTCAGTTGCAGGAAAAAATCAAGCGCACCAATACGATTGCGCGCTAGGTGGTGGCTGTGGTTCAGGATGATCTGGGAAAGAAAAACGACACAATGCGTGACGGTGAAGCGCTGAAGCAGCAGTTCGGCGAACAGATTCTGCAGGTGACGCAGGGGCTGGATTGCGAAACGGTGATTGTGGCTCGCGAGGCCATTGTCGAGGTCTGCCATTTTCTCAAGTCGGCGCGTGGTTTCGAGCAGCTGATGGATCTGTGTGGCGTGGATATGTCCGAGCATCCCGCGCACAGGGATGACGAACCGCGTTTTTTTGTTGTCTATCACCTGTTGTCCGTGTCGCAGAACAAGCGCATTCGCCTGAAGGTAGGAGCCGATGAACGTGATCTGGTGGATTCGGTGACGGAAGTCTGGCCGACGGCCAACTGGTTTGAGCGCGAGGCGTTCGATATGTTCGGCATTATTTTCAATCATCATCCCGACCTGCGGCGTCTGCTGACCGATTACGGCTTTGAAGGGCATCCGTTGCGCAAGGATTTTCCGTTGACCGGGCGGGTGGAGATGTTCTTTGATGATGCGCAATGGCGTTGTGTATATCGCCCGAACAAGCTGGAGAACCGGGTGCTGATTGAGAAAGCCTGGCCGGGGGTTGATCGTGGCTGAGATCAAGAATTATACGCTGAACTTTGGTCCCCAGCATCCCGCCGCGCATGGCGTGCTGCGTCTGGTGATGGAGCTCGACGGCGAGGTTGTGGAAAAGGCCGATCCGCATATCGGCCTGCTGCATCGTGGAACCGAGAAGCTGTTTGAGTACAAGACCTATCAGCAGAACGTACCTTACTTCGATCGTTTCGATTATGTATCGATGATGGCCAATGAGCATGCCTATGCGCTGGCCGTGGAAAAGCTGCTGGGCATTACGCCGCCGGAGCGCGCGCAGTATATCCGTGTGATGTATGCGGAGCTGACGCGTATCCTGAATCACTGTCTGTGGCTGGGTGCCGTGGCGCTGGATATCGGTGCCATGACGGTGTTCCTGTACTGTTTCCGCGAGCGTGAGGATATTTTTGATTTTTATGAGGAAGTCTCCGGCGCGCGCATGCATGCGGCCTATTTCCGTCCGGGTGGTGTGACCAAGGATTTGCCCGACGGGCTGCTGGACAAGATCAGGGCCTTTACCGAACGCTTCCCCGGCTATGTGGATGAATATGAAACCCTGCTGACGGAGAACCGTATCTGGAAGCAGCGTAATGTGGATATTTCCATTGTCGATGAGCAGGCGGCGCTGGACTGGGGTTTTACCGGGCCGATGATTCGCGGTTCGAATATCGAATGGGATCTGCGCAAGACGCAGCCTTATGATGTCTATGACAAGCTGGATTTCGAGATTCCCGTCGGTGTGACCGGTGATTGCTACGATCGTTATCTGGTGCGTGTCGAGGAGATGCGTCAGGCCAACCGTATTATCGAGCAATGTGTCGAATGGCTGGAGCATCATCCCGGTCCGGTGAAGGTGGATGATTACAAGCTGACCAATCCGCCGCGCGCCGAGATGAAGGCGGATATGGAAGCGCTGATTCACCATTTCAAGTTTTTCTCCGAGGGCTATCACGTGCCGGAAGGCGAGGTGTATGCCGCCGTGGAGCATCCGAAAGGTGAATTCGGCGTGTATCTGATTTCCGACGGTTCCAACAAGCCGTATCGCATGAAGGTGCGTGCGCCGGGCTTTGCGCATATCGAGGCGCTGGATTATATGACCCGCGGGCATATGGTGGCCGATGTGGTGGCGATTCTGGGAACCCAGGATATCGTATTTGGGGAGGTGGATCGATGACGGCTGTTGAGGCACCCCGTTTCTCCGATGCGCGCCTGGAAGAGATCAGGGCGCTGGTCGCTCGTTATCCCGGCCCGCGTTCGGCATTGTTGCCGGTATTGCATATGGCGCAGCAGGATTTTGGCTATCTGTCTGCCGAGGTGCAGCAATATGTCGCCGAGGTGCTGGATCTGCATCTGATGCAGGTACGCGAGGTGGTGACATTTTATACGATGTTCCGTGAGCAGCCCTGCGGAACCTATCTGATGGAGGTCTGCACCAACGCCAGTTGTATGCTCAACGGGGCCGACGATCTGGTGCGTCATATGTGTGAGCGGCTGGGGATTCAGGTTGGCGAAACCACGCCTGACGGCCTGTTCACCGTGACCGAGGTGGAATGTGCCGGAGCCTGCGCCGGAGCGCCGGTGGTGCAGATTAATAATGAATATCATGAAAAGGTTGATGCGGACTATATCGACCGCTTCATTGATAATGCGCGGAACAAGGGAGAAGAAGCATGATTCCTTCCGATCCTAAACAGGTTACCCAGATTTGCTTTGATCG
>WFNX01000058.1 GCA_015488375.1 Mariprofundaceae bacterium | reverse complement strand
CGTCGATCAGGGCTATGCGCTGTTGTTCAGCAATGCGCAGATTGATGGCAATATTTCGCTGCGTCAGGATACGCCCAGGCTGACCACGGTTTATATTCAGGTACACCGCGGACTCAGCCGACAGGATTCGGTGGAACAGGCCATTCTGGATGCCATTGAGGAACAGGAAGACAGGCTTCCGCCCCATGCCGCCTTCGATTATCGCCATTACGGCAAGCTGTATGACAAGGCATCAGTCAGGGCGACCGTACTGGGCAGCTTCCGTCCGGGCGCCAGACTCGCCGTATCCGCAACAGGTACCCCCGGCTGGCTGCGCACCAAGCTGCCTTCCGGCAGGAACGGTTATCTTAAAGCCAGGGTCAGCCAGTTTAAAAAAACTTCTCCCGGGAGAACATGATATGAGCATTTCAAACAAGACACTGGATCAGCTTGCCGAAAATATTGCCTCCGGCCTGCAAATGTTGGGAGGCCTGAAACAGGGCGCGGAGACCCAGATCAAGAGCATTGTCGAAAATGCCCTCAGCCAGTTTGATATTGTGACCGATGAACGCATGCAGGTTCAGGAGGCCATGCTGGCCAAGGCCCGGGAACAGTTCGAGGCACTGGAAAAGCGCGTCGCCGACCTGGAAGCACAGCTGAGGCACAAAGGCGACTGATTTGCTTGCGCGACTTGGTTCGGCAAGCCTTCGGGGTCTGGATGCGGAACGTGTCGATGTCGAGGTTGAGCTCTCGCGCGGCCTGCCCTGCTGGAACCTTGTCGGTCTGCCTGAAGCCGCCATCCGCGAATCCCGTGAACGCATTCGCTCCGCGCTGATCAATTCGGGCTTTGAATTCCCGCTGAACCATATCACCGTCAACCTGGCCCCGGCCAATCGAAAAAAGGACGGCTCTCATTTTGACTTACCCATCGCCACCGGCATTCTGCTTGCCTCCGGACAACTGACAGCAAGCGGTGTGATGGACAAAACCTTCTTGCTCGGTGAACTCGCACTGGACGGACGCATCAATCCGGTCGCCGGCGCTCTGCCCATGGTGATGTTCGCGCGTGCCGCAGGCTATCACCATGTCATTCTTCCCGTCGTCAATGTGGCAGAAGTGACCGCTGTTGATCATCTGCAGATCCTGCCTGCCCGCACCCTGCTGGAGGTCTTCAAACATCTCGCCGGACAGCAGCCGCTGCAGCCTGCAAGCGCAGCACCCGGCCATGATGATATGGCGTCATTCCCGCTGGACATGGCAGATATCCGTGGCCAGCAGCAGGCCCGCCGGGCGCTGGAAATTGCCGCAGCAAGAGGCCATCATATTCTGATGACCGGCCCGCCGGGCGTGGGCAAAAGCATGCTGGCGCAGCGCCTGCCCGGCATTCTGCCGCCCCTGACACTTGAGCAGGCGCTGGAAGTCACGCGCATCTACAGCGTGGCCCAGGATCATTCGCGGCCGCCCATGAGCCGCATCCCGCCATTCCGCCAGCCACATCATTCCGCGTCAGATGTGGCGATTATCGGCGGCGGCTGTGAATTCCAGAAATAAATGATACTGCACAGAAATAAATGATACTGCCGTAAAATCGGTTATTTGCATTCTAAGGTTGGATTCCACCTTAGAATGCACAGAACAAGCTAATGCGCTGCCAAGTGGATACCTAGCCCGCGCATTACCCGCATAACAGTATCGAAGCGAGGTTTTGCTCCAGGAGAGAGTGCTTTATACAGGCTTTCTCTGCCAAGGCCTGTTGCCTTCGCAAGCTGTGTCATTCCTTTAGCTCTTGCAATATCGCCTAAAGCTGCGATCAGGAGATCAGAATCTCCATCTTCCAGTGCGGCGGTCAGATATTCGTTGATGGCTTCGGGGGAGTCCAGATGCTCACTGGCATCCCAGAGAGATGTTGTGGCGTTACTCATTGTCACGAACCTCCTTAGCAAGCTGTTTGGCCAATTCAATATCTTTCCGTTGGCTATGTTTACTGCCTCCGGCAAGCAGGACAATCAACAAGTTTCCATGTTGCACAAAATAGACACGGTATCCTTTGCCTACATCAATTCTCAGTTCCGACACGCCATCGCCTATTGGCTTTACATCGCCGGGATTCCCAAGCGATAACCTGCGGATTCTGATGTCTATTCTGGCTTTGGCCCTAATGTCTCGAAGCCGAGAAAACCACTTTGCATAGATGGCAGTTTGTCGAACTTCAATCATGACCCAATTGTATCCAAATGAATACATCTATGCAACAGCTATTGGTGGTGGAATCACATGTGCCTGTGGTTGCATCCAACCCCCAAATGCAAAAAGCCAAAAAATCTGATTAAATAATGGGGTCTTCGCGAGTCCGCCGGCCTTTAACTTTCATTGGAGTGTAGCATCGCTTCAAAACTGCATTCCTGGCAGATCTGGTAAAATCTGCTTCCGTCTTTCCGGATTCGCATTTTGTGCTTCGCGTCTTCCGGACACTTCACCCTGACAGGGGTGTTTTTATGAATCGCCCCGAGTTTATCGGAGGCATTTTTGTTTGAGTCGTCATGCTGCTTTCTGATACTGAGTCTGTCGATAATAATTTTCTTCGAACTCGCGCGGCGGGATGTGGCCGAGCGGTTCCATTAGCCGGCGATTGTTGAACCACTCG
>WFNX01000057.1 GCA_015488375.1 Mariprofundaceae bacterium | reverse complement strand
GTCAGCAGGCGCTGGTGGCCGAGCATGCGGCGAAGGCCGATGTGATTATTACCACGGCGCTGATTCCCGGCCGTCCGGCCCCGGAACTGATTACCGAGGCCATGGTGCAGTCGATGAAACAGGGTTCGGTGATTGTCGATCTGGCCGTGGAGTCCGGCGGAAATTGCCCGTTATCGGAAAAGGATGCCGTGGTGGTCAAGCATGGCGTCACGCTGGTGGGCGTGAGCAATATTCCGTCGCTGATGGCTGCCGATGCCAGCAGCCTGTATGCGCGCAATATGCTGAATTTTGTGCAACTGATGCTGGACAAGGAACAGGATCGGCTGGCGATCAACAGCGAGGATGAAATCATTGAGGCATCGGTGTTGTGCCGCGACGGGGAGTTTCTGAAGCCGCAATTGTTGCAGCAGGGAGGTAAATGATGGATACATCGGCGATGGAGGCTGCCCAGACTGCGGCCCAGTCGGCGCACGGCGCGGCTGTGGACCCGTTTGTTTTTTCATTCACGGTGTTCGTGCTTGCCGTTTTTGTCGGTTATCACGTGGTATGGAATGTGACGCCGGCGTTGCATACGCCGTTGATGAGTGTGACCAATGCGATTTCCAGTATCATTATTGTCGGCGCACTGCTGGCCTCCGGCCCGCTGGAGATGAATTTGGCAACGGTGCTGGGGCTTGTGGCCGTGGGGCTTGTTTCAGTCAATATCTTTGGTGGTTTTATGGTCACGCAGCGCATGCTGGCCATGTTCCGCAAGCGTAAGTAAAGGGGAATTATCGTGCTATCCGCAAATGTTGTCGCGCTGGCGTATCTGGCAGCCTCGGTACTGCTGATTCTGGCGCTGAAAGGCTTATCCAGTCCGGAGTCCGCCCGGCGCGGAAATCTCTATGGCATGATCGGCATGGCCATTGCCGTTGTCGTTACGCTGCAATTGGAAACGGTGCAGAACTATGCCTGGATTTTTGCTGCGGTGGCCGCAGGTGGTCTGGCCGGCGGCGTGGTCGCCCGCCGTATTCCGATGACGCATATGCCGCAGACCGTGGCCTTCATGCATTCGCTGGTCGGTCTGGCTGCCGTGCTGATTGCCGTGTCGGCATTTTATGATCCGCAGGCCTATGGTATTGCCGCCGCCGATGGCGGTCTGCATCCGGCCAGCCGCATCGAACTGTTTCTCGGCACGTTTATCGGTGCCATCACCTTTACGGCCTCGCTGATTGCTTTCGGCAAGCTGCAGGGCCTGCTTTCCGGCAAGCCGCTGGTGTTTTCCGGTCAGCATATGCTCAATCTGGTGCTGGGCGTACTGATGATTGCCGCCGGCATCATGTTCTGCATCACGCAGGGCTGGGTGCCGTTCCTGATTATGCTGGCCATTGCCCTGGTGCTGGGCGTGCTGCTGATCGTGCCGATCGGTGGCGCCGATATGCCGGTGATCGTGTCGATGCTGAATTCCTATTCCGGCTGGGCGGCAGCCGGTATCGGTTTCACGCTGGGTAACAATATGCTGATTGTGGCCGGGGCGCTGGTCGGTTCCAGTGGTGCGATTCTGTCCTATATCATGTGCAAGGCCATGAACCGCTCACTGCTTAATGTGTTGCTGGGCGGCTTTGGCGGCGAGGCTTCCTCCGGCAGCAGTGCTGCCTCGGCCGGCGACAGGCCGGTCAAGGCGGGCAGTGCGGAAGATGCGGCCTTTTTGCTCAAAAATGCGCGTTCGGTTATTCTGGTGCCCGGCTATGGGCTGGCCGTGGCGCGCGCGCAGCATGCGCTGAAAGAGCTGGTGGAAAAGCTCATGGACATGGGCGTGGATGTGAAATTTGCGATTCATCCGGTGGCCGGGCGCATGCCGGGGCATATGAACGTGTTGCTGGCCGAGGCGGATGTGCCCTATGACATCGTGCATGAAATGGACGAAATCAATTCCGAGTTCGCCGATACGGATGTGGCCATGGTTATTGGCGCCAACGATGTGACCAATCCGGCGGCCAAGAGCGATCCGGCCAGTCCGATTTACGGCATGCCGATTCTCGAGGTTTCCAAGGCCGAGCATGTGATCGTCATCAAGCGCTCCCTGTCACCGGGCTATGCCGGGCTGGACAACGATCTGTTCTATATGGACAAGACGATGATGCTGTTCGATGACGCTAAAAAGGCCAGTGAGGCGATCCTGCAGGCACTGGACGGATGAGATTAAGGATTGATTCAGGAATTAAAGTTTATTTACATTCAATTGGTTTCATGAAAAGCCGGCGGGCACTGAAAAGAAGTTCGGCAATGGTGACGGCCAGATAAGCCAGTAACATCCACTGCAGACTGTGGCCATCATGTTTCCAGAGGTAAATGATGAGCACCAGCCATGAAGCAATGCATCCGGTAAAACCGAGCAGCGGCATAAAAGGGTGAATTGCAATCTTTTTACGCAATCTGAAGGCAGCCAGGTTAATACTGGCAAAGATTAGCAGGAATGTTGCGCTGGCAAATGAAGAAATCACGGCCAAGTCAGCCATGTTGACAAAGACCAGCGTGATAATAGCCAACACAATCAGGCTGACCCATGGCACGGATGAATTGTGGCCCCGGTTAGCAAAGGCACAGGGAAGGGCATGTTCTTTTGCCATAATGCTTCCCAGTCGTGCGGTGCCAAACATGGTCGCATTAATAGCGGAAGCGGTGGAAAGCACAGCGCCCAGTCCAATGATGAGAAACCCAGCCTTACCCAGAAGCGGTTCGGCGGCAATGGCCAGTGCATATTCCTTGTATGTGTTGATGTCATCCGGTGAAAGGCTGGTTACTGCGACAAGCGAAACCATGATATAAATCAAGACTGTAATTATGATAGAGATCATAATGGCCCGAGGTAAATCCCGTTTCGGATCACGGGATTCATTGACAGCATTAGGAATCAGTTCGAATCCTTCATAAGCAACGAAAATCAGGGCGGCTCCGATTAATAGACCATTGCCACCATGATTAAAAAATGGTGTGAGTTGTGAGAAGTCGGCCTGCATTAAGCCGATGGCGGCAAAACCGGTAAGAATGATAACCTTGACCATGACAATGATATCTTCTGTATGACCTGCAGCCTGTACCCCATAGAGATTAATCGCCAGAAAGATCATAATAATGGCAGTTTCAAGCAGGTGGTGGATAAAGCCTTCATGTCCATAGCTTCCCAGCAATGCTGTTCCGTAAGCGCCAAACGTATAGGCATATAGTGCCAATGTACCTATATATCCTGTCAGCAATAACCATCCGCCGATTCCTGCAATATTGGGGTTTTGGAAAGCATGTTCCAGATAGGTGAAGCTGCCACCGTTGGAGTAGAAGTTGACGCCTAGTCTGGCATAGGACCAGCCTGTAATGAGTGCCAGTAGTCCACCCAGGGTAAAGGCTATCGGGGCGGCATGTCCGGCCAGTCCGATGGAGAGGCCAAGCACAGAAAATATACCACCGCCGACCATTCCGCCGACTCCCATGGCAATGAGTTCCTTGAGGCTCAGCGTTTGGGACTCCGAACCGTTTTCATTCGCTCTCCTTATCTCCCCTGACGCGATTACGGTGCATCATGGATTTCCACGCACTTTTCGATCCAGTGCAATGCTACTCAGCGCTTCTCCCTGCACCCGTTGCAGCGACGCCTTGCCCGGAAACCCGCTGCTTTCTTGCCTGTTCAATCATATAGTCCACCGCAGACTTTATGCGCGCGTTCGAACATGCGTCGCAGCCTCCTTTCGCTGGCATGTTGCCATTCCCACGAATGGCGATTTCATATAATTTCTCACGCCCCTGATCGAGTAGGATATCCCATACGCGTTTTTCCATATTCGGCGCGCCCATGATCTGATTGGCATGACACATCTCACAGCTGGACTCATACAACTTCCTGCCATCCGCCAGGTTGTAGCCGCCCTGAATCGCTATTTCAGCCTTCGGCGGCGTGCTTTTGACCGACTTCAGGTATTCAGCAATCGCCAGCATATCCGACCGGGTCAGATAACGCAGGCTGTTGTGTTCTACCCCTTTCATCGGACCCTCCAGTTCGGCATGCGTCGGCATTTCATTATGCAGAAAAATATTAGCCACTTCCTTGTCACTCAGGTGCCGCAACCCCTGCGATGAGATGTTCGGCGCGTAATAGCCTTCCACGAATGCTCCGGCAAGATAATGCTTCTTCTCGGGCACGCCGAATGTATTGAGTTGCGTATGACACAAGGCACAATGCCCCGGTCCCTCAACGATGAAGGCGCCCCGATTCCATGCCGGAGACCTCCCGGACACCGGCTTGAACTCACCCTTGCTGAAATCAAAAAACAGCAAACGCCATCCCCATTGCAAAATACGATAGTTAAACGGCCACTTCATTTCCTGAGGATGATTTTTTTGTCGCACAGGTGGAATGGCGTCGAGATAAGCCTTGATATCCAGCACATCCTGACGGGTCATTTTATTGAAATAATTATAGGGAAAGACGGGATAGTAATAGGAACCGTCGGGAGCGATGCCTTCACGAACCGCACGAACAAATTCCTCATCGCTCCAGTTGCCGATGCCCGTCTCCCTGTCCGGCGTGATATTGGAGGAATAGACCGCGCCGAATGGGGTGTTGATTTTCAGACCGCCGGCAAACGGTTTGCCGGAACTGGCCTCATCAGTATGGCAGGTAAAGCAGTCGGCTATCTTCACCAGATATTCCCCATGCCGGATTTGCGCGGCGCTATGTCCGGATTTCTTTAAATGCAGGGCAGGATAGCCCGAATCGCTTGCTGCAATGGTACCGGGGTTGGCTATGGCCGGACCGGCGCCCAGCATCAGAGCCATCATCAATGCAAACAAGTCAAGCGGCTTCATTATCCGCCTCCTCACAAACGCGAGCATCATGGATTGCTTCCGTCCTTGATATGCCCCGGCTCATCCTCTTCCAGATAAGCCTCTTCCACCCGTGACAAATCAACCATGTCGAAGCCGTTGAGCATTGGCCGGACATGCTTCAGAAAGCCTTCACCAATGGTCAGCATGTACAGATGCACAAGGAGGAAGAGTATCAGTGCGAAAGCCGCAAGTGTGTGAACCAGCGCAATCGAATCCGGGAAGTTCACCAGTCCCGGCCATGAACCGCCGGCAACCAGATACAGATATAGCAGTCCGGAAATCCAGACCATCGGAAAAATGATAATCTTCAACCCCAGATAAGCCGCGGCCTGCAATGGATTGTGCTTGCGCCAGAAAGCCTTGCGATAGGGGTGCTTCTCCCCCTGGAAAATCCCGTAGGAATAAAACCGCACAATTCGCCACAAGCCCTGTCGGGTCGGCATATAGTGCCTCCAGTTGCCGGTGGTAAACAGCCAGAAGGTTGCAAAAGCCCAGAGCGCAAGCAGCCCCAGTGCGACAACGGTATGAATATTCACCGCGGCTTCAAAACCAATAAGCTGATGGACGCCGTGAATACGCAGCCCGGTGAAGAGTAAGGTGATAATGGCAACGGCCTGAAGCCAGTGCCACAACCGCTCAAAACGGCTGTATATCATGATACGGTGCATGCTCATGACTTCCTCCTTCGTACACCTGTAATGATTCGCATGAGTATATGCAGCAAGATAGCCAGCGTTGTTCCGGCTATAAGCATCCACGCAATACGATCCAGCCACGGGATACGGCTATGACCGACAATATAAACGCCGCTAATCCCGTTCATGCGACCTCCCGCCGTATGGCATTCCATACATGCAACCGCCTTCTCCCTGGGGGCTACCATGTGTGTGGTCGGCCAGTAGGAATAGGTTTTAATAAACCCGACCTTGCCGCTAAACGGCAGGTGTGCATCCTTCATGCCCCGCGCAATGGCCTTTTTCAGCTTGAAGTTTCCCCAGAAAGATTCGTCGTCATTGCCCCACAGATGCGTATAGACCAGATTGTTATATCCCTTGTCATACTGCAACCAGGTAACCATGCGCTTGAAAGGCCATATCCGGGAGTCCGGATCATTCGGGGAACCTTCAAGATGATTGATTTCCACCGGTTTGTCAGGATTGAAGTGGGTATGGACGGTGGTGTAACTTGTCTCTCCGTTAAACCATGCATAGTACGGTAAGACATTTTCCCCATACCTGAAATTCCCCTTGATGGACCAATAGGTTTCCCGTTTCTCGCCATTACCCTGCACATAATCTTTTATCATAAAACCCTTGCCGTTCTTCGTTCTTCCTGCAGTACGCCAGTCCCAGAAGGTTCGGGTGGCCACGCCACCGCGAGCAAATGCCGGTATATGGCAGGTCTGGCAGGCAACACGCTTCACATGCGAATTTAGCGCCAAATGCCGGACCGAATCCTTGGGATGAGGCGACAGTCCGTGACAGGATTCGCATGATGTCGCATTGCGACGGAAGCCCGGTTTACCGACGCCCTTCTTGTCCCTGGCCAGCAGTTGATAGCGACTGCCGCTCCAGCGATGGTTTTTGGTAACATGACAGGCGGTACAGGCGAAATTCTGTCCCTTGGGGGACATATGGACATCTACATCTTTGGGTGGATTGGCCATGACCGAAGATAAATCACCGTGCTTAACATTGTCGCCGCCGCCGCCGTAAAAGTGGCACGATCCGCAATCCGAGCGCGTCGGCAAGCCGACATTCTGCGCAACCTTCCTCCAGTTTATCGGTTTCTGGCCTGCAAATAATACGGAACAGGCCGGGCTCCCTCTGGTTGGCGGCAGACGATAATAGCTGCCGGTTGAATCATGGCAGACCAGACAGTCAATCTGGCTCTGCTTTTTCGGCAAGTGGAAATTACTGGCGCCATAGCTGATATGGCACTGGGCGCACATGCCTTCGTTGCCGCGCGCATTGCTGCAGAAGTTGTTAATCAGGTGCTCTTTACCCAACAACTGGCCCGTCTTTTTATTATGATATGTCCAGGTCCAGTGGATATTCTTCTGAATCTGTTCGCCTGCCTTGTTATGACAGGACAGGCAGGCCCGAGTCACCGCCGGACCGTTTTTGAAGTCCTTTTGCAGCGCTTTGAAATGGTGATGATCTGCGGTTGTGCTTATTGAACGTGCCGTTTTCTCCATTCCCCGGTTTCCGGCTTCATTGCCACGAGCCGTCCAGACATTCACCCCAATCAGACAAATAACGAAAACAATCCCTTGAATCCATACTGACCCCGATTCATGCTCCCGACCCTCCTCTTTGTCTCTTATCTTTCTTCGCTAATGATCTGCTCAGACTGAATGCGCCCCTGACCTCACCAAGGTCATATCCTGTCGCCTTGTCCTGCGGATAGTACTTCTTCAATGCCTGCGCAATCTCCGGACTGATACGTTTGCCGTGACAAAGCAGACAGAGCGGTTTAACGATTTGCGCCTTCATGTAGCGGAAGTTTCCATCCTGTATGCGGCTGGCTATCAGCTTTTTCGCATCCGTTCCTGACGCGTTCCATCGGTTAAAATCCTTGAGGACTGATGTTTCCCAGGCATCGGGAACAGCCGTTCGATGATTGCGCGGTTTCAGGCTCACACGCCTGATGATCCAACCGCTTTGTGCGCTCAGCTTTTCCGCCAGCGCCGGCGCTTTGTGCGCACACACCTCAATGGCATGCGCAGGATCCCCGGTTTTCAGGGCCTTTTGAAGCTGTGGCTTGAGTGTTCCGGCAAACTGCTGAATCAGGGCTTCCGCCTGATGGCTTAAGTCGATTCGGTTGATATCGGCAGACGCGCCGCTACGACAAGTGACAAGTGCGACGGAAATAAAAAGAAGAAACAGAACCCTGAGAGACATAATCCAGCCTCCTGAAAGCAAAATCTATTATATTATAATATTGGAAATTGTCAATGTATTCCTGTGTTATGAACTTCAGTTTTCTGAGATCCTCCTTTTTATCTCTCGATTAGCCTGAATACTCTAGGCGCGTCTGACTGTGCCCCGCAAATCCGTTCCCGGGGCAATGGTGTTGTACACGGTGCCATATTTGCGGATGTTCTCATGCAGCAGTTCCAGGCGCCGGTCGGGTTCATCGGTGTCGACAATCACTTCGTATTCAATCTTCGCCATTTTCGGCGGCGCATCCTGACGAATGCCATGCACATGTACCTCTACGCCGTTCAGCGAAAAATCGAACATCGGCGCAATGCGTTCGATACCCCTGATGATACAAGCCGATAGCGCAGCCAGCAGAAGTTCCGCCGGATTGAAGGCATCGTCGCGCCCCTGCATGCCGGTATCCAGAATGATTTTCGCGGATTTGCACCGGGCCTCGCTGCCGTGCGCATCCCGTCTTGTTGTTCGAATATCAAATTCCATTCCGCACCTCCTGAGTCATTCTCATCAGCACCAGTATCCCGCCTGCTTCATTCGCCGGGATCGCATGTCCGACAGTATTTCCCGCGAATTTCTTCAATATCAACCGTGGGCGCGGGAAGCTTCAGATTCATGGCCCCCAGATGCTCGACCACGATGCGCGACACCACCAGGTTCCGATACCACTTATGGTTGGCCGGCACGATAAACCAGGGCGCCTCCCGGCTGCTGCAATGCCTGAACACATCCTCAAAGGCATGCTGGTAGTCGCTCCAGTATGCGCGCTCCTTAAAATCGGCCTCGCTCACCTTCCACCAACGCTCGGGATCATCCAGCCGCTTTCTGAAACGCCTGAGTTGCTCCTCCCGACTGATATGAAGAAAGAATTTCAGGATATGCGTTCCGCCTTCGCTCAAATGATGCTCAAACTGTTCAATGGCCCGCAACCGTCGCCTGCATTCCTTGCCATCAATCAGGCCGTGGACGCGCGTCACCAGCACATCCTCATAGTGCGAACGATTGAAATCACCACCTCGCCTTTTGCGGGCGCGGTACGGTGCGCGCGCCAGAGAAAATCATGGGCGCGCTCCTCGGCGGTCGGTTGTTTGAATGCCTGCACGCGACAACCCTGCGGATTCATGTAGCCCAGCACATGCCGTATCGTGCCGTCCTTGCCGCCGGCATCCATGGCCTGAAGGCAAATCAATAGGCTGTGGGTGTTTTCAGCATAAAGCCGGTACTGCAAGGTCCTGAGGCGTTCGGCATAATGCCGGATCATCGGTTCCGCCACTTCCTTGTCGAAGGCCTCATCACGTCCGTCCGGATCAATTCGGTCCAGTTCCACAACCTCACCCGGGCGAACCCTGAATTTCCTGCTGAATTGCATCAGTTTGTCCGCGACGGCTTCAGGAAGGATTCCTTGCTATTTCTACGCGCCACGCGCAATTTTGCAATTGCAAGTTCCAAGTCAAGAAGGGCCCGCATCGCCTTATCCTTATCAGGAGAGTTCAGCAGTTCTTTCGCTTTTTGTGCGGCCTGTCGGGCCTGGTTTGCATCAATATCCTCAGCTCGTTCAATGGCATCAGCAAGAATTGTGATGCCATCCGGCTGAACCTCAAGAAAACCTCCGAAAACTACCATATAGTCTGTATGGCATTTGTCGCATTGCGTTTCTTCAGGACAGTCAATCCGAATTTCGCCAGGCCTCAGGACGGCCAAAAGAGGGGCATGACTTGGCATAATTGCCAGTTCACCGTTCACGCTAGGTGCAATTACCATATTCGCCTGACCCCGATAAACCTCTTGCTCTGCTGTAGCAATCAGTACGCTCATGCATTTCATAGGATCTCCCGGTCTTTTTCTGAACTTATCGATATAATTCCCGTCAACATGACAAGCTGAAATGGTCCCCAAATTTTGGACAGCCCGCTAAGGTGTAATCATCTGCGATGGTAATCATGCCGCGAGCGGCATATCGAGTCCACCGAAGTAGACTGAACCGGGTGTTTGGTCAGCAAGTCCCTGATGTCTTCTGACCATGTTGTAGAATCGCATCCAGTTGTTGATGCCTTTCTGTGCCTCAGCGACGGTATCGTAGGCATGCAGGTAAACCTCCTCGTACTTGAGACTGCGCCAGAGGCGCTCAATGAAGATGTTATCCATGCAGCGACCCTTGCCGTCCATGCTATCCGTATGTCGTGCTGTTTGAGCCTGTCGGTGAACGCTTCTGAGGTAAACTGGCAACCCTGATCCGAGTTGAATATTTCCGGTGTGCCGAAGAGAGCAACCGCCTCATCAAGTGCCTCCAGGCAAAAGTGCACATCTATGGTGTTCGATAATCGCCATGAGAGCACCTTTCTGGAATGCCAGTCCATGATGGCGACCAAATAGAGGAAGCCTTTAGCCATCGGGATATAGGTGATGTCAGTACACCAGACCTGATTCGGACGATTGATCTCCAATCCCCTCAG
>WFNX01000056.1 GCA_015488375.1 Mariprofundaceae bacterium | reverse complement strand
GTGCGCTGACTTCCTGCAAATCATTCTGTCGATAGGCAGCCAGCAGCGATTCGAACAGATTCAGCAACTGTGTTTTCAGTTCCGCCTCATCTCCCAATTCATCCAGCATCGCCTGCATATCATTGAACCACTGGATAAAGCGCTTCTGAGTCAGCAACACCCCGAAGTGCTGACAGGCCAGTTGCGGCAAGGCATGCGCTTCATCAAGGATATAGACTTCGAACTCCGGCAAGACTTCACCGTAATCCCCGGACTTCAGGGCCGCATCCGCCAGCAGCAGGCTGTGATTGGTTACGACAATATCGGCAGCCTGTGCCTTGCGTCGTGCCTGCATCAACGGACAACGTTCAAACTCACCGCACTTTGAACCTTTGCACTGCTCGGCTGTCGCCGTCACCATGCCCCCGACGCCCCTGGCGAACGGATCAAAAGACAGGCCAGACAAATCCCCGTCTCGACTTTTCCGGGACCACTGTTGTATCTGCAACAGCGCCTTCTGTTCCCATAATGCCAGCGTTCCCTGTGCCAGATGCATGTTCAGACGTGCCGGACACAGATAATTGCTCCGTCCCTTGAGCAAGGAAATTCGTCGGCGAATACCCAGAGCCTGCTGCACGGCAGGTAAATCGCGATGCACCAGTTGGTCCTGCAAAGCTCTGGTATGCGTGGAAATCACGATACGCTGCTGCGAACGCAAGGCCGGCACCAGATAAGCCAGCGTTTTACCCGTGCCCGTTTCCGCCTCTGCCAGCAGAACGGACATATCCCTCATCGTTTCGGCAACTTCCTGCGCCAGTCGAATCTGTTCCCGGCGCTTGCGGTATCCATCCAGCTCATGCTGCAATCCATGTTCAAAATCGCGCAGTACCTGCGCCTGAAAATCATGCATATGTCTGGGGATTCAGGCAGGACACCCGATGCGTATCACCTTGCAGCATGCCATCGAATGAAGCACAGGCATCCAGAGCCCGCGGACAACGCAAGCGATACGGGCAGCCATCGTCGGCCACCTGCTCACTTCTTTCTTCCACCACAGCCCGCGCCTTTCGCTGGGCTGGATGCACAATCGGCCTGGCATCCACCAAGGCACGCGTATACGGATGCGCGGGTTGGCGAAACACGCGATCTGTCGGGCCTTCCTCAACGACATGGCCGGCGAACATGACCATGACCCGTGCAGCGATATATTGTACAATGGAAAGATCGTGAGAAATAAACAGATAAGCCAGTCGATGCTGTTGCTGCACATCGTGCAGCAAATTCAGAATTTGCGCCTGCACGGAAACATCCAGCGCCGATACCGGCTCATCCAGCACCAGAACGGAAGGCTCAACAATGAGACTGCGGGCAATCCCGATACGCTGACGCTGACCGCCGGAAAACTGATGCGGATAACGATCCATCATTGCTGCATCCAGACCGCATTGTCCCAGCACATCGGCCACACGTTGACGCAATTGTTTGCGACCCAGGCCAGGCTGATGAACGCGCAAGCCTTCTGCCACGGTCTGCCAGATTTTCATACGCGGATTCAGGCTGGCGAACGGGTCCTGAAACACCATCTGGATATGCTTTCGTCTTGCGCGCAGAGCGCGGGGGGCAAGTCCCGAGACATTCTCCCCCTGCCACCAGACTTCGCCATGATCAGCGGACAGCAAGCGCATGGCGATACGTGCCGTTGTCGATTTTCCGCTGCCTGATTCACCAACAATGGCCAGCGTTTCTCCGGCCTGCAAAGACAGCGACACGCGGCATACCGCATGCTTTGTCCGCGCATCGGCAGCAAATAATCCCGCTGCGCGGAATATTTTATCAACGTTCCTCAATTCCAGTACCGGACTCATTCCACCCCCTGCCCGACATGTATGCAGCGGGCGCAATGATGCGCCTCCTGCCAGGCGTCCAGCGTCACCGGCTTGCCGCAATGCGCATCGGCAAAGGTGCAACGCGGAGCAAAACGGCATCCCCCGCCCCATTGCCCCGGTGGCGGAACCTGGCCGGGAATCACCGCCAGCGCCTGCCCATCAACCGCGGCTTCCGGGCGACAGGCCATCAGTGCGCGTGTGTAGGGGTGTGCGGGGCGATCAAAAATATCCGCAACCGGGGCTGTTTCGACAATCTGTCCGGCATACATTACGGCAACATCATCGCACATTTCGGCCACCAGACCGAAATCATGCGTAACCAGCAACATGCCCAGCCCGCGCCGGCGCTGCTGATCGCGCAACAGCGCGATAATGCGTGTCTGCACGGACACATCCAGAGCCGTTGTCGGTTCATCGGCCAGGATATAATCCGGGTCGGCCGACATGGCCATGGCAATCAGCACACGCTGACGCATGCCGCCGGACAAGGCATCCGGATAGGCCCTGAGCAGAGCCTCGCCATCTTCCAGACCGACGCCGGCCAGCAGTTCCAGCGCCCTCGCCCGCACCTGCTGCCTGTCCAGCAACGGCAAATGCAGGCGAATCACCTCCGTGAGCTGACTGCCAATGGAAAACACCGGATTTAATGCTGTCATCGGTTCCTGAAATATCATGGCAATACGCCCGCCGCGAACAGCACGAAGACGACGCTCCTCCATGGCAAACAGGCTTTCGCCATCAAGCAGGATATCCCCGCCATCCCGGCGCACGCCCTGATATTCACCCAGACGCAGGAACGCCTGTGCGGTCAACGACTTGCCACAGCCGGACTCCCCCACAAGCCCGAGAATACGCCCCGGCCTGAGATGCAACGAAACATCGGAAACCGCCTGCACCCAGGCGCCATCTATCGAAACCGACAATGAAAGACGGGACATTTCCAGCATGGCCGGAGTGTGACGGATGAAACGCCGGCTTTCCAGCATGCAAAAGGGCCGCCTCCCGGCGGCCCCTGCGCAACCCGATGATTCTTTACTTCACGGTAATGGATTTCGGCCTGGCCGTTTCTTTCTTCGGCAGGCGAATTTCCAGCACACCATTATTCATCGTGGCATCAACGGCATTGGTATCCACATCGCGCGGCAGACTGAAGCTGCGCGAAAACCTGCCATAGGCCCGCTCAATCCGGTGAACATTTTCCTCATCGACTTCTTTCTCGTACTTGCGCTCACCGGAAAGGGTCAGACGACCTTCATGCACTTCAACATGAATATCTTCCTTATTAATACCAGGCAGTTCGGCATGGAGAATCAGGGCATCTTTGGTTTCCCGCACATCCACAGCCGGCAGCCATGACCCGCGTTCCGATGTGGCGGAAGCATCGCTGTCCAGCAAACGGGTCAATGAACGCTGCATTTCCTCCAGTTCCTGCCAGGGCGTCCAGCGAACAACAGTCATCGTTTCTTTCCTCCTTCACACATAACCTTGCGGTAACAAGCCGCAGTCACTGTGTAGGCATGCCGACAACCGATTTCAAGTGCCCCCTGTGCTTGCCCGGGATTTTGCTCTTTTTGTCACAGCAGAACTGCATACAGCGTGATTTCAGCGCTTTATCGATTCAGCGCAATTGCTCCAGATCACGCACGCCGCCGCGATCCGCGGAGGTGGTTAATGCAGCATAGGCCTGCAGGGCTTTTGATACCGAACGCTGACGTGCCAATGGTTTCCAGGCATTCGCTCCGCGCGCTTCCATCGCCGCCCTGCGCTGTTGCAAAACCTTGTCGCTGATATCCAGATGAATGCTGCGTGCAGGGATATCAATAATAATGCTGTCGCCCTCCTCAATCAGGCCGATGGCACCACCTTCCGCCGCTTCCGGCGAGGCGTGACCGATGGACAAACCGGATGTACCGCCGGAGAAACGGCCATCGGTCAATAATGCACAGGATTTGCCCAGCCCCTTCGATTTCAGGTACGAAGTCGGATAGAGCATTTCCTGCATGCCCGGCCCGCCCTTCGGGCCTTCATAACGGATAATCACCACATCACCGGCCACGATACGGTCATTGAGAATGGCCGAAACCGCATCCTCCTGTGATTCAAACACCCTCGCGCGTCCCGTGAATTGCCATATGGATTCATCCACACCGGCTGTTTTCACAATACAGCCGCGTTCCGCAATATTGCCGTACAACACGGCCAGCCCGCCCTCTTTCGAATACGCATGCGCAACATCGCGAATGCAGCCGTGTTCACGATCGGTGTCCAGTGTTTTCCAGCGTTCGGCCTGAGAAAATGCTTCCTGCGTCGGAATGCCGCCCGGCGCAGCCCGGAACAGGTGATGTGCCTCTTCATTTTCCGGCTGCATGATATCCCATGCCGCAATCGCGTTGGCCAGCGTACCGGCATGCACGACCAGCACATGCGTATGCAACAGGCCGGCGCGATCCAGTTCGGCCAGAATACCCATTACACCGCCGGCCCGGTGCACATCTTCCATATGGTAATGCGGAACAGCCGGCGCCACCTTGCAAATATTCGGAATCCGGCGACTCAGCCGATCAATATCCTGCATCGTAAAATCAACTTCGGCTTCCTGCGCACAGGCCAGCAGATGCAGGACGGTGTTGGTGGAGCCCCCCATGGCGATATCCAGCGCCATCGCATTTTCGAATGCCTCGAATGTCGCCACCGAACGCGGCAATACGGAGGCATCTTCCTGTTCATACCATGCACGGGTGTTATCCACGATCAGGCGCGCCGCTTTCAGGAACAGTTCGCGCCGATCAGCATGCGTGGCCAGCAAAGAACCGTTTCCGGGCAATGCCAGCCCCAGGGCCTCGGCCAGGCAATTCATGGAATTGGCCGTAAACATGCCGGAACAGGAACCGCAGGTCGGACAGGCCGAGCGCTCGACAGTCGCCACATCCTCATCGGATTCATTCGGGTCGGCTGCCATCACCATGGCATCAACAAGATCAAGGTGTTTCTCCCGGTTATGCAATGTCACCTTGCCGGCTTCCATCGGCCCGCCGGAAACGAATACGGCGGGAATATTCAGTCGCAATGCCGCCATGAGCATTCCCGGGGTGATCTTGTCACAGTTGGAAATACAGATCATTGCATCAGCACAATGCGCATTAACCATATATTCTACGGAATCGGCAATGATTTCCCGACTGGGCAATGAATACAGCATGCCCCCGTGCCCCATGGCAATGCCATCGTCCACGGCAATCGTATTGAATTCTTTGGCCACACCGCCGACCGCCTCAATCTCGCGCGCCACCATCTGGCCAATATCTTTCAGATGCACATGGCCGGGCACGAACTGGGTGAATGAATTAACCACGGCAATAATCGGCTTGTCGAAATCATCATCCTTCATCCCTGTCGCGCGCCACAGGGAACGGGCGCCGGCCATATTGCGGCCATGGGTTGTAGTACGGGAACGATAAACAGGCATGAGATCTCCTCTGTACGGGATTTGCCGCCATGCTAACCTGAATTCCTCATAAAAACAGACGGACACTTGCACGCATGTGCAACGTTGACATCAAATCCAAGGCTGCAGACACTTCAGCCATGACAACCAACACGCTGCTCAGGCAACTCTATGATACCACCGAACAGGATATTCTGGCCCAAATTCACGAATTGAAAGCATCGCTGGGCGATCGCGTCCTGATTCTCGGGCATCACTATCAACGCGAGGAAGTCTTTGCCTTCGCCGATGCCACCGGCGATTCACTGAAGCTGGCCCAGACTGCAGCCTCGACACAGGCCCCGTTCATCATTTTCTGCGGCGTACATTTTATGGCCGAAACGGCGGATATCCTGACCGCCGATGATCAGGTCGTCATTCTGCCCGATCCTGCTGCCGGCTGCTCAATGGCCGATATGGCCGACGACAGCCAGGTACGGCAATGCTGGCAGGAACTGGCCGGGGTTATCGACCCGGATACAACAGTCACCCCGGTCACCTATATCAATTCAACCGCCGCCCTGAAAGCCTTCTGTGGAGAACACGGCGGCATCGTCTGCACCTCCTCCAATGCGCAAAAGGTGATGCAGTGGGGTTGGCAGCAACGGGAGAAAATCCTTTTCTTTCCCGACCAGCATCTGGGAGAAAATACCGCCCTGCGCATGGGCATTGACGAAGCGGAAATGATTATCTGGGACCCTTTCCGGCCGCTGGGCGGCAATACGCCCGAAGCCATCAGGCAGGCCAGGCTGATACTGTGGAAAGGATTCTGCTCTGTGCATCAGCTGTTTAAGGCCGAGCATGCAGAAACCATGCGCCGCAATCACGCCGGTATTCAGATTGTCGCCCATCCCGAATGCTCGCGGGAAGTATGCGAGACAGCGGATTTTGTGGGCTCTACCGAGGCCATTATCCGCCATGTAAAGGCCGCGCCTGCCGGCAGCAAGTTTGCCATTGCCACCGAACTGAATCTGGTGAATCGCCTGCGCCTGCAGTTTCCCGACAAGCCGATCTGGTTCTTGTCGCCGACCATCTGCATGTGCTCAACGATGTTCCGCACCGACCCCCAGCATTTATGCGCCTCGCTGCAGGCCATTGCGGAAGGCAAGGGCTATCATCAGATCACCGTGCCCGATGCGCAGAAAGGCTGGGCCAAAGTCTCACTTGAACGGATGTTGCAGCTTGCCTAGACATTCCGCCATGCGCGCCCTGCTGTTACTGGCGTGCCTCCTGCCGGCGATGCTCACGGCCGGCGAAGTGGACATGGATCAGCTGGCACTGGAAATCCGGCGTTTTCAGCAGCATCAGCTGGATCGCTTTGCCCCCAACACCACGGCCGAAGCCCTGCAACTGCTGGCCGAGGCAAGAGATGCTGATGCAGAACACGCGGAGCCCCTGTTAAGACAGGCCCGCGAAAAATTCGAGGAAGCCAAAAACACGGCTTCGGCATTTCAGTCCCGCTATCAGCCCCTGCTGGATCTTCGCAATGATCTGAATGCGTTGCTGGAACTGTTCCCTGACCATCTCAAATACCGTAATGATATCATTGTGCAGCACAAACAGCAGGCCGATGCATTGCTGCAAAAGGCCATTGCGCATATGGAGCGGGGTGAGCTGAATATCAGCCGGCAGGAAGGCGATGAGGCGGCCGTGCATTACAAACGCGCCATTGAAAACCTGCTGCCTGAACTGGCCGATGCAGCCAAACGCAAGCTCTCCCGGGCCGCCTCCGAAGGCGCCAAGCGCTATGCCCTGCACACCTACGCCACGGCCAAACAAAAACTGCAGGATATCTATGATTTCATGGACAGCCGCAAGCAGCGTCCACTGCCATCCCGGCCGGCCGACGCCTACCGACTGGCCGAGAAAGCCATGAATCTGGCTAAAAAAGTGCGTCAGCTGCGGCGTGATCAGGCCAGCTTTGAAAGCGTATTTGACGAACAGCGGGAATTTCGCCTGAAACTGGCCCGAACCCTTGGCCTGCCGGTCGATACGCGTGATCCGCTGGTCGACATCAGCAACAAGGCCGTTCTCGATGGCGTGATTGACCTGAAACGTCAACTGGAGCAGGAGCGCATCAAGCGCCAGCAGCAACTGCAGGCGCTTAATCAGCAACATCAGCAGGAGATGCAACGCCTGCGCGAGGAACTCCTGGCCAGCAGCAGCGAGCAACTGGCCAGCATGAAAGATGCCTTCCGCGCCAAACTTGAACGGGAAACTTTCGAGAAACGCCGTCAGGAGAAAATACACAAGCTGTTCAAACGCGGTGAAGCCGAAATTCTGGCCAACCTGGACGGCTCGGTACTGATGCGTCTGAGCAGCCTGAAGTTTTCCTCTGGATCAAGCAAAATAAGCAAGAAATACCATGACTTGCTGAAACGCGTTAAAGAAGCGCTGGATGTCTATGCCGATCGTCAGGTGCGCATTGAAGGACACACCGACAATCGCGGTGATGTCAAAATGAACCAGCAACTATCCCTCAGGCGAGCAGAAGCGGTGCGCGACTTTCTCATCCGGCAGGGCGTGGATGGCGGCAGACTGCGCTCGCTCGGTTATGGCGAAGTCCGCCCGATTGCCTCCAACGAATTTGAAAAAGGCCGGGAAATGAACCGGCGCATTGATATTATTATCGAGGCTCCGCATGACTAGCCCGCCGCCGGGCACCCCGCACCTGATCGAGGAGTTGCCGGAGCGCCTGCGCGACGATGCCAAACATTTACTGGAAGACCTGGCCGGCGATTCGCTCTACAAACGTCTGATTATTATTGAAGCGTTGCGGCTTGTTGCCGGCGATCATGCGGAAGCGGACATGAAAATGCTCAGCAAGGTGCTACAGGAAGTGCGTACCGGCCTGGATGTTTTCCGACCGTACAAGGATACGCGCAAAGTCTCGGTTTTCGGTTCGGCCCGCATTCCGCCCAATGATGCGCGCTACGAATATGTCAAAAACTGTGCCCGTGCATTGCGCGAGGCCGGCTTCATGATCATCACCGGCGGCGGCCATGGTATGATGCAGGCGGCCAATGAAGGCGCCGGCAGGGATTATTCCTTCGGCATCAATATTAACCTCCCGCTGGAGCAAAAACCCAACCCCTGCGTGGATGGCTCGCCCCGGCATTTTTACTGCCAGTATTTTTTCACGCGCAAACTGTTCTTTCTCAAGGAAAGCGATGCCGTCGTGCTCACGCCCGGTGGCTTCGGCACACTGGATGAAACCTTTGAAACGCTGACGCTGATTCAGACCGGCCGCAATCCGCCCATTCCGGTGGTTATGCTTGATGCGCCCGGCGATGACTTCTGGGGACCGTTTATACGCTCATGGATGCGTCGCCTGACGCATGATCATCTGATCAGCCCGGATGATGACAATCTGGTCTTCCATACCAACAGCATTGATGCCGCCGTCGCCTATATCCGGGATTTTTATATCAATTACCACAGTTTCCGATATGTCGGCCATGCCACCCTGCTGCGCCTGCAGCATCCATTATCGGATGAATCATTGCGCCGCCTGAATGCCGAGTTCTCCGATGTAATTCATGACGGCTGCATCGAACAGGTCTCTAACTGGCCCAAATCGGATGACCCGGAACTGGCGCATCTGCCGCGGCTGAAAATGCATCTGGATCGTTCACGCATGAATGTATTGCCGCAGATTATCCGCCGCATGAATGCGCTGTATCAGCGGCAGGACGCAGCTTCTAGCGAGGCTTGACCTCGGACGGACGCAGCTTGCGCGCCAGATTATCCAGCACGGCATTGATAAAGCCGCGCGGCGCCTCACCGGCATAGGCCCGCGTCAGTTCCAGCGCTTCATTGATGATGACCCGATAAGGAATCTCCAGCCGGTTTTGCATCTCCCAGATAGCCAGACGCAATACATTATGCTCGATATGCGCCACCGAACGCAGACTTCTGCCGCGGATGGCGCCGGCAATCAGTTCATCGATTTTTTCCACCTGCTCCACCACGCCGTACACGGCTTCGCGGAAATACTGCTGATCCTGCCCTTCCCGCTCTTCATGCTGCAGGCGACTGGCCACCAGTCCCGGCAGCATGGCATCATCCTGTTCGGCATTATGCCAGGCATACAGGGTCTCCAGGGCAGATTCACGTGATTGATGTCGATTGGCCATTCAGCGCTCCAGATTCTGTAATTGACGGACGACTTCCACGGCTGTTAATGCCGCTTCCTCGCCCTTGTGACCATGGCTTCCGCCAATGCGTTGCTGTGCCTGTTCCAGCGTATCCACGGTGAGCACGCCGTTCCCCACGCCAATATCGCCGCGCTGAGCCACGGCGCCAATGGCATCCATCGCACCCTGACACACATAATCAAAATGCGCCGTATCGCCACGAATAACACAGCCCAGGCATACCACGGCATCAAAACGCCCGGAGTTGGCCATGGCCGCGGCAATGGTGCCGATTTCAAAGGCGCCCGGCACCCAGACAATGCGCAGATCTTCATCACGGCTGCCATGCTCCTTCAGCGCACGGACCGCACCATCCAGCAATGCCCGGGTAATGTTTTCGTTAAAGCGACTGACAACGATGCCGATATGCAATCCCGAGGCATCCACCGAGCCACTCAAATGCGGCGCATCCAGACTCATGATGCATCCCCTTCCATATTCAGTAAATGTCCCATTTTATCCCGCTTGGTCGTCAGATAACGGATATTCTCCTCATGGGCACATACCTGTAATTGTACCCGTTCCACCACTTCCAGACCGTAGCCATCCAGGGCAATGATTTTCTTCGGATTATTGGTCAGCAGCTTCAGCTTGCGCAGGCCCAGGTCACGCAGGATCTGCGCACCGATACCATAATCCCGCAAATCCGCCTTGAAGCCCAGTTTTTTATTCGCCTCGACAGTATCATGTCCGGCATCCTGCAATTCATAGGCCTTCAGCTTGTTGAACAGGCCGATGCCGCGACCTTCCTGACGCAGATAGAGAATCACGCCCTCGCCGGCCTCGGCCACCTGGCGCATGGCTGCATGCAACTGCGAACCGCAATCGCAACGCCGTGAGGCAAACACATCGCCGGTAAGACATTCCGAATGCACGCGCACCAGCATCGGCGTTTCCGGTGACGGATCCCCCATCACCAGGGCGACATGCTCCGCCCCGTCCACCTCATTGCTGTAGCCAATCATGCGAAACTCGCCGAATTCGGTCGGCATGCGCACTTCCACTTCCCGCCTGACCAGCGAATCGTGCTTGAGCCTGTGCCGGATCACATCGGCAATGCAACCGATTTTCAGATTATGTTTTTTGGCGAACACCTGCAACTCCGGCATGCGTGCCATCGAACCGTCTTCATTCATGATCTCACAAATCACGCCGGAAGGGTTCAGCCCGGCCATACGCGCCAGATCGATACTGGCCTCGGTATGCCCGGCGCGCACCAGCAACCCGCCCTTTCTGCCGACCAGCGGAAAGACATGGCCCGGCGTATGCAATGAAGCCGGCGTCGCCTTCGGATCAATGGCGGTACGAATCGTATGCGCCCGATCGAAAGCGGAAATCCCCGTAGTGACTCCTTCCGCGGCCTCAATCGACACCGTGAAATTGGTTTTGAACTTGGCATTCGTGTTGGACACCATCAGCGGCAGTTCAAGACGGTCGGTCTGCTCCTGCGTCAGGGCCAGGCAAATCAGCCCGCGTCCGTGCGTCGCCATGAAATTAATCGCCTCCGGGGTGACCCATTCGGCGGCCATGACCAGATCGCCCTCATTTTCACGATCCTCATCATCGGCCAGGATAATCATCCGCCCTGCGCGCAATTCCTCGATCAGCTCTTCACACGTTGCCAGCTTCATTCACACTCCTGTACTGCATCATTCGTTCCACGTAGCGTCCGATCAGATCGGTTTCAATATTCACCCTGTCACCCTGTTGCAAGGTTCCCAGATTCGTATGCGACAGCGTATGCGGAATCAGATTCACCGAGAACGTGCAATCGGCCACGGTGTTAATCGTCAGGCTGACGCCATGTAAAGCCACCGAACCCTTGCGGACGATATAGGGCGCCAGTCGCTGCGGCACCTGAAAAGTCATCTGCACATGCTCACCGAGGCTCTCGATGGCGATCACTTCCGCCCGGTCATCGATATGACCGGTCACCCAGTGGCCGCCCAGCGCATCGCCGACGCGCAGAGCCGGCTCAAGATTCACGGCATCGCCCACAGCTGTCTGATCAAAACAGGTCAAGGCCAGTGTTTCCGCAGACAATGTGGCGGCAAAACAATCCGCCTGTGGGAATGAGGTAATGGTCAGGCAACAGCCATTGACTGCAACGGAGTCCCCCATCTGCCAGCCCTGCATATCCAGTGCCGTGACAAAATGCATATGTGCCTGCGCCGCTTCGCGATTGATTTCAACAACACGGCCGACATCCTGAATGATTCCGGTGAACATAGAGGACGCACGCTAACGTGAACATCAACGGATTTCACACCTTTATTGCGCAGCATATATGCCGATGACTGCAAGAAAGCCTGTTGGAAGCGAGACCAGACCGGAGACAATAATGCAGGAAACATACGCTGGCATTTTTATTTCTCCATATCTCTTTACTTACTGGCTGTGCTGCATATGCATAGAGTCATGCATTACTCATTATCAAAATAATCTGAATCAAGTTTCTTAACCTCGTACGTACCAACGGTAGAGACCCCAACATTATGCTCCACCATTAGCTTTGAAAGGTATTCACCATCAATGAGGATTATTTTCGACTCAATGAGCGAGGCATATTCTATTGCGTCTTTTGTAAATGATGATGTCGTAATAAATACACCCTTTCTAGCACGTTGGCCTTGCAATGCCCCTGCAAATTTCTGTATTTCAGGGCGACCGACTGAACCCTCCCAGCGCTTAGCCTGAATATAAATAACATCCAAACCAAGCCGATCTTCATTAATGATTCCATCAATCCCGCCATCGCCGCTCTTTCCGAGCGCCTTTCCGGCATCTTGCCGACTTCCGCCATAACCCATTTTCACTAGCAAATCGACAACTAAACGCTCAAAGAATGAAGGTGATGCCTCTTTAACAGCATTGATTATTTCTGACTCGAGAGATGAACGAAGCTGTTTATAGGCTTCTGCTAGAGAGTCTTCTGGAGTTAAATCGGATGCCTGTCCAA
The DNA here is from genome assembly GCA_015488375.1 of Mariprofundaceae bacterium. GTDB lineage: Bacteria > Pseudomonadota > Zetaproteobacteria > Mariprofundales > Mariprofundaceae > J005. Next base: position 1,242 of record WFNX01000056.1, on the reverse strand, counting down.
TTGATATTTCTGCCTGGACTTCATTTCCACTTTTAGCTTTTTTACGGTTTCTGAACTCGATAAACTCAGGAAACTGCTCAAGGACAGATATATCTATTTTTTCTGGGTTTGTACCGAGTAATTCCATTCCCTTTGGCGTAATAGTGAAGGCCCCGTTTTGGCGACTCGAGCAGCCCCGCCTGCTTCAGGTAGGAACGCGCCCAGCCAACACGATTATTAAAAACGGCCTGGCTTCCACTGGGGAGAAGTTCATTTCTTTCTTCAGTTGAGAGATTAAATTCATCAGCCAGTTCTTCAACTGCTTGACTGAACTTATGTTCCCTGCCATCTGATGCTAATTGCAGGAGTGGAAGCATGATTGTTTGATAGTTTGGAATTGCCATTATTCTATGCATTCCTCTTTATATAACAATCCAAGTATATACACGTCGCATTCCTCATTATCAATTTCCTGTAGACAAATAGGAGTCCTTTGTCATGTTGTCACCGAATCGATAGTTGAACACGATTACAATACGCCTTTGCCCGCCTTGAAAAAGGCAATCGCGGCTTCCTGACCGGCGCGAATCAGCATGTTCTTCCTGGCATCGGAGATATCAAACTCGGTGGTTTGCACGCCCATCGTCGGAATCGGAATGGTGCGCTTGAAATTGGTTTCATCAATGTATGCCTTGTCATGAGCCTCGATCATTGTGGTAATCAACGACAAGGCATATTCATGGGGCCATGAACTGGGCGAAGGCTGGCCCGATTCCGGTTCCACCAGCTTGAAGCCGAATGTCGGCCAGCGCGCCTGATCGGCACTGGGCGCATCGAACAGCCATACCGGATAATTGGACAGCATCCCGCCATCAACAATAAATGATTTCCGCATCACGCCGTTGTCATCGGGGAAACGCTGCTCCACCGGTTCAAAGAAATAGGGAATGCTCATGCTCATACGCGCCGCATGCGCGACGGAAAAACTGTCTCGTTGTTCTTCCGGAATATCATCCGGCAGAATCAGCATGCGCCGGCGCGTAACATCAGAGGCAATCAGCTTCAAACGATAATCGCCGTTACTCTTTTTGAAATCGGCAAAGCGACTTTTACCCTTATCCGCCAGTTTTTGCTGCATCCAGCGCTCAAAGTAATCACCCTCATAAATGCCTTTTTCAAACAGGGCCGAAAACATTTTGCCGAGCAATGGAATCCGGTCCACCAGCCCTTCATCCATAAAGGCATTAAAATCCATTTCCTGCG
>WFNX01000055.1 GCA_015488375.1 Mariprofundaceae bacterium | reverse complement strand
CAGCTACAGCTTTGAGGACGTGCTTGAGGATGACGGGCTGGGCAGCGGGCCCTTGCCCATACGCGTGCAGGTTACCATACGTGGCGAGGAAGCGGAGGTCGATTTCAGCGGCACGGCGGCTCAAAGTCAGGGGCCGGTGAATTGTCCGTTCGCCGTGACGGCTGCTGCCGTTTATTATGTGTTCCGCTGTCTGATGCCCGGCTACACGCCGCAGACGGGTGCCGTTTTTCGTCCCATCCGGATTCTGGCGCCGGCCGGTTCGCTGCTGCATGCCGGCAGGGGGGCGGCCGTGGCCGCCGGCAATGTTGAAACGAGCCAGCGGATTGTCGATGTCCTGCTCGGCGCTCTGGCACAGGCATTGCCACAGCAGGTTCCGGCGGCTGCACAGGGGACGATGAATAATGTGGTGTTTGGCAGCGTGGAAGATGACTGGGTCTATTATGAAACAATGGCTGGAGGCATGGGGGCCCATGCCGCAGGCAACGGTGCCGGTGCTGTCCAGTGTCATATGACCAATACGCGGAATACTTCGGTTGAAGTGGTGGAAATGCATTATCCGCTCAGAATCACCCGTTATGCGATTCGCAGGGGTTCCGGTGGCAGGGGTCGGTTTGTCGGGGGCGAAGGACTGATTCGCCAGTGGCAGGTGCTGCGCCCCTGCCAGGTATCGGTGCTGAGTGAGCGCAGGGTTTTTCGCCCTTATGGTCTGGCTGGCGGAGAGGCTGGTCAGGCCGGCCGCAACAGCATACGGGCGCAGCGCGATGGTGCATGGCATGAGATGGAGGGTAAGTTCAGCCTTCCGTTGCAACCGGGAGATGTGTTGCGTGTGGAGTCGCCGGGTGGCGGCGGCTATGGCGAAAGCGGGGAGGCGTGATGCATATTCTGGGTATTGAAAGCTCCTGTGATGAGACGGCCGTTGCCATCTTGCGGGCGGATCATGGCTGCCGCGGGCAATTATTGGCGGATCTGGTGGCCTCGCAGGTTTCCGTGCATGCCCGTTTTGGCGGCGTGGTGCCGGAAATCGCTTCACGGGAGCATTTGCGCGTCTTGCCTTCGCTGGTTGAGCAGGCATTGCAACAGGCTGATGTGCAATGGCGCGATGTGGACCGTATTGCCGTAACAAATGGTCCGGGCCTGATGGGGGCGCTGCTGGTCGGTGTGTCCTATGCGCGTGCGGCGGGATTCATTCACGGGATTCCGGTAATGCCGATCCATCATATGGAAGGCCATTTGCTTGCGCCCGGTTTGAGCGAAGCGGGTCTGCCGGAGTTCCCTTTTATTTGTCTGCTGGTATCCGGCGGGCATACGATGCTGGTACGGGTTGATGGCGTGGGGAAATATCGCATCATCGGCCGGACCGTGGATGATGCCGCAGGTGAGTGTTTTGATAAATGCGCCCGCCTGCTGCAATGCGGTTATCCCGGCGGCCCGGAAATTGCGCGCCTGGCGCAGGCCGGTGATGCGCAACGTTTTTCCCTGCCGCGTCCGATGCTGAACAGGGATAATCTGGATTTCAGTTTCTCCGGCCTGAAAACGGCCGTGATGTATGCGTTGCGGAAACACCCGCAGCCTGATGATGCGCTGAAACAGGATATGGCTGCGGCGATTGAAGCCAGTATTGGCGATGTTCTGGTGAAAAAAAGTATTCGTGCCTGTGTGCGGGAACAGGTTCCGCGGCTGGTGATTGCCGGCGGAGTGGCGGCCAATCGCTATTTGCGGCAGCGCCTGCAGGACGAGGCGCGCAGACAAAACATTACGCTGGCGCTACCCGGTTTGCGCTATTGTACGGATAATGCGGCAATGATTGCCTATGCGGCACAGCGGCGTCTGCAGGCAGGCTATCAGGATGTTCAGGACTGGGACGCTTCGCCGCGCAGCCAGCTGGGCGGCATGGCCTGAGTCTCCGGCATATCCGCAGCAGGTTCAGGGTTGCAGGCGGGGTCCTGCTTCAGGCGTTCGATTTTTTTCTCGATGCCACCGGCATATTTTTCAGGCAACAGGCGTTTGCGCTGCTGCAGAAAGGCGATCGCTGCTGCACAGCCCTTTCCACGCTGGATCAGCCGGGCGGCAAAGCCGGCGGCAAGAAGGCTGGTATCTTCCTTGCTGGCAGCCATGGAGGCCAGTCGAATGGCACGCGCATCATCATGCAGATCCTGATGCGCGAGAAAGCTGGCAACGAGGAGGTATTCTCCTGATTCGGCATCGCGGGCGTTGTGCTCGAGAATGTCCACGGCATCAAGGCTGAACCCCGGTTCATAGGCCAGCAGGCCTTCGGTCAGGCGATAGGCATCGCGAAAGCGGGGGTCCAGCGTCAGTGCGCGATGGAGCTGATAGGACAGCAGATGCCACCATTGCGGACGCTCAGTGGAGGGTTTGTCTTTGGCAACATTGTAGATATTAAATATCTCCAGTATCGCCTGATCGGCCCACAGCCCCGGCAACGGGCCGGCGACGATGCGGTGCCAGGAGGCACTGTTTGCGCCCCAGCGGGGAGGGTTTGCATCGGGCTGTTGCGGAACGCCCGATAAAGGAATCCGATCATGCGCCAGAAACAATACGGGGAGCAACAGTGCAAGCGCAAGAAGGCGGACGATCATGTCAGGTCACGGCGCTCGAAAATCATGATGGCCAGAATCAGCGTGATCAGCATATAGGCAAGGTGTTCAAGCGTATAGGCGCCAAGCTGGATGCCCGGCGGAATATGCTGATGGGCAATGTCCAGCGCGAGGCGCCCGCTGCTCAAGTGTGGCAGAATATGGTCGATGGCCGTAATCAGTGCTGAAATCCAGTCGGGGATTTTTGCGTTGACTTCCGGCTGTTGCAATGCCGCGAGTACCGGCGGTACCGACCAGCTGAGCAACCATGCCGAAAGCAGGAAGACGAGTGTTTCCGCGCCCCCCGAGCTGGCCGTGGAAATCAGATAAAGCAGCCCCAGCAATGACAGATAAGGTAACAGCAGCATGCCGCCGCCGAGCAAAAATGACAGGCCGATACCGGCTTTAACATACACCGGCCAGAAATGCGCCACCACTTCCAGGGCGGCGCAGGAGGAAAGCAGAAACAGCAACAGCATCGGTAATATGGCCAGGGCAGTGCCGCCAAAACGGGCAATAATATAGCGCGAGCGCTTTAACGGCACCGTCAGGAGCAGGTGGCAGACTTTTTGTTCGATATCACGGGCCATCAATGGCGCGGCAATGAAGAACAGAAAACAGCTCAACAACACATGTTCGGCGGCAAAAAGCATATCGGAAAGCACCTTGCCGAGATCGATCAGGAACAGTGACATGGGGATGATGAGCAGCCAGGGAATCAGCAATGCCACGGCTGTCAGAAGGATATAGGCGCGTTGATGCAGAAGTTCCCGCAGGGTCAGGCGGATCAGTGCCGCGATATCGTTCATTGCCAGCGGGCCAGCTTCTTTTCAAGGATTTCCGCTTCGGACAGTGAATGTTCCCGGATGGTAACCTCCTCGCGGATAACTCCACCGGAGATCAGCAGGATGCGACTGCACAGACGCACCATATCCGGCACGATATGACTGCACATCATGATCGCGGCTCCCGATTCACGACGCTGTTTGAACAATGACAGCACTTCCGCGCGGCCCAGGGCATCGAGTCCGCTCATGGGCTCATCCAGCAACATGACTTTTTCATGGCCGCCGCAAAGGCACCAGGCGATCAGCACGCGCTGACGCATGCCCTTCGAGCACTGGCGTAATGGCCGGTTCCATGCCTGCTGCGCCAGTCCCGCTTCATGCAATGCCGTTTCGGCCTGTGTTTGCGCCCATCCCCGGGCACGGCATTTGAAACGAAGCATGGCCAGCGGTGAAAGCGTTTCCGGCAATTGTGGCTGTTCAGGAAGGTAAACGGCATCGCTTGCCAGGGTCACCGTGCCTTCCGTGGGTTTCAGCAGGCCCAGCATGGATTTGATCAGCGTGCTTTTGCCTGCGCCATTGGCACCCAGCAAGCCGACCGCTTCGCCGCTTCGGATTTGAAATGACGCATGGCGCAGGGCCCATTGCCCGCCATAGGATTTGCCCAGCCCCTCAATGTGAATCATTCGTGAAATCTATGTCTCGGGACAAAAAAAAGAAGGGGGAAGAAACCTTCCCCCTTTCAAACCAACCATGAAGGCCGATCACGGAGCCGCAGGAATATCGCCTTTGGCCAGTTTCGCACCTTTGGTGCCGTTTTTTTCAGCCAGCGTCGGGACGTCACTGGTGACCTGATAGATGATATCACCGGATGTGTGTTTGGAGGCTGCGCCGAAGGTCTGGCTATTAGTGCCGACTTTGGAGCCGATGTATACATTGTTCGAGGTTGCCAGTGTGGCGGTATTGCTGCCATCCGTCAGCGTAATGGATCCGGTCGCCGGATCGACTTTATTCGGATAGACACCATTATCATTAAAGAATGTCTCGAATGTGGTCAGTGCGGTTTTCAGATCTGCCGCAGCAGCCGAGTTGTAGGCCTTGACACGGTATGAGGCGAATTGCGGAATCGCAATGGCAGCCAGAATACCGATAATGGCTACAACAATCATCAGTTCAATCAGCGTAAAGCCGCGTTCTGCTTGTTTCATTGTCATAACTATCTCCCTTTCTTAAGTAGTAGGCTGCGGTAATATGCAGCCGTTGCCCTTATACAGCAAAAATGATGCCAATATATGCGCCCAGCCTGATTTTTCTTCCTGAAAAAAGGTGGAGTGTTAAATAAAACTACATCATTTCATAGGCTTATGTTGGATCGGGGTCATTGCTCCCGGATGAGAGAAGGCAGTGATGGGGGTTCTGTGGTGCCTGAAGGGCGTGCGGGCCGGGGCGCAGATGCTTATCCCAGTGACGTAATAGGGATGTTTGGCCTGACAAAAATTGTCAGTTCCTGTTCGCCGCGGTACTGCAGGGCTTCGGCAATATGCGCCGACGTAACGGTGTGGCTGCCCTCAAGGTCGGCAATGGTACGTGCGACTTTCAGGATGCGGTGGTAGCTGCGCGCGGATAATGAGAAATGATCAATGGCTCGCTCCAGCAGATGTTGCCCCGCCTTGTCGGCACGGGCGAAGGTTTCAATTTCACGTGTGTTCATACGCACATTGCAGCGACCGTTGCCCAGTCGCTGATACTGGATATTCCGGGCCTTGCGCACGCGGCGGGCAATGATTGCGGATGATTCTCCGGGTTGCATGGCCATCAGTTCCTGCTTGTCCACAGGCGGGATATGAATGCGGATATCGAAGCGATCCAGCAATGGGCCGGAAACGCGAGCGGTATAACGTCGAATTTGTGATGATGTGCAGCGGCAAGGGTGCGTCGGGTGCCCATGATAGCCACAGGGGCAGGGGTTCATCGCAGCGACCAGCTGGAAGCGCGCCGGATACTCCACCGTATCGGCGGCCCTGGCGATGGTTACCCGGCCGTTTTCCAGAGGTTGGCGCAATGTTTCCAGTACCGCCCGCTTATGTTCGTATTGGGAAAATCGAAAAAGAAATGGAAACTCAAATATCGCCCGTGGAATATTTTACTCTTGCTCATATCCAACGGCTCTCTTTGTGAAAGAATAAGTCGATTGTTAGCAGAAAATGTTTTTTGTTGCAAAAGGTTTTCGGCTTTGGCTATCGCCCGTAATGTCGATGTGTAGAAGAATATTTTAGGGCTCTTACCAAATCCCGGAAGGTATAGCGCTTTCGACCAGGTCTTCTACTGGATCATTCACCTTTGAAAGAAAATCTAATCCTGTCTGCTGTTCAACCGCATCAACACTTACAATGTAATTTGGCAGATCTCTTGTCTGGAGCCTCTGGTTTGGAAGGATGAACGCGATGGCTTCTACCCGAATAGGGTCGAAGATGACCTTATAGCAGTGCGTGGGCACGGCAACATGATTACTTCCGATGGTTTTTGGATGATTTGTAGCATAGATATTGCCTGTAACAACATAAAGCTCGCCGCGCTCTTCCGTCCATTTGCGAACCTTGGATTCCAGCGATTTCCATATATGCTGATTAAATCCGCTTCCGACCTGTGGTGCCATATTTGATAGAAGGAAGCTTTCGCTCATGGCCCGTTCGCTCCATTTCATAGATGCTGCAGGTGCCATGTGGCCACGATCATATCCGCTTCTTTTGTAGTCACTCAACTCAGCGCGTTTGCCTGGTTCCAAATCCGGATCTGGCCGGAAATCGTTTGAGCGCGGAATTGTTCCGTTCACTTTTTCTTTGGTTAGGTGGTATGCCACCCAATCGGCGGTTTTTCTCTCCGGATTATGTGATAGGGCGTAACCGAGCCGGCACAGTAGGTCTCCCGACAAGCTAGGGGCTCCGTACTTAATGTGCTCTTGGCATGCATCGAGTGGCCCCGCTGTCACATAGGTGGGAAGCAGTAAGGTCAGGATGAAGAGGAATCTTTTCATGCTCGCCAAAGTCCTTCGAAGCGCTTGGCATTGGTT
>WFNX01000054.1 GCA_015488375.1 Mariprofundaceae bacterium | reverse complement strand
GCCGAAGTCGAATACGAGGATCACACCTCGCACTCGATTTATGTCAAATTCCCGGCCGGGGAAGACTTAACGCGTATCGACCCGGCGCTGCAGGGCCGGGTGGCCATCGTCATCTGGACGACAACACCGTGGACGATTCCGGCCAATCAGGCCGTTTCGCTCGGCCCGCAGATCGATTATGCCGCGATCCGCATCACCGAGGCGCGGGAGCACTCCTCGCTGCAGCCGGGCGATATCCTGATTATGGCCGAGGCGCTGCACCAGTCCGTGCTTGAGGCCATCGGTGCGGCCGGCGATATCGTCGCCCGCTTCCCCGGCTCGGCGCTGGAGCATGCCCGCTTCCGCCATCCCTATCTCGATCAGGACGCGCCGGTTCTGGTCGGCGATCATGTCACGCTGGATGCCGGCACCGGCTGCGTGCATACCGCACCGGGCCATGGCCAGGAAGACTATGAAATCGGCCTCAAATACGGCCTGCGCGCCTATAACCCGGTCGGTGATACCGGCGTGTTCGAGCCCGGCACGCCGGTTGTCGAAGGCCGCCATGTCTATCAGGCCAATGCGCTGGTCATCGACCATCTGCTTAGCTGCGGCGCCTTGCTGGAAACCAGCGAGATCCGCCATTCTTACCCGCATTGCTGGCGCTGCCACAAGCCGCTGATTTTCCGCGCCACGCCGCAATGGTTCATTTCGATGGAGCATAACGGCCTGCGCGACAAGGCCCTGCAGGAAATCGGCAACACGACGTGGACCCCGGAATGGGGCGAAAACCGCATCCGCGCCATGGTCGAGCAGCGGCCCGACTGGTGCGTGTCGCGGCAGCGCAACTGGGGCGTGCCGATCACGGTCATCAGCTGCCAGGACTGCGGCTCACACGAGATCACGACGATGGATGTGATCGAACGCATCGCCCAGGCCGTGGAGCAGGGCGGCGCCGATGTCTGGTTCAGCCGCGATCTCACACACTTCCTGCCCGAGGATGCCAGCTGTCCGCGCTGCGGCGGCAGCAACTTTGCCAAGGAATCGGACATCCTCGATGTCTGGTTCGATTCCGGCAGCACGCATGCCTGCGTGCTGGAGCAGCGCGCGGAGCTGTGTTCCCCGGCCGATCTGTATCTCGAAGGCAGCGATCAGCACCGTGGCTGGTTCCAGTCCTCGCTGCTGGAAAGCGTCGGCACGCGTGGCCGCGCCCCGTTCAAGGGCGTACTGACGCATGGCTTTGTCGTCGATAAGCACGGCAACAAGATGTCCAAATCACGCGGCAACGTCATCGCGCCGCAGAAAATCATCCAGCAGATGGGGGCGGACATCCTGCGTCTGTGGATCGCCTCCTCCGATTATTCGGCCGACATCCGCATTTCCGACGAAATCCTGAAGCAGCTGGCCGAGGCCTACCGCCGCATTCGCAACACGATTCGTTTCATGCTCGGCAATCTCGACGGATTCGATCCGGCCCGTGACCATGTGCCCGTTGAGCAGCGCAAGCCGCTCGACCAGTGGGCCATGCATCGCCTGGCGCGCGTCAACCGGCTGGTCCTCGATGCCTATGAGCACTATCAGTTCCATCGCATCCATCAGGAGATCCACAACTTCTGCGCCGTCGATCTCGGCGGTTTCTATCTGGACATAATCAAGGACCGCCTCTATTGCGATGCGCCGGACTCAGCACGCCGGCGTTCGGCCCGGGCCACCCTTTTTGATCTGGCCGACAGCCTGATCCGGCTGGTTGCGCCGATCATTCCGTTCACGGCTGAAGAAGCCTGGGCCCATCTGCCGGGCGCGGAGCCGGACTCGATTCATCTGCAGCAATTCCGCGCGGCAAGCGATATCGACATTGATGAGGAAGCCTGGAACGCCTTCTTCGCCGTGCGCGAGCAGGTCAATACGGCGCTCGATCAGGCCAAGAAGGACAAGCGCATCGGCTCCTCCATCGCCGCGCGCATCTCCGTTGCCGGCCTGGACCGGGGCTTTGCCGATGCGGTGGACGAAAGCTTCGAGCAGCTGTTTATCGTCGCCCGGGTGGAGCATGGCGAGCATCTCGATGTTGCCGCCGCTGACGGCGTCAAATGCCCACGTTGCTGGATGGTTGGCGCACCGGCACAGCCTGATCATGCCATGCATAACCAGCTCTGTCCGCGCTGCTTTGATGCCGTAAACCGTTCATGAAGCGGAGCCGGCAGCAGCTGATGCTGTTTACCGCCTTGCTGGCCATGGATCAGCTCAGCAAGGCCTGGGTTGAGCACGAAGGCTTCCGACCATTTACCGTCATCGAAGGTTTTTTCGATATTGTGCGCGCGCACAATACCGGCGTAGCTTTTTCGGTGTTTGCCGACCTTCCGGCAAGCTGGCGCACATTATTTCTGGTGCTGATGACCTGTGCCATCGCGCTGGCTGTCGTCATCTGGTGGAATAAGGAGCGTCAACGGCCCGGCCTGACCTCCTGGCTTCTGATCGGCATCCTTGCCGGCGCCGTCGGCAATATCTGGGATCGCATACAACTCGGCTATGTCGTCGATTTCATTCTCTGGCACGTCCGCCTGGGCGGCCAGACCTATTACTGGCCGGCATTCAATCTTGCCGACAGCTATATTTCCGTCGCCGTCGTGCTCCTGCTGCTCATAAGCTTCCGGCAGCAGCGCGACACGGCTCACTCCACTGGCGGTTCGTAAACCCCGCGCTCGCTGATAATCGCCCGGATATGGGAAAACGGCGTCACATCAAAGGCCGGATTGCTGGCCGGGACACCGGCGGCAATGCGCACCTGCCGCAGTTCCCCCTCCGCATCGACGCCGTCCATCCACAGCACCTCGTCCGCATGTCGCTGCTCAATCGGGATATCGTGGCCTGTGGCACGATGTACATCGAAGGTGCTCGATGGTGCAACGACATACATCGGCACGCCATGCTCGCGCGCCGCCAGCGATAACGCGTAGGTGCCGATCTTGTTGGCCACATCGCCGTTACGGGCTATGCGATCCGCGCCAACAACAATCGCATCGATCTCGCCCCGGGCCATGGCCCAGGCCGCCGCACCATCCGGCTGCAGGCAGCAGTCCACACCTTCCTGCTGCAATTCCCAAGCCGTCAGCCGTGCGCCCTGCAAGCGGGGGCGCGTCTCATCCACGCGCACGCTGGGGCGCTCGCCTGCCCGATGCAGATGATAAATGCCAGCCGTGGCCGTGCCCCAATCGACGGCAGCCAGCCAGCCGGCATTGCAATGGGTCAGAATCCTTCGCTGACCCACAGCCAGATACTCCGCCATGATCTCGCCCATCCTGCGGTTGGCCCGCACCTCGCGCGCGGCATAGTCACAAGCCAGCTCCACCATCGCATCCGCGGACAGCTGTTGCTCTGCAGCCTGCTCCATCACATCGCAGGCATGAAACAGATTCACGGCCGTCGGCCGCGTGCGGCGAAAGCGAGGCAACCAGAACGACACAAAGCGCGCCGGCTCAAGGCGCCAGGCCAGCGCCAGGCCAAAGGCCGCGGTGGCCCCGATCGTCGGCGCGCCACGCACGGCCATCGTTTCAATGGCGCGAGCCACCGCTTCGGGATCGCGACTGTACACCAGTTCAAAACGATACGGCAACAGGCGCTGCTCAATCCAGAACACGGCCTGTTCGCCGGCATCCCAGCCGACCGCGCGGTACGCTTTACCGTTAACCTGCATGTCGCAATGCGCGGGCTAGCTGCGCAGCTTGCGCAACACGCCATCCAGCTCATCGGGACGGGTATAGGAAATCTTCAGCTCACCAGAGCCGTTTTTCCGAAAGACCAGTTGCACCGGCAGACCCAGTTTGCGTTCCAGTTCCTCCTGCAAGGCCACCACATCCGCATCCGGATCTGCTTTAGCGGTTTGATGGCGATTCATCGCTCGCCTGGCTTCCCGCTCCATCTGTCGGGCGCTCCAGCCCCGTTCCCGGCATTCGCGGGCCAGGAACTCGGCCGAACGTTTTTCCAGCCCCACCAGCGGGCGCGCCTGACCCATACTCAATTCGCGCCGCTCAATCATTTGCTGCACGGACTCCGGTAATTGTAAAAGACGGATGATATTGCTGACCTGCACACGAGAAACGCCAATTTTTTCCGCCACTTGCTGCTGCGTACAACCGAATTCACTCATCATGCGCTGATAGGCCCTGGCCGATTCAATGGCGGTTAAATCATCGCGCTGCTCATTTTCGATAATGGCCAGTTCCAGTGCCTGCAAGTCATCCACTTCGCGCACAACGGCCGGAATCTCCGGCAGCCCTGCGGCCTGCGCGGCACGCCAGCGCCGTTCACCGGCAATCAGTTCATAGCCATCGCCAATCGGCCGCAGCAAAATCGGCATCAGTACGCCATCGCGCCGAATGGATGCCGTCAGACTCTGCAATTCCTCGTCGGCAAAATGGGAACGTGGCTGATAGCGGTTCGGCACAATTTTTGAAATGGCGACCATGCTCGCCTGACGCATAACCTCGGCACTGGGTTCGTCCGAAAGCAATGCCTCCAAACCCCTACCAAGCCCTCGTTTTTTCTGCTTTTTCATATCATATTCCCCCATCGTCCATGGCGCTGGCCTGACGTTGTATGAGTTCCCTGGCCACAGCCAGATATGCCTGTGCTCCCTTGGAGCGAATATCATGCTGCAACACCGGTACCCCAAAACTCGGCGCCTCCGACAAACGAACATTGCGCGGTATTACCTGTTCATAAACCTGTGCACCAAAATAGTCCCTGACTTCTTTTTCAACCTGAACGGCCAGATTGTTTCGGCGATCCACCATCGTCAGCACAATGCCATCCATGCTCAGTTGCGGATTAAGCGCATGCTTGATGCGCCGAATGGTTTCCAGCAACTGCGTCAGGCCCTCCAGCGCATAGAATTCCGTTTGCAGCGTAATCATCACCCGGTCGGCAGCCGTCAGGGCATTGATGGTCAACAGATTCAGCGCCGGCGGGCAGTCGATAATGACATAATCAAAACGTTCGCCCTGAAAGGCGGAAAAGGCCTGAGCCAGACGAAATTCCCGCCTGGCCAGTGAAACCAGTTCCACCTCGGCTCCTGCCAGATCCATGGATGCCGGCACCAGGGACAGGCCATCGCAGCCGGTTGCAAGCATGGCCTCCTGCAAAGGCACTTCATCGACCAGCACATCATACAAGCCGGCCTTAACATCCTTCTTGTCCACCCCGAGGCCGGAACTCGCATTGCCCTGAGGATCCAGATCAAGCAACAGTACTTTTTTCTCAAGCGCGGCCAGCGAAGCCGCCAGGTTGACACTGGTGGTTGTTTTGCCAACGCCACCTTTCTGATTCGCTACAGCCAGCACCGGCCCCAGCATTGCATGTTTCACGTGAAACCTCCCCTGTTATCTCCCCGGCTGTAATGATAACAGCGTATCAACTGCGCATCACCTGCGACAATCGCCGCCTCGCGCTGCAAACTCCATCCGGCACAATGCGCCGGCTCCGAATCCCTAGGTACAGGCAATACGGCCACGGCACCCTCCCGTGCATGCCGGCTGCACATATTCAGCAGCATATCCTGCCGTGTCACGGCTCTGGCGACACAAACATCGATATCGAGATGTGGCAAATCATTAATATCCGCATCATAAACCGTCGCATTCAACTTCAGCCTGCGCACGATATGGCGCAGAAATTCGGCTCGTTTTTTTCGCCGCTCGACCAGCACACCGTGCAATGCCGGCAGGCGAATCAGTATCGGGATACCCGGAACCCCCATGCCGCTGCCGATATCCAGCAGGCGTCGCGACGATTCAGGAATCCAGGCAGCCAGTTGTAATGACGGTTGAATGAACCGGCGCATCAACGCATCTTCATCCGAGATGGAGGTTAAATTCAGTGCCTTCCGGAAACGAAGAATTTCACGGCAATAAATTTCACAGGCTTCGTCATTCATGCGTGCAAATACAACATCAGCGCACTGACCGCCGCCGGTGTAACACCGGACAGACGCGAAGCCTGGCCCAGCGTACGCGGCCGCGCCTGCGAGAGTCGCTGCCGACATTCCATACTCAGCCCGTGCACCTTGCTGTAATCAAAGTCCACAGGAATCTGCTGCCCCTCAAGTTTACGGAAGCGGTTGATCTCTTCCTGCTGCTTGTCCAGATAGCCATCATAATGGATATAGGCCAGCAAGCTATTGAAATCAAAGCTGTTCAATTCGCTGACATTCTCCAGAAGGTGCAGCACATCGGCAGCCTCAACATCGGCGCGATGACAATAGGCAGCCAGGGACAGGGCCTGGGAAGGCAGCGGCAACCCCAATGCTTCAAGGCGCGCCTTCCATGCATTTCCCGTACCAATGGTCATTGCATCAATCTGCTGCACATAATGCTCGATGCGCTGCTTTCTCTGCTCATAGAGGCGCAGGCGAACATCATCGTACAGACCCAGGCGAATGGCATCCTCAGCCAGACGAAAATCCGCATTATCTTCACGTAAATGCAGGCGAAACTCCGCGCGTGAGGTAAACATGCGGTACGGCTCCATTACCCCGCGCGTCACCAGATCATCGACCATGACGCCAAGATAGGCCTGGGAGCGATCCGGCACCCAGCTTTCCGTCTCCAGCGCCCTGGCCGCAGCATTTATTCCCGCCAGCATCCCCTGTGCCGCGGCTTCCTCATAGCCTGTGGTACCATTGATCTGTCCGGCATGAAACAGCCCGCAAACCCTTTTTGTTTCCAGCGTCGGCAGCAATTCCGTCGGATCGATATAATCATATTCGATGGCGTAGCCCGGACGGATAATCACCGCCTGTTCGAGGCCCCGGATCGAACGAATAAACTGCCATTGCACATCTATCGGCAAGGATGTGGAAATACCGTTGGGGTACACCTCGTCATGATCCCGGCCTTCGGGCTCCAGAAAGATCTGATGGCTGTCCTTGTCAGCGAAACGCTGAATCTTATCCTCGATACTCGGGCAATAACGCGGGCCGGCGCTCTCAATCTGGCCGGAATACATCGGTGAACGATGCAAATTCTGCCGAATAATCTCATGGGTTTGCTCGCTGGTTCGGGTAATCGCGCACTGCATCTGTTGATCAGACACACGATCATGACGCTGGCAAAAAGGCAGCACATCCGTTTCACCGCCCTGCAACTCCAGTCCATCCCAGTCGATCGTGCGGCGATCCAGCCGTGGCGGCGTGCCGGTTTTCATCCGTCCTACCCTGAATTCCTGACGATACAATTCATCCGTCAAACCCTGGATGGCACTGTCGCCGGCACGGCCGGCAGGAATTTTCTGTTCACCAATATGGATCAGACCACAGAGGAAGGTTCCTGTGGTTAATACAATCGCTGCCGCCTCATGCGCAATCCCCAGTTCATCGACAACGCCGATCACCCGATCGCCCGCAAACATCAGACGCTGAATACTGCCCTGATGCAATGAAATGCGCGGATGCCGGTCCAGAAACGAACGGGCATGGATATGATACAGGCGGCGATCACACTGGGCGCGCGTTGCGCGAACTGCCGGCCCCTTGCGACGATTTAACAATCGATACTGCAAGGCAGCCATATCCGCCAACCGGGGCATCAGACCGTTCATCGCATCAATCTCGCGCACCAGATGGCCTTTCCCGATGCCCCCCACGGCCGGGTTGCAGGACATCTTGCCAATGGTATCCAGGTTCTGGGTGATCAGACGCACACGGGCACCCCGACTGGCGGCAGACCATGCCGCTTCAATACCGGCATGACCGGCACCGACGACAATCACATCCACCGGATCAGGATGTTTCACGTGAAACATGGCATCAGGGCTTTTCATCATCGCGGAAGCGTAGGGGGATTATTAGCAGAAATCCACCAAAAAGGGAGGCCGCAGCCTCCCTTCCTGAAGAACAATCGCCGGATCTGTCAGGCCTTGCGAGCCTTCTCCATCATATCATGAATGATCGGAGCCAGGATCAGTTCCATGGCCAGCAGCATCTTGCCGGCAGGAACAACAATCGTATTGCGACGGGACATAAATGAATCATTCAGCATAGACAGCAGCCACGGGAAATCGATACCGAATTTCTGCGGCTGACGAATGCGGATGACCACCACGCTTTCATCCGGCGTCGGCACATCACGCGCAATAAACGGATTGGAGGTATCCACCAGCGGAACGCGCTGGAAATTGATATCCGTGTTCGTGAACTGCGGCGTAATGAAATGCACATAGTCATGCATGCGGGAAAGAATATTTTCCACAACCGCCTCGGATGAATAACCACGCATGGATGTGTCACGGTGAATCTTCTGAATCCACTCCAGATTCACCACCGGCACAATGCCCATCAGCAGATCAACATAGGGCAACGCCTCTTCAACACCGCCGTGCAGGCCTTCATAGAACAGGAGGTCAGAACCTTCGCCGATTTCACGCCAGTCGGTAAAGCGACCGGGCTCAACGCCGTAAATCTTGGCTTCTTCGTCATCATGCACATAGGTGCGCGCCATGCCCTTGCCTGTTTCGCCATAGCTTTTAAACAGATCGGCAATCTTGTCGAATAGATTGGCCTCGTCGGAAAAATGACTCAGACGCTTTCCCTGCTCGGCAAACAGCTTGGCCTGTTCGCGAAATTCGTAACGATCAAACCGGTGGAAGCAGTCTCCTTCAACAATGGCCGGCGTGATTTTTTCGCGTCGGAAAATATGCTCCAGCGCAACCTTTGCTGTACTCGTACCGGCACCAGATGATCCCGTAATTGAAATAACCGGATGTTTTACGGACATTCCCTCCACCTCCTAATCATATAAAAATCAACAATTTAGGCTTTTAACAAACGATGAAAAAAGCAGCGATCAAATTGTCTACGTCGTGGGAACGAACATTATGGTGACGGAACGGGATATTTCAAGAAAAACTCCTTTCCGACAGGCCTACTTCCCTATACAGAAACTGGAAAAAACCCGATCCAGAATATGCTCGACATCACCCAGGCCGAGAATCTCGCCCAGCGCATGGTAGGCATGGCGCCATTGTGCAGCGGCGATATCCAGTTCGGCCTCGCCGGTTAAACAGGCCAGTCCGGCCCGGATATCATGCAGGGCCTGCTGCAGTGCCTGACGGTGACGCTCGCGAGTTACGAACACATCTTCGGCCGAGATATCCATATCCGCCAAATGCGATGCCAGGGCCTGTTTCAAATGATCCATCCCCGCCCCGGTATGCACACTGATGGCGATAAAACCCTCCGGCCAGTCTGATGATGTCGCAGCATCTGTCTTGTTCATCACCCGGAGGGTTGCCTGCTGTGGCAAATGCCAGCTTTCCGGACGTGTCGCATCGGCAACAAAAATTACTGCATCGGCCTGTGTCGCGATTTTTTCCGCCCGCCGGATACCTTCCCGTTCGACATAATCATCCACATCGCGCAACCCTGCCGTATCCGCCAGACGTACGGGAATACCTTCCACCTCGAAATCAATCTCCAGCACATCGCGCGTGGTTCCCGGTATCTCACTGACAATGGCCCGATCATAGCCGGCAAGGGCATTGAGCAGGCTGGATTTCCCAACATTCGGGGCGCCGATAATCGCCACCGTTGCGCCATCAAAAAGACGTTCGCCGAACGAGGCTGAATGCAGTAACACTTCAATTGGTTCAATCAGTTCGCGGCGGGTACGCTGCGCCAGCGTTTCATAATAGAGATCCGGAATTTCTTCTTCGGCAAAATCAAGCGTGGCTTCGATATGCGCCACAATATCGGTGATGGTTTCCATCAGTGCCTCGATGCGCCGTCCGAAAAGGCCCTGCAACTGCTTCTGGGCCTGTTTACCGGCACGCACCGTCGCTGCATCGATACATGCAATCACGGCTTCAGCCTGCGACAGATTCATTTTCCCGTTCATCACGGCACGACGGGTAAACTCGCCAGGCTTGGCCGGCTGACACCCCAGTGAAAACAATCGGGACAACAATGCCCGCATCAGCACAGGGCTACCATGACCCTGCAGCTCCACAACATCCTCGCCGGTATAGGAGTGCGGGGCCGGGAAGTAGAGCATCAGGCCCTGATCAAGAACCTCGCCGTCGGCATCCAGCCAGGAGGCCAGTACCGCCTTGCGGGGGGGCAAATCAGGCATATCGGCGCACAGGCTCGTTGCGGCAGAGACTGCCATCGGGCCGGATATGCGAATCACACCGATCCCGCTGCGTCCCGGTGCCGTCGCCAGCGCAGCGATCGTCGATTCAGTCACGGAAGCGATGCCGGCGTTTTTACAGAGCCTGTTTGACTTTCAATACATACCATTGCTGCAAAATGGACAGGATATTATTCACCAGCCAGTACAGCACCAGCCCCGCCGGGAAGAACAGGAACAACACGGTAAACACCGGCGGCAAAAACTGCATCACCTTGGCCTGCATCGGATCCGCCGGTTGCGGATTCAGTTTCTGCTGAATAAACATCGACAGCCCCATCAGTACCGGCAGGACAAAATAAGGATCCTGCACGGACATATCCTGAATCCAGCCGATGAACGGAGCCTGACGCATCTCGATGGACATCAGCAGCACCTTGTACAGGGCGAAAAACACCGGAATCTGCACCATGATCGGCAGGCATCCGCCCAACGGATTCACCTTGTGTTTCTTGTACAGCTTCATCATTTCCTGACTCATCTGCTGACGATCGTCACCATAAAGATCTTTCAGGCGTGCCAGCTCCGGCTGCAGCTTGCGCATGGCCGCCATTGATTCATACGATTTCTGGGTCGGCCAGAAAAAGATGATTTTAATGACCAGCACCAGGGCGATAATGCACCAGCCAAAATTTCCAATATACTGATACAGCCAAAGCAGAAAGCTGTGCATGGGCTTGGCGATAAAGGCAAACCAGCCGAAATCCACGCTGCGCTCCAGATTGGCGCCAACGGATTTCAGTACCGGAATGGATTTCGGTCCGATATAAAGGCGCGCCTGATAATGCGCATTCAGACCATCCAGCGTGCCATCGTCGATCAGGCCGGCCTGATAGGAGCGGCCATCGCCCTTGAAATAGTAAGGGTAGTCCTGTTCCGGGTTGGCGATAATCGCCGTAATGAAATAACGATCCATGATCGCCGTCCAGCCACCGACCGTGGAAGCACGAATCGCGCCTTTCTCATCCAGATCGTCATAATCCGGCTCCTGCAGTTTGCCATTCAGAAAGCCTGTCGGCCCCATATGCTCATAAAAGGTATTCTTTTCCCGATCCGGATGCTTCTCCACAACCTGCCGATACAGCTTCAGCCCGCCACCGTGGCTGATGGTATCCTTCACATCGAGAACATAGGAACCGTTCTGCAGGGAAATATAGCGATCCCAGACGCGATCGCCTTCCAGCATGGCGCGCAGATGCAGCGAGGAAGGCGTGGATTCAACCTTCTCAAACGGCGTGATCATCTTCGCGCCCATAACACCGGAATTCACGTAAACCGAATGACCATCCCCCATACTCAGGACCGACACCGGCCTGGCACCGGGTTCAATCGATTCCTTGTAATCCAGCAGGCTGGCGCCCACAAACCAGCCGCGTGTATTCACGGTCAACAGCAACAGATCATTGCCCAGCTTAAAGGTCTTCTGTTCGGCCATGGCCAGTAACGCCGGCGCACTGGCGACAGCCTGCTCATGCTCTTCAGCCCCGGTATCGGCTGCAGCGGCTGCCGACGTTTTGGCAACTGCTACGGAATCATCAGCCCCCCCGCCATCCGCGCTCTGTTGCACGGCTGACGCGGCCGGCGCCTCAGTCTGTGACTGCTCCGTACCCGACTGCGGAAACAGGGCGCTCCAGCCCAGCAATACGACCATTGAAAGCACAAAGGCCAGGATCATATTTCTTTGTTCCATGATTGTTATCTCCCTACATTTCAAGGAAGCGGATCATAGCCGCCCCTGGCAAACGGATGACACCGTAGTATTCGTTTTATCGCCAGCCACATGCCGCGAAACGCGCCATAGCGCTGCACGGCTTCCGCCGCATATTCCGAACAACTCGGCACAAAACGGCAGCGTGGCGGAAGAATCGGCGAAACAACCAACTGATACAAGCGAATTAATCGAATCAGCCATGTTCGCATATTATTTCCGATATTGCCGGCGAATCATATCCAGCCCTTCGGTGATGTCTTGTGTTATATGATGAATACGCAAGGCCGTGGTCCTTGGGATAACCAGAATATCGCACGCAGGAAGCTGATGCTGAGCATGACGAAAGGCTTCCCGAATCAATCGCTTCAATCGATTTCTCTGTACGGCATTGCCATATTTCCGCGACACGGCCAGACCCAGTCGCGGATGGCCAACCTGATTCTCCCGGTAAACAAGAACGAAGCACTTGCTGTAAACACGACGACCCGAACGCAAGGCGGCAAAGTCGGCCTTGCGCTTCAGACGCCGTGATTCAGGAAAGGAAAATATCAGGCTGAAACGCGTTTACGTCCCTTGGCCCTGCGACGATTGATAATTGCACGACCGGAACGGGTTGCCATACGAGCACGAAAACCATGGCGACGTGCGCGACGGATACGGCTTGGATTATAGGTGAAACTCATCGCTCTTCTCCTGTTTTGAAAGGGTCGCGGATAATAGATTTATCCTTCTCCCTGTCAAGCAGGCATCGTTTTCCCCATATTCAAGGTGGATGCGGACATGGCATCATGCAATCATTCAGCCATGACAACAAGCAATCAGGATAATGCATGGGATCGAATCCGCCGACAACTCATGAAAGAGATCCCTTCCTCACGTTTCGATGCATGGTTTCAGCCGATTCTGGTTGAGGAAGCGGACAATCAACTCACGATCAAGGCTTCCAATCGTTTTTTTCTTGACGGATTACGCAGCCAGTACGGTGAGCAGATCCGGCAGGTCGCGAACCGAATTGTCGGGGCGCAAATCGAAATCCACTACAAGGTGGATGCCAGCATTGAACAACCCGCCATCGTCGGAAAAACAGAAGAGACGGCCACCGTCGATGGCTATATCGATCCGCGCTTCACGTTTGAAAACTTCGTGGTCGGTTCGGGCAATGAATTCTGTTATGCGGCCAGCAGGGCCGTGGCGGAAAAACCGGGTGAAATCTACAATCCCCTGTACCTTTATGGCGGCGTCGGCCTGGGCAAAACCCATCTGATCAATGCCGTTGCCAATGAGTTGATGAACCGGAATCATACGAAAATAGCCTATCGTACCGGTGAACGCTTCACCAATGAACTGATTCAGGCCATCCGCAACGGATCAACCGATCAGTTTCGCGAACAGTATCGCAAGGTCGATGTGCTGATTATCGACGATATTCAATTTATTGCCGGCAAGGACCGTACGCAGGAGGAATTTTTTCATACCTTCAACGCCCTGTATGAAATCAAGAAACAGATCATCCTGACCTCCGACCGCAGCCCGCGCGAGCTGACCAACCTGATGGAGCGCCTGCGTTCGCGTTTCAACTGGGGGCTGGTGGCCGATATTCAGCCGCCGGATCTGGAAACCCGTCTGGCCATCCTGGCCAGCAAGGCTGAGCTGGCCGGTATCCAGCTGGCCAGGGATGTTGCGCAGTTACTGGCCAGCCGCATCACCAGCAATGTACGCGAACTGGAGGGGGCCTTAACCCGGCTGACCGCCCATGCCACGCTGACCGGACGCAAAATCGATATCGACTTTGCCCGTCATGTGTTGCGCGATCTTCTGCATGAGGAAGTCAAGGCCATCTCCATTGAGGAAATCCAGAAAAAGGTTGCGGCCTATTACAATATCAACCCGAAGGAAATGCGTTCCAATAAACGCAGCCGGACCGTGGCCTTTCCGCGCCAGGTTGCCATGTATGCCAGTAAGGAACTGACCAAGCAATCCTTGCCGGAAATCGGAGAAGCTTTTGGCGGAAAGGATCATACGACCGTCCTGTATGCCGTACGGAAAATCGATCGCATGCGCCTGGACTCCGATGAATTCGATGAAGAAATCAGTCGGATCATGGCGCTGTTACGTCAGTGAAAACATGTCAGCGAGCACGGGAAAAGATTGTGAATAGAATGGGAATAACGCCGCAGCTGTTCATCTGCCGGCGCGGCAGGGGAATTTCCCACAAGTTATCCACATGATGACAGTACCCTCATGCACAGCCTGGATGATCAAAAATGGTAATTTGTTCAACATGTTCTAGACTTGTTCCACTTTTCCACAATGACTAATATGATGATGAAACAGAGAGATATTAAAGAGGATTTGAAAGCATGAATATCAGTTTGGCCAGAACCCCTTTGTTGCAAGCAATCCAGCGCTGTCAGAATATTGTGGAGAAACGCCATACCATTCCCATTCTGGCCAATGTGTTATTGCAAACTGAAGATCATTCCCTGCAAATCACGGCCACGGACATGGAAG
>WFNX01000053.1 GCA_015488375.1 Mariprofundaceae bacterium | reverse complement strand
CCATCCCGGTTCAGATCCCCCGCATCCACGGCCACGATCATCTCCTCCGTCACCCGCGGGCCCAATCGCGATAGCTGAAGACCCTCGGCCAGCCATGCAACCTCACTGTGCTTCGACAGTATCCGCGACAGACGCTTCAATGTATGATGCGCGCGCGTCGGTTCCTGCAGCGACCGCGCTATCTCCGACAACTTCATGCTGCCGCTCGTCAGCGTCCCGAAAACACATTCAAACATCAGCTTGCGCACTGGTCGTGGAACGCCGGACGACAGCCCATCCGTCCATTCCACAAGACGAACTTTCCATTTGCTCCGCTCACGGGTATCTTTGCCCATCGGGGTTCTCCTTTGTCTTTCAGTGCTTAGCGGTAAATACAGAATAACAAACGGGGAACCCCAATCCAAGCCCAAAGAAGCATTTATCCCTTACATCTCAATGCCTTAAAGAACCCAACACCTGAAAAATGGGGAGAGGTCAGGTGTCAAGGTCTGTGCGCGCTATACCCCGGAATACTGGGCGTGAACCTCTCTGGCATGCATGTTCGGCAGCTTGTTCAGGGCGGAAATCAGTGCTTTCGCACTGGCCACAACAATGTCCGTATCGGAACCCTGACCGTTGACGATACGCTCGCCATCCTTCAGCCGCACCGTAACCTCGCCCTGCGCATCGGTACCGGAGGTAATCGCATTGACCGAGTAAAGCAACAACTGCCCGTTGGGCTCGACCAGGGACTTGATAGCCTTGAATGCGGCATCGACAGGCCCGTCACCCTCGGCCGTGGCCTTGTGCGTTTCCCCTTCGATATCCAGTTCCACGGCGGCAACCGGGGTATCGCCGGTGCCCGAAGCCGCATGCAGGCTGACCAGCTTGACGCGCTCGATATCCACCTCGGTTTCCTCGGACAGAATCGCCAGCAAGTCTTCGTCGAAAATATCCTTCTTCTTGTCAGCCAGCACCTTGAAACGCTCGAACACATCATTCAGGCGCTCCGCATCCAGTTCCACACCCAGCGCTTCATAACGCGCCCTCAGCGCCGCCCGCCCCGAATGCTTACCCAGCACCATGCGATTCGTATTCCATCCCACCGACTCCGGTGTCATGATTTCATAGGTCTTCTGATGCTTCAGCATCCCGTCCTGATGAATGCCGGATTCATGCGCAAACGCATTGGCGCCGACAATGGCCTTGTTCGGCTGTACCGGCATGCCGGTAATCTGTGATACCAGCTTGGAAGTGGGCACAATTCGTTTGGTATCAATGCCGGTTTCAATATCGTAGCGATCTGTACGCGTGCGCAGAATCATCACAATCTCTTCCAGCGATGCATTGCCGGCTCGTTCTCCCAGTCCGTTAATCGTGCACTCCACCTGGCGCGCACCATACTCGACAGCGGCCAGGGAATTGGCCACGGCCAGCCCCAGGTCATTATGGCAATGCACGGAGAAAATCGCCTGATCCGAATTGGGCACGCGCTCGATCAGGGTGCGAATGCGCTCACCGAATTCATCCGGTGTCATATATCCCACCGTATCGGGAATATTAATCACCCGGGCACCGGCAGCGATTGCACCCTCGACAATGCGGCAGAGAAAATCCATTTTGCTGCGTCCGGCATCTTCAGCGGAGAACTCCACTTCCGGCACCAGAGAGCGCGCCAGACGCACCGCATCCACGGCCCGCTCCAGTACCTGTTCCGGCGTCATACGCAACTTGGCCTGCATATGAATCGGACTGGTGGCAATAAACGTATGAATCCGCCCGCGATCACCGGCAGGCTTTACGGCCTCGGCCGCGCGTTCGATATCACGCGCCGAGGCACGCGCCAGACCGGCAATATGCGGCCCCTCAACTTCGCTGGCGATACGATAGACCGCCTCAAAATCACCCGGCGAGGCAATCGGGAAACCGGCCTCGATAATATCCACGCCAAGGGCCGCCAGCGCATGGGCCACGCGCATTTTCTCATCAATATTCATCGAACATCCCGGCGACTGCTCACCGTCACGCAGGGTAGTGTCAAAGATATACAAGCGATCAGACATGACGTTCTCCTAAAGTCACATAAAAAAGGCCGCGGATCGTCACCCGCGGCCTGCCTATCCTCTCAAACATCGGTTTCAGGGAATACGCAGGCCTGCGCCTGGCAATAGCCGCGCAAAAAAAACTGAAAAAGCAGCCCCTGATTGCATCGTCGGGATTCAAGCATGTTCGCCAAACACCGTCAATGACCCTGCTTTTCCGCATTCTGTTTGCGCCGCGCCGCGGCTTTCCTGCGCGCAAGACGATACTTGGAGCGCCGCCGTTGTTGCCACAGGCTCAGCATCGGCCCGTGCAGGCAATAGGCCAGAATAACAATAAACGGAACGCGATAGGGATCGAGCATGACCAGCGCAATCGTGGCAATCATGATCACGATAATGCCTGCCGACTGTCGCTGCTTGAGATCAATCTGTTTGCCGGAGATAAAGCGGACATTGCTGACCATCAGGCCGGCCAGTGCCAGCGAGGCCGCAAACCACAACCATGGCACAGGCTCCAGTTGTGATG
>WFNX01000052.1 GCA_015488375.1 Mariprofundaceae bacterium | reverse complement strand
GGAAAGATGTGGCGATGGTCGCCCGGCTTACATACGTGCCTGCGCAGGCTAATATCCGGAGGGGTTGATGTGCTGCACTTGCATGGTATCTGGACTGCCCCTCAGGCCGTCGCATCCAGGCTAGGCGTTCAATATGGTATTCCCGGTATTATCAGTTTTCATGGTCAATTACTGGAGGAGGCCGTGGAACGGGCTTCGCTGACAGCGAGGTTGAAAAAGCAGCACTATATGCGTTGGATCGGCAATCGAATTGTTCGACAGGCACGTGTACTGCATGCCATTACCGGACAGGAAAGAGATCGTCTGAAGCAACTGTTCCCCGATAGTATCATTGAAGTGATTCCTAACTATATTGATGTCGATGCGGTTGAACGGGAAATCGCCCAGGTAAACCAGAATACAGGAGACGAGGACAAACAGGTTCTGTTTTTGGGACGGCTGGATGAGCGCAAGGGTGTTTCTCTTTTGCTCGAAGCTTTTTTGTGTGCCGACTTGCCGGATGACTGGTCGCTTTGTATTGCCGGGCCTGAAGATACACCAGGTTTAAGAGCACGATTGGAGCATATGGCAAAACACTCTGGAGTGAGAAAGAACAGGATAAAGATTTCAGGCCCTGTATACGGGCAAGATAAATGGCGGTTGCTTGCCGGATCATCTCTGGTCTGTCTGCCAAGTTTTCATGAAGTAATTGGGATGGTTAATCTTGAGGCAGCTGTTTGTGGTAAGCCGGTTCTGACAACACCTTATACGGGTTTGGAGGGATGGGAAAAAGCCGGAGGTGTTCTTGTCGATCCATCTGTTAAAGCTCTTGCGGATGCTTTACGTCAGGTCGCATCATGGTCTGACAGTGAACGGATTTCTCGCGGGGCTTCGCTTAAGGCGTGGGTGTCGAATCATTACAGCCTGAAGCGCATACGTACGCAGTGGGTAGAGCTGTATGGAGAAGCCAGCAAGTGAACATATTGATTGTCAGTCATTATTTCTGGCCGGAACAGTTCCGTATTAATGATCTGGCAGGCGAGTTGCAACGGCGCGGGCATCAGGTGTCGGTGCTGACCGGCATGCCCAATTATCCGGGTGGCAGGCTGTTCGAAGGCTATCGCTGGTGGAAAAAACGGCACGATAATATGGACGGTGTACCGGTGTATCGCACGCCGATGTTTGTGCGCCGCCAGGACCGGGGCTGGCAGCTGGCGCTGAACTATGCCTCCTTTGCGCTGTTCGGGTGCCTGCTGGCGCCGTGGTATTTCAGGAAACACGATTTCGATGTGGTGTTTGTGTATGAGCCATCGCCGTTCACGGTGGGTATTCCGGCCATCGTGATGCGCAGGCTGAAAACAGCGCCGATGCTGTTCTGGGTGCAGGATTTGTGGCCGGAGAGTCTGACGGCGGCCGGAGCGGTTCACTCGCCTGCCGTGCTGCAGGTGGTCGGGCGCATGGTACGCTGGATTTATCGCCATTGCGATCGCGTGCTGGTGCAATCCCGGGCCTTCATCGAGCCTGCCGTTCGTGCCGGTGCCGAACGGTCACGCACCGTGTTCTTTCCGAACTGGGCCGAGGCATTTTACCGGCCATTGCCAAGGGCGGATGCCCGATTGCCAGCTATCGAGCTGCCGCGGGGATTCCGGATTATGTTTGCCGGCAATCTCGGCGAGGCCCAGTCGCTGGAAACCATTCTCGATGCGGCACGCCGGCTGAAAGCCGAGCCCGCCATCCAGTGGATCATTATCGGTGATGGTCGTCGCCTGCCATGGATGCGCGAGCAGGTTCGGCATCTGGGGCTGGAGGATTGCGTGACGTTTGCAGGACGCTATGCTGCTGAAATGATGCCGTATTTTTTTTCCCATGCTGATGCATTGCTCGTGACATTGAAGGATGAGCCGGTCTTTGCGCAAACGATACCCAGCAAGATCCAGTCCTACATGGCCTGCGGCAGGCCCGTGCTTGCCGCGCTCAATGGCGAAGGTGCGCGCGTGGTTCAGGAGGCCGGCTGCGGCTATGCCGTGACGGCGGAAGATGGCGCGGCACTGGCCGAGGCCGCGCTGCGCCTCTCCCGCATACCGGAAGCGCAACGGCAGGCCATGGGTATGCGCGGGCGGGAGTATTACGACCGGCATTTTGAACGGGATATGCTGATTGACCGGCTGGAGAGCTGGATGCAGGACGCAGTGGAGGAGGGTGTGTGCGAATCCTGATTCTGGGAGGGGATGGCATGCTGGGGCATCAACTGCTGCAGTCGTGGCAGGATGCGCATGACGTGCGCGTGACGCTCAGGAACGATGCCGTCCATTATGCGTATTACGGGTTGTTTTCAGCGGATAACAGCATTTATGGCGTGGATGTGCGCGATTTTTCCACCGTTGAGCGGGTGGTGAAAGTCTTCAGGCCCGAGGCGGTGGTCAATGCGATCGGTATCGTCAAACAGCGTGACGAGGCGGGCGATGCGATTCTGAGCCTTGAGATCAATGCCCTTCTGCCCCATCGCCTGAGCCTGCTCTGTGGAGAGATCGGGGCGCGCCTGATCCATCTGAGTACGGACTGCGTGTTTTCGGGCCGCAAGGGGATGTACACGGAAGACGACTGGGAGGATGCGCGCGACCTGTATGGCCGCAGCAAGCTGCTCGGAGAAGTGCGGGAGGCGCATACGGTGACGCTGCGCACGTCGATTATCGGCCTGGAGCTGGCCAGAAAGCGCAGTCTGATTGAATGGTTTCTGGCGCAACGGGGGCAGGTGAAAGGATTTACGCGCGCCATCTACAGCGGTTTCACGACGCTGGAGATGGCACGCATCATCGAGCGGATCCTGCTGCAGCACCGTGATCTGTCGGGCTTGTGGCATGTAGCCAGCGAGCCGATCAGCAAATATGATTTGTTGCATCAGCTTGCCGTGCGCCTGGGGCGGCAGGATATTGAGCTGCTGCCGGATGATGATTTTGCGTGCGATCGCAGCCTGGATGCGTCAGGGTTTAAGGCTAGGGTCGGCTACCAACCACCGTCATGGGATGCGATGCTGGCGGAACTGGCCGTGCAGATTCAGGAGCGAGCTTCATGATTTTACAGGACAAATCGGTATTGGTGACCGGGGGGACCGGGTCCATGGGCAAGGTGCTGGTACGCCGCCTGCTTGCCGGGGAACTCGGCACGCCGCGCAAGGTTATCATCCTCAGCCGGGACGAGGCCAAGCAGCATGATATGCGCATGGCCTATCTGCACAAGACCGTGACCACGGATGAGGTGATCTTCAATAACTTCCGTCAGGCGCTGGAATTCCGCATCGGCGATGTGCGTGACTATCGCGATATCTGCTCGGCGCTCAGGGATGCGGATGTGGTGATCAATGCGGCGGCCCTGAAGCAGGTGCCGACCTGTGAATATTTCCCGGAGCAGGCCGTGCTGACCAATTGCGTCGGGGCGATGAATATCGTGCAGGCCATCCGTGAGAATGCGTATCCCGTGGAAACCGTGATCGGCATCAGCACGGACAAGGCGGCCAAGCCGGTCAATGTGATGGGTATGACCAAGGCCGTGCAGGAGCGGATTTTTACCTCGGCCAATGTCTTGAATCCCGCGACGCGCTTTATCTGTGTGCGCTATGGCAATGTGCTGGCCTCGCGTGGCTCGGTGATTCCGCTGTTCCATGAGCAGATTCGTCATGGCGGACCGGTCACCGTGACCGTGCCGGACATGACACGCTTTCTGCTCAGTCTGGAGCAGGCCGTGGATACGGTGTTCGCGGCGCTGCGCGAGGCTCGTCCCGGTGAGATTCTGGTGCCCGATGCGCCGGCGGCAACGGTGGAGAACATCGCCCGGGCCCTGATTGGCGAGCGGGATATCGAGATTCGGGTGACCGGCATTCGTCCGGGCGAGAAGATGCATGAGATTATGGTCTCCGATGAAGAGGCGCACCATACCATCCGGCGCGGCGATTATTACGCGATTTGCTCGATGTTGCCTGAACTC
>WFNX01000051.1 GCA_015488375.1 Mariprofundaceae bacterium | reverse complement strand
GGAAGTCATAGGTCACCGTCTTGGCGGCAATTGCGCCACTGATCCCCTGTTCCACAAGGTCGGCGGCCTCGCTCCAGCCCAGATAGCGCAGCATCATCGCACCGGACAAGGTCACCGAGGACGGATTCACCATATTTTTTCCGGCATATTTGGGCGCTGTGCCATGGGTCGCCTCAAAAATCGCATGGCCGGTTTCGTAGTTAATATTGGCGCCCGGCGCAATGCCAATGCCGCCAACCTGGGCAGCCAGTGCATCAGACAGATAATCACCGTTCAGATTCAATGTGGCGATTACCGAAAACTCGCGGGCCCGGGTCAACACCTGTTGCAGGGCAATATCGGCAATCGCATCCTTGATCACGATGCCGTTCGGCAACTGACACCATGGACCGCCATCGATTTCTTTCGCACCGAATTCGCGCCTGGCCAGTTCATAGCCCCAGTTACGGAACGCCCCCTCGGTATATTTCATAATATTGCCCTTGTGCACCAGCGTCACTGAAGGCAGATCATTATCAATGGCGTATTCAATGGCCGCACGCACCAGTCGCTCGGTTCCCTCACGCGAAACGGGCTTCACGCCCAGCCCGCAGGTATCCGGGAAACGAATCTTGTTCACGCCCATTTCGTTCATCAGAAAATCGCGCAGCTTGCGCACTTCCTCGGAGCCTTCCGGCCACTCAATACCGGCATAAATGTCTTCCGTATTCTCACGGAAGATCACCATGTTCACATCTTCCGGCCGCTTCACCGGGCTGGGCACGCCGTCAAAATAGCGCACCGGACGCAGGCATACATAGAGATCCAGCTTCTGCCGCAGGGCCACGTTCAGCGAAGTGATGCCACCACCGATCGGCGTTGTCAGGGGGCCCTTCAGGCCGACCAGATATTCCGAAAAGGCATCCAGCGTTTCCTGCGGCAGCCACGCATCATCCGTTTGACCGAACATATTCCATGCCTTCTCACCGGCAAAGACCTCCATCCAAGCCAGCTTGCGTTTCCCGGCATAGGCTTTCTCCACGGCCGAATCCAGAATATGCCGGCTGGTCTTCCAGATATCCGGCCCGATACCATCGCCCTCAATAAAGGCGACAATCGGCTGATCCGGAACCTGTAACTGGCCGTCCTCGCCCATTGTAATTTTTTCGCCCTGTTCGGGGACCCGGATTTTATCGAATGCCATGATTCAACCTCTCATTTACTGATGATTCGTTTTTTGTTGCTTGATTTTCGCCGCTCGCCGGGCGCTGTGTTTCGCCGCCAGAGCCTTTTCCCGTGCCAATGCAAAGTCCTTCTCGCGAATTGCCTGACTGGCCTGATTCAGTTGTTGCTCGGCATCATGCAGGGCTTCTGTTGCCTGTGGCTGATCTCCGGGCAAAGCCTTCGCTGTCTGAATGGCCGAACGTGCATTGGCCATCTCCTGCGTCGGTGGATGGGTGCAGGAGAGCAGCAAAAGCAATACGGTAATCAGGGCAAATCGCATGCCTTGTATAATCGGCCGGACAGGCCTGCTTGTCAAAGGTCGGTTGCTTACGAGACCAGTGCGTTTTTGCGAATTCTCAACCCCAGTTCCCTGAGCTGGGCCTCCGCCACTTCTCCCGGTGCGTCGCACATCAGATCTGCCGCCTTCTGGGTCTTGGGGAAGGCAATCACATCACGGATGGAATCAACATTGGCCATTAACGCCAGAATGCGATCCAGCCCGAAAGCCAGTCCGCCATGGGGTGGCGCACCATATTTCAGCGCCGTCACCAGAAAACCGAATTTCGCTTCGGCCTCCGCATCGGAAATGCCCAACGCACGGAATACCCGGGCCTGCACTTCCGGCTGGTGAATACGGATCGAGCCGCCGCCGATTTCGGTGCCATTCCAGACCAGATCATAGGCCTGTGAACGCATGGCCAGCGGATCACTTTCCAGCAGATCCAGATCTTCGGCATAGGGTGCGGTAAACGGATGATGCAGGGCATCCAGCTTCTTTTCATCTGCGTTCCAGGCAAACATCGGAAAATCCACCACCCAGACAAAACGATGGTCACCTTCCTGAACCAGTCCCATATCGTGCGCAACTTTCACACGCAGATGACCCAGCGCATCATTGACGATGCGTGCATCGCCGGCGCCGAAGAACAACACATCGCCGTCTTCCGCCTCGCAACGCGTCAAAATATCGCCCAGCACATCTTCCGGCAGGAACTTCACAATCGGCGACTGCAATCCCTCAGGCAAGCGGCTGCGGTCATTGACCTTGATCCAGGCCAGACCTTTCGCGCCATAGACCGAAACGAATTTCGTATAATCATCAATCTGCTTCCGGCTCAGCCGGCCACCGCCGGGCACACGCATAACCTTGACCAGTCCGCCCTTCTCGGCCGGCTCACGGAACACCTTGAAATCCACCTTGCGCATCAGCTCGGTGATATTCACATGTTCCAGACCAAAACGGACATCCGGGCGGTCCAGCCCGTATTTATCCATGGCTTCGGCATAGGTCATGCGCGGAAATACTTCCGGCAGATGAATGCCCACGCCGGCCTCGAACATGGCACGCAATAAACCCTCTGCCGCGGCCATGACCTCATCCTGCCCGACGAATGACATCTCCAGGTCCACCTGCGTGAATTCCGGTTGCCGATCGGCGCGCAGGTCCTCAT
>WFNX01000050.1 GCA_015488375.1 Mariprofundaceae bacterium | reverse complement strand
GTCGAGTGGTTCAACAATCGCCGGCTAATGGAACCGCTCGGCCACATCCCGCCGCGCGAGTTCGAAGAAAATTATTATCGACAGACTCAGTATCAGAAAGCAGCATGACGACTCAAACAAAAATGCCTCCGATAAACTCGGGGCGATTCAATGCGCGAGAATGTTCAACAGGGATGGCGCGCCGGAGGTCGGGCTCCGATTGGCTACAAGTTGGAGAAAACAGTCGTCGGAACCCGCGATGGCGAACCGATCACCAAGAGTCGACTTGTTCCCGACCCCAAAACATTTGATAAAATCCAAGCCTACCTCAGAGGGAGGCTCAACAATGTCGCACGCAAGCACCTGATTCGAGAACTCGGCATCATGTCTGCCGCAACTACAATGATCTATGTCGAAGAATCGGCTTTGACCTATGCAGGCCATACGGTCTGGAATCGGCATAACGAAAGCATCGATGGGCGATATGTAGGCGGCTCTCGCTATCGCGACCGAAAGGAATGGATCATTCAGCGCAACACACACCAGGCCATGATCTCGGATGAGGAAGCTGAAACATTGATATCCCGGCGGGAGAAAGAACGCGCATCCAGAAAGCGTAAACGCATCACTCCTTATCTTCTGTCGGGCATCATCCGCTGCCGCTGTGGTGCAAATATGGATGGAGCTGGTGGCTATTACCGCTGCCATGCTCGCTGCGGTAATCGCGGGATTAAACAGGAAACGGTTGAGCAAGCCGTAATCGAAATATTGTTCGATAAAATCATGTCTCCCGAGGCTATCCGCGACCTACGGGAAACGATTCAGTCTGAAATAGGACGCAATCACAAATCTAGTGATAGTGCATCCAAGCGTCTCAAAAAAGCGATTTCACAAGTCGATAAACAGGTTGAGGAAATCATCAATCTTTTACAACAGGTCAAACACCAGCGCCCTCTGTTGGCCAAGCTGGACCAACTTGAAGAGGAACGATCAGCACTGTTGGAACAACTGGAGAAGACAAGACCACAGTCGTCCGGCATCCTGGATATGTCCGACACAGCCATTATCAATTTCCTGAAAAAGTACAGAAATGATTTTAAGAAGGCTGATATCGAAAAGAGAAAAGGGATAATCCGTTCTTGCATCAGCTACGCTGAACTGAATGGCGACGAGCTAAAAATAAACCCCAGTTATGCGAACATAACTGAGGTTAAGGTGGCGTCCCCAAGGGGATTCGAACCCCTGTTGCCGCCGTGAAAGGGCGGTGTCCTAGGCCTCTAGACGATGGGGACCCGGACGACGCGCCGAACACTATGTACGCAAAACGACACGTCAATATAAAAATGGTGCGCCCACTAGGACTCGAACCTAGGACCCACGGATTAAAAGTCCGCTACTCTACCAACTGAGCTATAGGCGCATTTTCGGTGGGCGCGCAGTTTGCCAAACTCACTTTCCCTGTCAAACGTTTTATCCAGTCCCTCTCGATTGCAGGATGACAAGAGCCATCTATAGTAAAGCGCATGAAATTCCGACCCGTTCCCGATTATCATATGCATACACCGCGTTGCAATCATGCCTGCGGTACGATTCGTGAATATGCCGAGGCGGCTGTAGCCGCCGGGCTCACCGAAATCGGCATGTCCGACCATTCGCCGATGCCCGGCGGTTTCGATGCGGCATGGCGCATGCACAGAAATGAACTGGATGATTATCTGCGCGAGGCCGAAGCCTGTCGCGATGCCTTTGCCGGCCAGTTGACCCTGCGCATCGGCCTGGAGGCGGACTATCATCCCGGCTCGGAAGCCTATGTAGCGGATATGATCGCCGCCTATGACTGGGATTACGTCATCGGCTCGGTGCACTATATCGGTGACTGGGGCTTCGATAATCCCGATACGCTGGATGAATGGGACAAACGCAATATCGACGATGCCTATGTCGATTATTTCCGTCTGGTCGCCGAATCGGCCGCCACCGGCATGTTCGATATCATCGGCCACCCCGACCTGATCAAGAAATTCGGCCACCGGCCTTCCGAAGAAGGTGACAGGGTTCTGGCGGCACAACAGCAAATGCTTGCTGCCGTACAGCAAAGTGGAGCCGCCCTGGAAATCAGCTCGGCAGGATTGCGCAAACCGGTCGGTGAAATCTATCCGCATCCTGATATCGTGGCCGAGGCTGCCCGTCTCGGCATCCCGTTCGCCTATGGCTCCGATGCCCATTCGCCGACGGAAGTCGGTCATGGCATGGATGCCTGCCTGTCACTGCTTCATGAACATGGCATCCGCCATATTGCCGCCTTCCGGCAACGGCAGCGCCAGATGCTGGCGTTCTGCAATGACTGAGCCGCGCCGCATCCTGATTACCGGCGCCTCCGGCGGCTTCGGCATGGAATTCGCCCGCCAGCTGGCCTTGCCGGGCCATACACTGTTGCTGCACGGACGCGATGAGGCTCGCTTGCAGCAGTTGCGCGAATCATTGCCCGAACCGCATCGGCATCGTTGCATCCGCGCAGAGCTGAGCCATCCGCAAGGGGTACAGACGCTGCTGGAAGCCGTCGCTGATACCCCGCTGTACGGGCTGGTGAATAATGCCGGCTTCGGCCTGTGGGGGAAGTTTGAGCAGGTCGATATTGCCGAACAGCTTAATATGCTGCGCACCGACCTGGAGGCGCCCATGGCGCTGACCCATGCCCTGCTGCCGCAGTTGAAGGCGCAACACGGTTTTATTATCAATGTATCGTCACTGGCCGGAGAATATCCCCTGCCCTGGATGAGCGGCTATGCTGCAGCCAAGGCAGGGCTGAGTTACTGGAGCGAAGCCCTGCGTACCGAACTTGCGGATACGCTGCGCATTGTGACCCTGGCGCCGGGTCCGTCGCCGACCGGTTTTCGCCGGATTTCCGGCATGCCCCATGCAACCGGTAATTTTTTCCGCACCCCGGCCACCCTGGTGGTACGCCAGGCCCTGCAATGCCTGCAGCATGGCGGAGGTTACTGTGTGCCCGGCTGGCGCCATCGCCTGCTGTGGCTGATGCAAAAAACCGTACCACGCCGTTTCGGCCTGGCGATCATGGCCGGACAAATGCAGCGCGGGAGCTGAGATGCAAAAAACCGCCAATTTCATTATTCTGATTGCCGCACTGGTCACCGCAATCTGCTGGTATCTGATCCGCACAGCCACCCATGCCATCGACTGGCCGGTGATGATTGTCTCAGGTGTCATCACCGGTTTTCTGGCACTGGTATTTCTCATTAACCGACAACACCACTTTTCCAGCCATGGTTGCGGCATTGCCGGCCTCATCGCCTGGGCAGCCGCCGCATCGAGCTTTCGGACCACCGTTCATGCGATCGGCACACCGGCCGCGCCCGGCATCATCATCGCTGCCATCATGCTTGCATCAGCGCTGATTGCCGTCGTCGTGGTACTGGTGTCGCTGGGCAGCGACTGGCGGCAGGCACAGCGCAAAAAAAAGAAACTCCCTGTCATGCCGATGGAGCTGGATCACCCGCCACTGGTCTCGGTGCATCTGCCCGTTTATGAGGAGCCGGCCGAACTGGTGATTGAAACCCTCGATGCCATCAGCCGCCTGCATTATCCGAATTTCGAGATCATTGTGGTTGACCAGGGCTCACGGGAAGACTGCTGGCAACCGGTACAGCAACACTGCCGGATGCTCGGCGAACATGTTCATTTTTATCATCAGCCCGAATGCAGGGGCTTCCGCGCCGCCGCCCTGAATCTGGCTCTGCAGCATACCCACCCCGAAGCGAGCATCATTGCCGTCGTGCATGCCGACAGCCGGGTTGACCCGCAGATGCTGCATGATCTGGTGCCGCAGTTTCAGCTTGAACGCGTGGCCATCGTGCACGCCTCCCAGCGTTTTCGCGATGCGGACCAGAACCTGTTCAAGGCCATCTGCAATACGGAATATCGGGATATCTTCCATGCCGGTCTGAAAGTCCGCGACCGCCATGATATGATTCTGCATCATGGCAAAATTTCACTGGTGCGTCGCTCGCTGCTGGAGACAACCGGCGGCTGGGATGAAGCCTCCGTCAGCGAGGATGCCGAACTGGATATCCGTGCCTGTGAACAGGATTATGAAGTCATCTATAACCCGGCTGCCTATGCCTCGGGGCTGATGCCGGACACATTCGCCGCCTATCGGCAGCAACGTTTTCGCTGGAGTATCGGGGCCATTGATCTTGTGCGTCGCCACAGTCGCCAGGCCGGGGGGCAGTTGCTGCTGGCCCTGCTGCCATGGCTCAATGACAGCCTGATTGTCGCCACCGTGCTGGCCACCCTGACATGGTCGATCATGCTGATCCTGATGCCCGCGCTGCTGTCACCGCCTCCATTATGGGTTACCATCCTCCTGGCGCTGCCGTTGTTGCTGAAAATCGCGCTGCAAATCCGCCATCTGCGCGATGAGGTGCAGGCCTCGGTTTCGGCATCGGCCGCCGCCGTGCTGGCCCGTCTGTCGCTGTTGCATATCACGGCGCTGGCACTGATCGCACATTTCCATCCCGAGCGGGATATGCTGCGCACGCCCAAGCAGGCGCCGGCCGTTAACTGGCAACGCTCGCTGCGTTTCGCCCGTGACGAAATCCTGCTGCTTGGCGGCCTGCTGGCGGGCATAACCGGGCTGATTCTGTATGGCCCGCCCCTTGATATGAATGTGCTGGCCTGGCTGCTGTTACTGGGCCTGCAGGCGCTGCCTTATCTGGCCACGCTGCTGATGGCCCTGATCAGCGGCCTGTCGCTGCCGGCACGTCGCCTGCGCACAGCTGCCGACTGAATCCGGGTCTGCATCAATATCGGACTGGAGCAATGCGCGCCTTTTCGCTAGATTCCCCCACCCTTTGAAAGAAGGCGGTTGCATAAGGCGTTTTTCTTTCAGGGAAATGAAACATTCGGGGAAATTGGAATGAGTCAGATGCGCTTACCGTTCAAACAGGGAATGTACGATCCACAGCATGAACACGATGCCTGCGGTGTCGGTTTTGTGGCGCATATCAAAAACCGGAAGAGCCATACCATTGTGCAGCAGGGGCTGGAGATCCTCACGCGCCTGACCCATCGGGGGGCTTCCGGTGCTGATCCGCGCGAAGGCGATGGTGCCGGTATTCTGACCCAGCTGCCGCACGACTTCTTTCAGGCTGTCGCCGCCGACCTTGATATCCGGCTGCCGGCTGCCGGCGAATACGGCGTGGGCATGATTTTCTTTCCCAAGGATGAAGGCCATCGCAATACATGCCGGGCGATTATCGAACAGACTATCCGTGAGGAAGGCAATGAAGTGCTGGGTTGGCGCATCGTTCCGACAGATGCGGTCAAAGCCGATCTGCCTGAAAGCGTGATCAACTGTGAACCGATCATCGAACAGGTGTTTATCGGACGCGGCAACATGGACAGCGAAGCCTTTGAGCGCAAACTGTTCGTCACACGCAAAATCATCAATGGTCGCGTCGGCGAGCTGGGATTCGTTGATTCTGCCACATTTTATATCCCTTCAATGTCCAGCCGCACGATTGTTTACAAGGGCATGTTCCTGTCGCATCAGGTGTCGCTGTACTATGCCGACCTGACCGATCCCCGCTTTACCAGCGCACTGGCCCTGGTGCATCAGCGTTTTTCCACCAATACCTTCCCGGCATGGGAACTGGCTCATCCGTTCCGCATGGTTGCCCATAACGGTGAAATCAATACCGTACGCGGCAATATCAACTGGATGAACGCACGCCGGCATTCCATGCATTCCGATATTCTTGGCGATGACCTCAAGCGTCTGTGGCCGATTATCAATGAAGGACAATCCGATACAGCCTGCTTCGACAATGCGCTGGAACTGCTGTACATGGGCGGCTACAGCCTGGCCCAGGCGGCCATGCTGATGATCCCCGAAGCCTGGGCCGGCAATACGCTGATGGATGATGAACGCAAGGCGTTCTACGAACATCATGCCGCCCTGATGGAGCCCTGGGATGGTCCGGCCGCCGTGGCCTTCACCGATGGGCGCCAGATTGGCGCCACGCTGGATCGCAACGGTCTGCGTCCGGCCCGCTATCTGGTAACCGATGATGATCTGGTCATCGGCGCTTCGGAAATGGGCGTGCTGGATATCCCGGAAGAAAAAATCATCAAGAAATGGCGTCTGCAGCCGGGCAAGATGTTGCTCATCGACCTCGAGGAAGGGCGCATCATTGACGATGAGGAAATCAAGAACCAGCTGGCCGGGGCGCGTCCCTACCGCAAGATTCTGGCCGAAACCCAGATCCAGCTGGAAGACCTGCCGGAAGAAATTCCGACCATGCCGCCGAACCATGAAACCCTGCTGCATCGCATGAAGGCCTATGGCTACTCGCAGGAAGATCTCAA
Organism: Mariprofundaceae bacterium; assembly: GCA_015488375.1. Taxonomy (GTDB): domain Bacteria; phylum Pseudomonadota; class Zetaproteobacteria; order Mariprofundales; family Mariprofundaceae; genus J005. The sequence goes on along the minus strand of WFNX01000050.1, from coordinate 14,121 downwards.
ATTCCTGATGGCGCCGATGGCCGTATCCGGTCAGGAAGCCATCGGTTCGATGGGCAATGATAATCCGCTGGCCGTACTCTCCGATCGTCCGCGCCATCTGAGTAATTATTTCCGCCAGCTGTTCGCGCAGGTAACCAATCCGCCGATCGACCCGATCCGCGAGGAAATGGTGATGAGCCTGACATCCATCATCGGCCCCCGTCCGAATCTGCTGGGTCTGAATGAAACCGATCCGCATCTGCGTCTGGAGGTCCATCAGCCGATCCTCGACAATGTCGATCTGGAAAAGATTCGCCATATCGACCAGATCACCGACGGCAAATTCCGTACCATCACCCTGTCCATGTGCTATCCGGTCAGTGAAGGCGCTGCCGGCATGAAGGCAGCCATCGACAGGCTGTGCGCTGCCGCCGAACAGGCCGTAAATGAGCACTATAATATCATCATCCTGTCCGACCGCGGTGTGGATGCCGATCACGTAGCCATCCCCTCACTACTGGCCACATCCGCCGTGCATCAGCACCTGATTCGCCAGGGACTGCGCACGGAAACCGGCCTTGTTGTCGAAGCCGGCACGGCTCGCGAAGTCCATCACTTCGCCACCCTGGCCGGTTATGGCGCGGAAGCCATCAACCCGTATATGGCCTTTGAAGTGCTGTATGATATGCAGCGTTGCGGCATGTTGCCGGGCGATCTGTCGCAGGAGGAAATCCGGCAGCGATATATCAAGGCCATCGGCAAGGGGCTGTACAAAGTCATGTCCAAGATGGGCATTTCCACCTATCAGTCCTACTGCGGCGCACAGATCTTTGAGGCCGTCGGCCTGTCCAAAGACTTCATTGAAGCCTATTTCACCGGCACACCGACACAGATTGAAGGCGCCGGCCTGAACGAGATTTCCGAAGAAACGCTGCGCCTCCATCGCGATGCCTTTGCCCCGACACCCGCCAGCCAGAAAGCGCTGGATGTCGGCGGCCAGTACGCCTGGCGCGCCAAAGGTGAGGAACACACGCTGACACCGGAAGCCATTGCCAAACTGCAGCATGCCGTGCGTACCGGCAATTATCAGCTGTACAAGGAATATGCCTCCATTATCAACGATCAGAACGGGCGCCTGCTGACCCTGCGCGGTCTGTTCAAATTCAAACCCGGCAAGTCCATTCCGCTGGATGAAGTGGAACCGGCGGAAAACATCGTGCGCCGTTTCGTGACCGGCGCCATGAGCTTCGGTTCGATTTCACACGAAGCGCATACGACGCTGGCCATTGCCATGAATCGTCTGGGCGGCAAGTCCAATACCGGCGAGGGCGGTGAGGAACCCGAGCGTTTCAAACCGCTGCCCAATGGCGATTCCATGCGCAGTGCGATCAAACAGGTCGCTTCCGGTCGCTTTGGCGTCACCACTGAATATCTGGCCAATTCCGACCAGATCCAGATCAAGATGGCGCAGGGCGCCAAGCCCGGCGAAGGCGGCCAGTTGCCGGGCCACAAGGTGGACAAGCGCATCGGTCGCGTGCGTCATTCCACCCCCGGCGTGGGTCTGATTTCTCCGCCGCCGCACCATGATATTTATTCCATCGAGGATCTGGCACAACTGATTTTCGACCTGAAAAACACCAATACCGATGCCGATATCAGCGTCAAGCTGGTTTCCGAGATCGGTGTCGGCACGATTGCCGCCGGCGTGGTCAAGGCGCATGCAGACCATGTGGTAATCGCCGGCCACGACGGCGGTACCGGTGCCAGTCCGCTGACCAGCATCAAGCATGCCGGCTCGGCCTGGGAACTGGGGCTCGCCGAAACGCAGCAGACGCTTGTGCTCAACCGCCTGCGCAGCCGCACCATCCTGCAGGCCGACGGCCAGATGCGTACCGGCCGCGATGTGGTGATCGCCGGCCTGCTGGGCGCCGATGAGGTGGCGTTCGGCACCATCGCCCTGGTCGCCGAGGGCTGCATCATGATGCGTAAATGCCATCTGAACACCTGCCCTGTGGGCGTTGCCACGCAGGACCCGGAACTGCGCAAGAAATTCGTCGGCAAGCCGGAAGATGTCGTCAACTTCTTCATGTATGTGGCCGAGGAAGCGCGCGAGATCATGGCCGAACTCGGCTTCCGCACATTTGACGAACTCATCGGCCGGGCGGACATGCTCGACACCAACGATGCCATTCGCCACTGGAAGTCGCAGGGGCTGGATCTGACACCGTTGTTCCATCGCATTGATCCGCAGGGAACCCCCGTATATCACTGCGAACAGCAGGATCACGGCCTGGACAAGCTCATCGACAACAAGCTTATCGCACAGGCACAGCCTGCGCTGGAAACGAAGACACCGGTGGTCATTGAAACCCCGATCTGCAATGTTGACCGCAGCTTCGGCACCATGCTTTCCGGCAAGGTGGCCAAACGCTACGGGCATGCCGGGCTGCCGGATGACACCATTGTCATCAAGGCGCGCGGCACAGCCGGCCAGAGTCTGGGCGCATGGCTGACGCGCGGCATCACCATTGAGCTGGCCGGCGAAGGCAACGACTATGTCGGCAAGGGGCTTTCCGGCGGGCGCATCATTATTTATCCGCCGGCGGAATCGAAAATCCGTGCCGAAGAAAACATTATCGTCGGCAATACCGTGCTGTTCGGCGCCATTGAAGGCGAATGTTATTTCTGCGGCGTGGCCGGCGAGCGCTTTGCCGTGCGCAACTCCGGCGCCGTGGCCGTGGTTGAGGGCGTTGGTGATCATGGCTGTGAATACATGACCGGCGGCACCATTGTCGTACTCGGTGAAACCGGACGCAATTTTGCAGCCGGCATGAGCGGCGGCGTTGCCTACGTACTGGACAGGCACGGCAACTTTGAAAGCCGCTGCAATATGGCGCAGGTGGAACTGGAGCCGATCGCATCCGAGGCCGATGCGCTGGAAGAGCTGGATCATCAGGGCCCGGATCTGGAAACCCACGGACGGGTCGATATCCGTCATTCGCTGAGTCAGGATGACCAGGCCATCCTGCGTCGCCTGATCAGCAATCACATGCATTACACCAATTCCCCGGTGGCGCGCGAGATCCTCGACAACTGGAGCGATTATTGCGGTCAGTTCGTCAAGGTTATGCCGGTGGAATACCGTCGCGCATTGAGAGAGATGGAAGCCGAAAAGGCGGTACAGGCAGGCAAGGAGATGATCAATGGGTAAGCCTACCGGATTCAAGGAATATGAACGCGAAAACCTGCGCTATGCGCCGGTTGCCGATCGCATCACGCATTTCAATGAATTCTCGCAACTGCCGGAGGATATGAGCAAGCAGGGCGCGCGCTGTATGGATTGCGGCATCCCGTTTTGCCATAATGGCTGTCCGATCAATAACATCATCCCCGACTGGAATGATGCGGTCTATCGCGGCAACTGGCGTGAAGCGCTGGATATTCTGCATGCAACCAATAATTTCCCCGAATTTACCGGCCGCATCTGCCCCGCGCCATGCGAGGAAGCCTGTACGGTCAACCTGATCGGGGATGCCGTCAGCATCAAGAATATCGAGCTGGCGATTATCGAGAAAGGCTGGGAGAACGACTGGATTGTGCCGGAAATCCCCGCACATAAAACCGGCAAGCGCGTGGCCGTGGTCGGCTCCGGCCCTGCCGGACTGGCCTGCTCGCAACAGCTGGCCCGTGTCGGCCATGAGGTCGTGCTGTTCGAGAAAAATGACCGCATTGGTGGCCTGATGCGCTACGGCATCCCGAATTTCAAGTTCGAGAAGCATGTGATTGACCGCCGACTGGCGCAGATGCGCGCCGAGGGCGTCGAATTCCGCGTTAACAGTCATATCGGCGTGGATATTCCCGCCCGTAAACTGCTGGATGAATTCGATGCCGTTGTGCTGACCGGGGGCTCGGAAAAACCACGTGACCTGCCGGTTCCGGGCCGTGAACTGCAAGGCATTCATTTCGCCATGGACTTCCTGACCGTCAACACCAGGCGCGTCCTTGGTGATGAAATTCCGGAAGATCAGTGGATTTCGGCCGAAGGCAAGCATGTCATCGTCATCGGCGGCGGCGATACCGGCTCTGACTGTATCGGCACCTCCAACCGCCATGGCGCTGCGTCCATTCATCAGCTGGAAATCCTGCCCAAACCGCCCGAAAAGCCGAACAAGCTTGTCACCTGGCCGGAGTGGCCGAACAAGCTGCGCACCTCGACATCGCAGGAAGAAGGCTGCGAGCGCGAATGGGAAGTCTCCACCAAACGCTTTATCGGTGATGAAAACGGCCATGTAAAAGCCATTGAATGCGTGCGCGTGCAATGGGAACAGGTGGACGGTCAGTGGAAAATGTCCGAAATCGAAGGTTCCGAATTTGAACTGAAAGCGGATCTTGTGCTGCTGGCGATGGGCTTTGTGCATCCGGTGCATGAAGGCATGCTCGATGAACTGGGCGTTGCCAAAGACGCACGCGGCAATGTCGCAGCCAACACGCAGGATTATCGTACCAGCCTGGACAAGGTGTTTGCTGCCGGCGATATGCGGCGCGGGCAGTCGCTGGTGGTATGGGCCATTCGCGAGGGCCGGCAATGCGCCCGGGCCGTCGATGAATACCTGATGGGGCACTCCACCCTACCCTGAGCAACGCACGGAACAAGCCGGCCTGCACAGGTCGGCTTTTGTCTTTCCGGGGTCGGTTAACAGGCCCTAATGCAAGGTCATCTCCAGACGGGGGAACGCCTCCTCAGCCTCATCAATGGCAGGCTGGCATAAAAACAGGCGCGCGCTGTCCAGGGAGAAACGCTGCATCAGCATCTCGCGCACATGCTGCGCACGCGCGCTTGCCAGTGCCAGCAAGGCCTCATCATCGGCCTTTTTCTCCATCTGCAGCAGCACCTGCCGGTCCGCCCGGGTGGCCTTGCCGCACAGCGTCAGTCGCAATGAGGTTTTTTTGTTCATCAGCCCGGCCAGATGCTGCAGATACGGCAATGCCTGCTTTTCATCCGGCTGCCGGCTGCCGGCATCAAAGCGCAAGGGATCCAGTTTAATCACCATCATTTTCTTGCCGGCCGACCAGGCCAGGTCCGCCACCGTCACCAGCGCGCCATAGGGCTGCAAGGTTTCCGCAATATAACCCAGCGCGGCTTTCTGCAGGGCCGTGCCCACCGCCTTGTTGATCGCATCCTGATAATTAAATTGCGGATTGCGGATATCACCGGATACCGGGATCGACAGCTCAATATCGTTATCATCATTACGGAGCAGATCCAGTGCCGTATCCAGCGGCATGGAAAGGCCGCTGTCTTCCTGCTGTCGACCCTTCTCTTTCAGTTTCACCACTTCAAGCTGACGTAACAGAAGCTGACTTTCTCCCTGCAACCGACCCTGTTCCACATGCAGTTCGACATCGGCATCCAGTTGCCCCGTCCGAGCGATATAACCAAGGCTTTCTCCCAGTAACGAATTGATGGAAGGCAATGAGAACGAATGGACTTTCGCTGTGGCAACCAGCGTTCCCTTCTCGCTGAACGGCTGCACGCGCCCCTGCATACTCAGGCGCGCGCCGCCTTTTCCGACAAGTTCCAGCCGGAACGGGCTGAAATGCCTTGGCCTTGCACGATTGATATCCCGGATGCGCGCGCTGAGCAGATTGAAACGGTCTGTATAAACCGGCGCAACCGATTCATCACGGATATGGATATCGCCGCCTGTTAAATGCACCTCACCCATGGAGCGCAGCCAGGGGCGTTGATCCTTGTTCCCGGCAAGGGAAGCCAGCGGCAACTCGCCCAGCCACCAGCGCCGCCGCTTATCCCGCCGCAAATGAATGCGACTGTCTTTTACCTGCACAGAGCCGATCGCAAGGTATTCGCCGCCGGCAATGTGTCCGATATCAACACTCCCGGCCAAAGGTTGCAGGCTGTTCATGCCGCCTGCAGGCGCCGCAATGTGCACACTTGCGAGACTGAAGCGACCATCCTGTCGATACTGTATATCTTTTGCCTGTATCTTTCCGGCCGCCAGGCGCCCGATGACGCGCTGTGATGAATTATCCTGCCACAGCGGTGATTCAAGCATGGCCTCAGGCAGTTGCCATGCACCGGAATAAACCATTGCAGGAAACACCAGCGTTTTGGCCTGCAACATTCTGCCTTCAGGCAATACAAGCCTGAGCATTGCTGCGGATACGCCGTGCAAGGCCGTTTTTTCTCCGCCCTGCACTTGCTTCAGTGTCAGCGTTTCCGCCTGCAACTGAAACTTCTGCTGCCCGCTTTGCACGGCCAGATTCCCGTGCCGGATTCGCACATCCGTGAGACGAAGGCGCTGATTTCCGTCCAGTTCGGCGAAGTTCAGCTTTTCAACATCATAGCTCTGCTGCGTTTTCCCCGCGCCGGCATGCACATGCAAACCGGAGATCTTCCCCTGACGCAGGGTCCAGCCGCCATCATAGCTCACATCATCAATGTTCAGCGTATCGGCAAGCACCTTGTTGATGCCGGAATCACGCAGCTCCACCGCCACCTTGCGCAGCGACAGTCTGCCTGCATGCACACGCAGACTGTCGGCCGGCTTATCCTGCAAAAGAACCGTGAAAGGAAGTTTCGCATCCAGTCTTCCCTGCACGCCGGCAATCTCCGCCGCCAGCCAGGGCGCAGCCACACGCCGCATCTCCGCCAGAGACAGATGCCGAATGTTCAGCACCCCGCTGGCCGATGCCTTCTCAGCGAAAGGATTCAGCGTACCATCCAGCAGCAACGTGCCTCCCCCGGCTCGAATGACGGCGCTGATTGCAAACGGTTTTTTCGCGCGCATGCCGGAAATATCCGAGATCTGCACACTGCCCAGATGCACCTCGCCTTCATACCAGGGCAGAGAGAGCGACAGCGTGCCGCCAAACAGCACTTGCCGGATTTCAATGCTCCATGCCGAAGGTTCGCCCTGCGTCATTTCCATCATCAATGGCAGCGGAATACCCGCCAGTTGATAATCACCCTGCTCATCCTGTTGCAGGGACATATGTGCCCGCTGTACCAGCAGGCGCTGCACAACCAGGCGCTTGTCCAGCAGCGGCAGCCAGGCAAAGCGTGCCTCCAGCTTCGGCACACGAATCTCCTGCTGTTGCAGGTTCAGCATGCGCAGTCCCTTGATACCGAAAGTGCCGCTGAACGGATTGAAATCGACATCCTCAATCGTGACCGACTGCATGCCGGCAGCAGCGAGAGCATGACGAATGGCCTGTGCAATGCCATATGGCAAGGCCCACAATATCGTCAGCAGCAGCACGCCTGCAATCAGCATGGCCTTCCACCACCGCGAGCCGTTCATTTTCATCATGCCTCTCATCATCCGCATCCTACTTCGCCCATGATGACGTTTTCATGAAAACTGCACGAACTGTTGATATTCCGGCGCCATCGTATGTGATTATCAACACATGATGGCAAATCGCCACACTTCAGGGATCAAAGGCACGCGGATCGTAGCCAAAGTCTTCACTGGCGGTACGATGGGAGAATGTCATGTCCTTCAGCTCACTCATCCCGTTTTGCGAACACGGCGGTCACACTCCTGCAAACAACAAAACAGGGCGCGGCTGACCACCGCCCGATATTCAGCATGGCGGCGCTTCCCTGAACTCCGGCACAAAACGCTTGAGCCCCTGCTTCAGGTGTTCGACATCGCGCTGACGACAGTCTTCTTTCAGGCGCTGCAATAATATCTGCAATTCATCCCAGTCCACCTTGCGACTGGAGGCCAGCATGACTTTCGGATGCCGGGTTTTTTCACATGGTTCACCTTCATGGAACAGCTCTTCATACAGTTTTTCACCCGGTCTGAGTCCGGTATAGCGAATCTCAATATCCTTGCCGGGTTCAAGGCCGGCCAGACGTATCATTTGCCGGGCCAGTTCATCGATTTTGATCGGCTCGCCCATATCCAGCACAAAGATTTCACCGCCCTGCCCCATGGCAGCCGCCTGCAGAATCAGACTGACGGCTTCGGGAATCGTCATAAAGAAACGGGTGATGTCCGGATGCGTCACGGTCACCGGCCCGCCCTGCCGGATCTGTTGCTCAAACAGCGGCACAACACTGCCTGCCGAACCCAGCACATTACCGAAACGCGTGGTAATAAATGCCGTATCCGGCGCCCGCCGATCGAGATTCTGGCAATAAATCTCGGCAGCCCGTTTACTTGCGCCCATGATATTCACCGGATTGACAGCCTTGTCCGTCGATACCTGAATAAATTTTTCCACCGCATATTGCACCGCCATATCCGCCAGCTGACAGGTACCGAAAATGTTTGTTTTCACGCCTTCGGCCGGGTTTTCCTCTACCAGCGGGACATGCTTGTAAGCCGCGGCATTCAGCACCACCTGCGGACGAAAATGCTCGAAAATCCAGCGCAGGCGATCTTCATCGCGAATATCGCCAAGCAGGGCGCGGCAGCGATCCGCCAGGCGGTGAGTGCGTAATTCCTGCTCAATCGTGTACAGGTTGAATTCTCCATGATCAACCATCACCAGTTGCGCAGGTTCATATTCCAGCACCTGCCGGCACAGCTCGGAGCCAATCGATCCTCCCGCACCGGTAATCAGCACCTTCTTTTGCTGCAAAAAGTCCCGCACTTCTTCCAGATCATGGCGAATCTCATCACGTCCTAGCAAATCGTCGATACGGATATCGCGCAGGCGGGAGACTTCCACCCTGCCGTCAGCCAGATCCACGACGGAAGGCAGGGTGCGGCAAACGACACCGGCATCACGGCTGGCCTCAAACACCTTGCGTATCAAACGATTCGAAGCAGACGGAATGGCCAGCAATACCACCTCGATATCGTAACGGTCCACGGCATCAGCCAGCTCATCCAGCCGGCCGACGACGCGCACGCCGTGAATCTCCTGCCCCTGTCGCCGAGCCGCGTCATCGAGGAAAGCCACAGGGTTATACGGCCCCTCCTTCAACAACTCGCGTACCAGCAGTTCCCCGGCACGTCCTGCTCCGACCACCAGCGCACGCTTGCGTTCAAAACGCTCAAGCTGCAAGTGATGGTCCTTAAACCACCGGTATAGCATACGTGGTCCGGCCAGAAACAACATCAACAATAACGGATAGAGAATCAATACCGAGCGTGGCAGGCCTTCCAGACGCTGCCAGATAAACATCAACACAAACGTCAGCAATACCCCGACAAGCACCGCCCTGACAATACGCAGAAGATCAGGAATGGACGCAAAACGCCATACCCCGCGATAGAGACTGAAATACCAGAAAACCAGCGCCTGCACGGGCACGGCAATCACCATCAGCACATGCATCGAAGCTGCATAAATTTCAGGAATTGCAGACAAATTAAAACGCAGTGAAAACGCGACAAAGATGGCTGTGGGGATCCACATCAGGTCATGCAGAAATACCAGCCAGCGGCTACGTAACAGGTGACGTTGACTCATCGCCTCTATGCTTCACAAAAAACAATCAAACGGAAGTCATCCGTTCGCTGCTGGCCGCGCATCGGCACGGGACTCATCATGCACTGCGCGCGCCGCCAGCGAAGCTCCCAATAACAATATCGCCAGAATGGCCGAAAAATGTTGCTCAAGGGTAATGGAAAACATGCCATCGATTGTCAATGCAAAACCCGCGAGAAACATCAGCGGGACGACCTCGGAACTGTTCCAGTCCCTGTGCCAGCCATTCCGAACCCATATCACGAGCAGCAGAAGCAAACAAACCAGCCCTGTGATACCCCATCGAGCCAGCACTAACAGGTATTGATTATGCGGATGAGAAAGCGTCATCTTCCTGTGCACTCGCTGTTCAAATACAGGCTTCGCCGCCTGTAAAAAACCACCGGTACCAACCCCAACAAACGGATGCTTCTGCCAGACGTTCCAGGCAGTTTGCCACATCGACAGCCGTTGATGTGTGGAAAGCATGGCCATTTTCTCGTCCCAACTTGATGATTGATGAACTTCCCCGTGCCAGGCCAGCCAGGTGCCCGCAATACGTTCCTTGCCGGGCCCCAGCATCATTACCAGAACCAGCAACAGGGCCATCCCGCCCAGCAGGGAAAAGGCATGAACCCTGCGGTAATGCAGCCAGGCCCATTTAACAACAACAGACATAAGCAGCAAAATCATCAAAACATAACCTGCACGTCCCTGAGCCATAAACACCATGATACATGCCCATAACACCAGCGCCCAGCACCCCCAACGTCTCCAGCCATGCCAGCGCAACCCCAGATATAGCAGCCAGGCCGCCCACAGGGCATACACAAACCCGAATCCGATATGGCCAATATGACCGGTTGCATCACGCACTCCCGAACCATCAGTAGCCACATCGACGTAGCCCATTGCCTGCAATACGCAATACAGAAGATTCAATGTCAGACCAACAGACAAACACCCCAACACCATGTTTCGATCCCGTTCGCGGGACAGAGCGACAACCACCACGGGCAATAATAACCAGAACCAGTAATGCCCCAGCACCTCCAGCCCGTGCCGAACATCCGCGCTCCATAATAACCCCAAAGGTGCCCATAGCAGGTATAGGCCCAGCGCAAGAAACAACCAGCGCTGCTCTCGCCAGAGGTATTGCACACCATGCCACCAGCTCCCCGACAGCAAGCCGGCGGCCAGGGCCACAGCAAGGCAAATATTGGTCGCGGCAACGGAAAACGGAAATGCCAGCGCCGCCAGCGACAGAGCCCGGACTATCAATGATGATACCATCCTGATCACTGTGCTGGTTTGCCTCCCTGCTTTTTCGTCCCCCCATTGAAAACCATCGGATGACTAATATCCATTAGCTTATTCTTCACAAAAAGCAGGGCGCGGCAAATGCCGCGCCCTCTCGATTAGCCTGATTCAGTCATTAATCATCGTGTTTTTCTTCATCTTCTCCCACGGTTACCTGGTCCTTGATCTTGTCCAGCTTTTTCTCGCCAATGCCCTTGACCCCGGCCAGATCATCCACCTCCTTGAATTTACCATGTTCCGTTCGATATTCCACGATTTTGGCCGCCAGTTTCGGACCAATACCCTTTACCTCCTGCAGAGATTCAACACTTGCCGTATTGATATTAACCTTATCGCCGGCCTGCAACGGCGCAGCCCACATCATCAGCATCACGAAACATGCCGCCAGTATTGTTCTGATCTTCATTTGATGCCCTCCTTGTGCAGGAATTCCCTGCTATGTATCCATGAGTATAGAAAAACAGGCCCCTGATAATCAAGGGGAATCAACCACATCAACCCGCACCGCCGCACTGGCTAATGTAAAACACCTTCCCGGCGAACAACCCGGATCAACGTAAGCCACAGAATATAAAGATCAAACTTCAGAGACTTCCGCTGCATATATTCGACATCAAGCGCGACCTTTTCGGGAATCGGCAATTCATCACGTCCATTGACCTGAGCCCATCCGGTAATGCCGACAGGCAGACGATGCACCCCCTTCTCCGTGCGCAGGGCAATCAGGTCATCCTGATTGTACAATGCCGGTCGTGGCCCGACAAAGCTCATCTCCCCTTTCAACACACACCAGAGCTGCGGCAGCTCATCCAGACTCGATTTGCGCAAAATATCGCCAATCGGCGTCAACACGCTTTGGGGGTTCTCCAGCAAATGCGTGGCCACGGCCGGTGTGTCCACCTTCATGCTGCGAAACTTCGGCATGGAGAATATTTGGTTATCGCGACCCACTCTGTCCGACCAGTATAATACCGGGCCTTTGGATGTCAGCTTGACCAGCAACGCAATGCACAGCATGGGAAGCCATGCGACAAGCAGAATCAACAGGCACAGGCAAATATCAAACAGACGCTTCATGCGGATATATCCCTGCTCATTCATCACCCGGCCGCCCCCTTGCTGATGATCAAAGCATCGACCAGTCAGGATGCTTCCCGCCAGACCGTACGCCGGATATAATCCGTGTAACTGCTGATAATGCGGGCCACCTGCAGAGAAACCGGCCCGCCTTCATAATCCGGAACTGCGGGAGCCTTCAGGCCGCGATCCGCCTGATCCAGCACGATGGCCACAGCATCCAGCAGGGACTGCGGCACGATATCCGACATGATCAGGGTTCCCTGATCCATACCCTCCGGCCGCTCATGCGCCTGCCGAATCGTCACTGCCGGAAAACCCAGCAGCGAGCTTTCCTCGGCAATCGTGCCGCTGTCGGAGATCACACCACATGCATGCTGCTCCAAATGGACATAATCCAGAAAGCCCATTGCCTGCATAAAACGGATACGCTCATCCATCGTACCATGAGCCAGGGCATCAAGACGCTTTCGCGTGCGCGGATGCACGGAAAACACGATGGGCAGATTATAGGCATCGGCAAGCGCGTTTAATGCGTCCAGCAGGGCGGACAAACGTTCCGGCCGATCCACATTCTCCTCACGATGCGCACTGACAAGAAAATAGCCCTGCCGCGGCAAATCAAGCCGCGACAACACATCGGAGGCCGCAATCTTCGGCGCATAATATTCAAGCACCTCCTGCATGCAGGAACCCGTTTTGATCACCGTTTCCGGCCGGATGCCTTCGGCCAGCAGGTAGCGGCGGGCATGTTCGGTCAGAGGCATGTTGATATCACTGATATGATCGACAATGCGCCGGTTGATCTCCTCGGGGACGCGGTCATCGAAACAGCGATTGCCTGCCTCCATATGAAACACCGGAATCCTGCGCCGCTTGGCCACAATGGCCGCCATACAGCTGTTGGTATCGCCATATAACAGAACGGCATCCGGCTGCTGCTCGGCCAGGATGCGGTCCGATCGCGCAATCACCTGCGCAATCGTCTCCGCCGCAGTCTCACCGGCTGCCGCGAGATAGTGGTCGGGCGGCCGGATCTCAAGATCATCGAAAAACACCCGGTTCAGCTCATCATCATAATTCTGCCCGGTATGCACCAGCGTATGCTCAAAGCAGCGATCCAGCTCGGCGATCACCCGACTGAGCTTGATCAGTTCGGGACGCGTACCGACAATGGTCATCACCTTCATCACGCGAGCAGCTCCCCGCCCTCGACACGCGATTCCATACCGGGCAACAACCGATGTGTTTCCAGCAGGCGGCGCGTACCTTCCAGGTCCAGCACATTGTCCGCCGAACTGAATTCGCGCTGCAATACCCGCGGGCTGTCAAATGCGGCATTGAGTTCAGGCAACATCGAGCAAATCGCGTAATAATCGCCGCGCCGGATGGTATGGTGCGCCTCTTCATCGGAGACCATAATCTCATGCATCTTCTCGCCCGGACGAATGCCGGTCACCCGAATCTCGATATTCCGCTCGCCAATCAGAGCCCGGGCGATGTTCTCCACCGTTGCCGCCGGCGCATCGGGCACCAGAATCTCCCCGGGACGAGCCTCGCGCAGCGCCGCGAACACCGTATCCACAGCCTGCTCCAGACTGAGCAAAAAGCGTGTCATTTCCGGTACGGTCACGGTGACCGGTCCACCATGACGAATCTGCTCATGGAACAACGGAATCACCGAGCCGCGCGAAGCCAGCACATTGCCATAGCGCACGCAGATAAAGCGCGTCGAGGAATTCAATACATTGGCCGAAGTAAAAATCCGCTCCTGCACGGCCTTGGTCATGCCCATCACATTGACCGGCTTGGCCGCCTTGTCCGTGCTGATGCCGATCACGGTTTCCACGGGATACGCATTCTCTCGGATGGCCTGCACGATATTCATTGCCCCGATGCAATTGGTCAGCACCGCCTGCTCCGGGAAATACTCACAGGTCGGCACCTGCTTCAGTGCCGCCGCATTGATCACCACATCCGCATCTCTCAGCGACGAACAGATATCGCGATAGTCGCGCACATCCCCGATACGGAACTCCAACGCCTGACGAAAATTATTGAAGATCACCTCATCCGTGGTCACCGTTTTATGCAGGTAGGCCATGCGCATATCATGCTGCTTGGCCTCATCTCGGCTGAGGATGATGACCTTGCGCGGCGTGCCGAGTTCCCCGGCAAGCAGGCGTCGTACCAGCACCTTGCCCATGGACCCGGTTCCCCCGGTCACCAATACCGACTTATCCTGTAAAATCATGAAGCTCGCTCCTGAATCTGCACGGCCAGTTCCGCCAGCAT
>WFNX01000049.1 GCA_015488375.1 Mariprofundaceae bacterium | reverse complement strand
GCCTGGAACTGGCCCCAGGCTGGAATATGCAATCGCTGATTGTCTGGCGTCAGGCACATCCGGAAATGCTGGCGCTGTCAAAGCATGGCCGCTGGCTGTATATCAGCTGCGCAACCGAGGCCCATCACAATGCCCCCAGTCTGGCCGCCTATGATTTCCGCAATGCCCACAAACTGGTATTGATAACCGGCCTGCAGCGCGCGCATGGACTGACGTTTGCCCCTGATGGAAGCCTGTGGATGGGCGAGGCCTACGATCGTGGCATGATCTGGCGCATTGCCGAAGCGGATAAACTGCCACCCGAACAATTCATTGACCGCGAACGCCCGGAAAATGCACATCCGGCGATCACCAACCTGACCGATGCCGGAATTTTCGACCATGAAGGCATTGCGTTTTCACGGGACGGCCGCTATGCCTATCTTGCTGATTCGCATACACAGGGCAGCCTGTATCGTATGCATCTGCACCACCGGACACTGGAAGTCCTGCATACCGACAAGGGCTGGCTTAAAATCGAGCTGCCGGAACAGGCCCGCAGCAATGCGCGTGTCCTGCATGCACGCACATTCCATCACATCAGGGATATGAAAACATTGCCGGACGGGCGAATCCTGCTTGCCGAAGGAGGCAGCGGACACATTCTGGTGCTCGATGATCGTGGCAACCAGCCGGATATTCAGCTGTTTCTGAAATCGCCCGAACTTCAGCAGCCGCTTCACCTCAGCTGGGATCGCAATCGTCAATGGCTGTGGTTAAGCGACGATGGCCAGCCGGCCACCCTGTGGGCGTGGGATGGCCGAAATCTGATCCGCATTGCCACACATCGCAAAGCCAGAATCACCGGCATGCTGATGCACGGCAGCGATGTATTGATCAACCTGCAGGACCGCGCAGGCGGCGCCGAGCTGACCCTGAGACTCTATCCGCAACAGGAGCACATGTAACAGCCGTGGATGCCTGGCTGTCCATTGTGATCCGGCAATGTATTCTCTACAGCCTGCCGGTGATGATCAGCCTGACGGCGGTCAGCTGGCTGGAAGCGCGCTGGCACAAGATGCCACTGCCACACCCGTTTTTTTCCATAACCTCGCGTCTGTCATGGTTGCCCTGGTTTGCCGCCATCGCATTCCACCGCGGCATCATCATCGCCCCGCCACGTATACTGAAGCGCGGCATGCAGGCGGCCCTGATACGCCTGACGGGGCATGCCATTCTCTGCCTTATCGGCATCGCCCTTTATGCCTGGACCCTGAACCACCCCTCACCCTCCGGCCTGCCACCCCTGCATCACTGGTGGGCCAAGGTACTGATGTTTTTCAACCTGTGCATGATGGCCATGCATGTGTTGCCCCTGCCGGGCATGCTGGCCGGTGAATGGGTTGCCACACGCTGGCTGAACTTTCCGGCCTCGCTTTACACGCCGTCAATGGCACTGGTGATAATTCTGGTATTGCTTGCCGCGTCACCGCTGCTGGATCTGACGCTGGGTGCGCTCATCGTCTTTCCCGTTTATGAACAGATCAGCAGCCTGCTAATGCAGCAGGGGTAACAGCAGCAACGCACACTCGCACACTTCCGTCCCGGCCCCCAGACAATCGCCACTCATGCCGCCGAGACGGCGCTGCAAAAACCACATCCAGACGGCCATCAATACAGGAGCCGCCCACAGGGCAGGATAAAACAGCAGGGTTCCCGAAAATAATATCACCCCCGCCCACAACACAGTCCTGCCGGATAACTGCCAGCGGAAGCGCTCTCCGTGGCCCGGATGCAATGAAGGCAACCGCGCCCAGAGCAGCGTCCCCCAGCGGCTCCATGCACACACCAGCAACAACGCAAACAACGAAACATCATGCGTGATCCATAACCATAACAGCACCAGTTTGCCGGAAAGCAGGATAAACACACTCACCACGCCATACACGCCGATATGCGGATCCTTCATGACGGCCAGCAAACGTTCGGGATCGCGATGACTGGCCCCCAGCCCATCCGCCAGATCGGCCAGGCCATCCAGATGCAATGCGCCGGTTATCGCAACCCAGCAAAGCAGGCCCAGCCAGGCACCCAGCCAGGCATCGATATGCGCGCCCCATGTCGCCAGCAGTGCCACGCACAGGCCGATCGCCATGCCGACCGGCGGGAACCAGACAGCGC
>WFNX01000048.1 GCA_015488375.1 Mariprofundaceae bacterium | reverse complement strand
CTGCGTCTGGCCAGTGTCGTGGACAAATTATCGGCTGCCGGCTGTCGTGTATCCATGTTTATTGATCCCGATGAAGCACAGGTTCGCGCCTCGCATGCGATTGGTGCGCCGGTGATTGAATTGCATACAGGTCATTATGCCAATCTGGCCGGAGCGGCCCGGCAGGCCGAACTTGCGCGGATTCGGCAGGCGGCCGAAGTGGCGGCGGAACTGGGGCTGATTGTGCATGCCGGTCACGGACTGACCGTCGATAATACCCCGGCCATTGCCGCGATTACGCAGATTGAAGGCCTGAATATTGGTCATGCCATCGTTGCGGATGCCGTATTCAAGGGGCTGAAGGCAGCCGTGGCCGACTTCAAGGCGGTGATGCAGCGCTGATGGCGATTGTCGGCATTGGCGTGGATCGCATTCGCATTGCGCGGGTCGAGGCCAGCCTGGAACGCTTTGGCGAACGCTTCATGCGCCGGATCTATCGTGCGGACGAAACGGCGCAGGCCCTGGCCCGGGGCAATCCTGCCCGTCGCTTTGCCATGCTGTTTGCGGCCAAGGAGGCCGTGGCCAAGGCGCTGGGAACCGGCTTTCATCAGGGTGTGGCCCCGCATCATATTGAGACCATTCATCAGCCTTCAGGCAAACCGGAAATCGTACTGCATGATGGGGCACTGGCGGCAGCCCAGCGTCTTGGTGTGGTGCATGTGCATGTGTCCCTGTCCGATGATGACGGTATCGCCGTGGCCTTTGCTGTTGCCGAATCACAGGGAGACTGGTCCGGTCTGACGCAATGCCGTTGACTTGACATGCCGGGGCGAACGGGTGCACGTTTACCTGATGCTGCGTTGCCGGTTTGTCGTCCTGCTGAGTTGCCTGCCTCTTGCACTGATGGCTGCGGGACGGGTTGCGCGGCCATGCGGCCGGGGGGGGGGCTTCCGATGAGTAAAATCTTTCGTATGCCATGGTTTGCCGCGCTGCTTGGCTGGTGCGTGCTGATCTACCTGCTCTCCGCGCAATCACATTTGCCTGGCATGGATGGCTTCCCGGGACAGGACAAGCTGATGCATATGACGGCGTATGCCATCATGGCCTGGCTGTTCTGGCGCGCGTTTCTGCCCCTGCTGCCGTTACGCACGGCATCGGCCCTGATGCGCCTGGCGGTTGCGGCGGTTGTGTTTTGTATGCTCTATGGTCTGAGCGATGAATGGCATCAGTCATTCGTTGCGGGGCGCATGGCCGATGGCATGGACTGGCTGGCAGATACACTGGGTGCGTTATGGGTCAGCGCGGGCTATTATCGCTGGTGTCAGCGGCATGGGCCGGTCTGAAAGGAGGGGGATATGAGGATACGCATTCTCTCATCAGCTCAGATGCAATGGGCGGATCAGCAGGCCATGCAACAGGTTTCGTCATTTGAACTGATGGAGCGTGCGGGTCGATCCGTGGCCGAAGCCGTGTTGCATCGCCTGCCGGATTTTGGGCGGGTGGTGATCGTTGCCGGCCCGGGCAATAATGGCGGGGACGGCTATGCGGCAGCCTGTTATTTGCGACGCCGAAGATTGCCGGTGACCGTAGTCAGTCTGGTTCCGCTGGCGGATGTCAAAGGCGATGCGCAACGCTGGATGGAACGGGCCCGGCAGGCCGGGGTCAAGGTACGGGAGGCTGATGGCACGGTTGCGGAATTAAAGCGCTGGCTGTTGCGCGCGATGCTGGTGGTCGATTGCATGTTCGGGACAGGCCTGGCCAGGCCGCTGACAGGACATTTCGCCGAGGCTGTTGCCTTGATCAATGATTCTGACCGGCTGGTGTTATCGGTGGATATCGCCAGCGGGATTCATGCCGACAACGGAGAGGTTATGGGCTGCGCCGTGCGGGCGGACTGTACCCTGCCGATTGCGGCGCATAAATGGGGGCACTGGCTGGGCGCAGGGCGAGACTATACCGGCGAGATGCTGCCGGTTGCGGATATCGGCATCAGCGATGAAATTTTATGCGCCTCCTTTTTACAGTTATCCAATGGCTTGCATCGCGCTTCGCTGATCGATGCAGATGTGCTTGCGCAGGCCTGGCCGGCGCGTGCGCGCATCTCGCACAAGGGCAATTATGGGCATGTATGGATTTTTGGGGGCTCGGCAGGGTTTACCGGTGCGCCGCGTCTGGCGGGTCTGGGGGCTTTTGCGGCCGGGGCCGGGCTGGTCAGCCTTGTCTGCCCGGATGATGTCTGGCCGGTGATCGCAACAAGTGCACTGGAAATCATGGTGCATCCGCAATCTTCCGCACCATGGCAGTCGGCAGGGACGCGTGTGGATGCCATTGTGGCCGGGCCGGGCTGGGGTCGGGCGCAGGGCGATACATTGCGGCAATTGCTGGCAACAACAGTGCCCTTGTTGCTGGATGCGGATGCGCTGAACATGCTGGCGGATGATCGGCAATTGCAGCAATTGCTTGCGACACGGGAAACGCTGACGGTGCTGACGCCGCATCCGGGTGAGGCGGCGCGTCTGCTGGGGAATGATGTCGAGCATGTGCAGGCAGAACGCCGGCAGGCTGTGCTGGCACTGAGCGAACGCTATCAATGCTGGATTGTGCTCAAGGGCAATGAAACTCTGGTGGCATCGCCGCAGGGCGAGGTTTTTCTGTGTCCGTTTGGCTCGCCGCAAATGGCTGTCGCCGGCTGTGGCGATGTGCTGGCCGGGGTGATTGCCGCGCAGTTGATGCATTGTCGCGGCACGGAAAATGCGGCGGCCGTTCGCATTACAGCGGCCGTCGCCCTGCACGGCAAGGCGGGTGAACTCACAGGCTGGCATCTGGCCGGTGAGCTGGCGAATCGCATCGGCGGCTTGCGTCAGGACATCGAACGTCAGGCTGCTGATGGTGCAACATGGACAGCGGGGCGGTAAGGTGCTAGAACACAGGCAGGACTTTCAGGCAGAGGAATCAAGCCATGCGTGATCACATGCCATCTTCGCGGCGACCATTATCGCCCAGGCTTTCCGTTTATCGCTGGCGCATACCGATGATGGCCAGCCTTGCACACCGCGCCAGCGGTCTGGTACTGGTATTGTTTGTGCCGCTGTATCTGTGGCTGTTGCATGGTATGACCGGCAGTCCGGAAGGATTCTCGCGCGTCTATGACTGGCTGCATTCGCTGCCGGGCAAGCTGTCCCTGTGGCTGGTGGGCACGGCGCTGATTTACCACGCATGCAATGGCGTGCGTTTTCTGTGTCTGGATGCCGGCTGGCTGGAGAGCCGGCAGATGATGCGCGCCTCGGCGCGCGTCGTGCTGGCGCTGGCGGTGCTGGCGGCCTGTGTGCTGGCGGTGCTGCTGTGAAAATCCGCCGCGATCAGGGCGCCGCGTGCAGCGGGTTTCGCGACTGGTACTGGCAGCGCCTGTCGGCCGTCGTGCTGGCCCTGCTGTTGCCCTTGCCGTTTTTTCTGATTGTTGCCGTTTACAGCGGCAGTGTCGATCAGTTCGGCCTGCTGGATATCCTCGATCATCTGCTTTCCCGTGTGTTGCATACGCTGCTGATTCTGGCCCTGATTGTGCATGCCTATATGGGGCTGAAGGTGATCTTCGAGGATTATGTGCCGCATATCGGCTGGCGCGTGACCCTGATCGGCAGCATGTTGATCGTGATGTCCGGTTTCGGTATCTGGTGGCTGGCCATTATCTGGGCCTGGGGCGGTTGATGAGGAGCATGGAATCATGGCATATCTGTCAACAGACCGCGTAGAACATCATTTTCATGATGTGGTGATTATCGGTTCCGGCGGGGCGGGCATGCGCTGCGCCCTGCAACTGGCCGATGCCGGTCATCGCGTGGCGATCATTACGAAAGTCCTGCCGACGCGTTCGCATACGGTGGCCGCCCAGGGCGGCATCAATGCCTCGCTGGGCAATGTCGATTCCGATCACTGGCACTGGCATATGTATGATACGGTCAAGGGTTCGGACTATCTCGGCGATCAGGATGCGATCGAGTACATGTGCCGGGCGGCGCCCCTGCTGGTGCGTGAACTGGAGCATCAGGGGGTACCGTTTTCCCGACTGGAGAACGGACGTATCTACCAGCGACCGTTCGGCGGACAATCGCGGGAATTCGGCGCAGGCGGTCAGGCGGCCAGAACCTGTGCGGCGGCCGACCGTACCGGTCATGCGATTCTGCATTCCATGTATCAGCAGAACCTGCGTGCGGGTACGCATTTCTATCAGGAGTTCTTCGCCCTTGATCTGATTACTGATGATGGCGGATGTCAGGGAGTGATGGCCTGGGATATCGCCCGCGGCGAGTATCATCTGTTTCAGGCCAAGGCGGTGATTCTGGCCACCGGCGGCGCCGGTCGCGTCTTCCGGGTGACCACGAATGCGCATATCTGTACCGGCGATGGCGGCGCGCTGGCGCTGGCGGCAGGGCTGCCACTGGAGGATATGGAATTCTTTCAGTTTCACCCGACCGGCATCGCCCATGTCGGCCCGCTGATCACTGAGGGGGTGCGCGGCGAGGGCGGTTATCTGATCAACGCCGAGGGCGAACGTTTTATGGAACGCTATGCGCCGACAGCCAGGGATCTGGCCAGTCGCGATGTGGTCTCGCGCGCCATTGCGCAGGAAATTCGTGAAGGGCGTGGATGCGGGCCGGACAGGGATTATGTGTTGCTGAAGCTCGATCATCTGGGTGAGGAACTAATTCTTTCCCGGTTGCCCAATATCCATGAGTTGGCCCTGCGCTTTGCCGATGTGGATTGTACGAAGGAGCCGATCCCGGTGCAGCCGACAGCACATTATACGATGGGAGGTATCCCGACCAATCGTTTTGGCGAGGTTGTGTATCCGGGGTATGATGGGAAGGAAACGGTGTTTCCGGGACTGTATGCGATCGGCGAGGCGGCCTGCGTGTCGGTGCATGGCGCCAACCGGCTGGGAGGCAATTCGCTGCTGGAGATTATCGTGTTCGGGCGTGCCTGCGGCAATCAGGTGATGAAGCGCCTCAAACAGCATCGTTACCATCCGCCATTGGCCAAAGACTGCTGGCAGCAGGGGGTGGCGCGCGTGGAACACTGGCTGGATCGCGGTCGCAGCGGGCAGGAAGGCATTGCCGGCGTGCGGTTGCAAATGCAGAGTATCATGCAGGAGCATTTCAGCGTCTATCGTACGCATGAGGTCATGGCCGAGGGGGTGCGCAAGCTGGAGTCGCTGGCAGCGAGCCTGCCGGAGGCTTCTATCGGCGATGGCAACCGTCTGTTCAATACGGAGCTGATCGAGGCCATGGAGCTGGAGAATCTGATGTCGCTGGCGCGTGTGACGGCGGCCGGCGCGCTGGCGCGTACCGAGTCGCGCGGGGCGCATGCGCGTGATGATTTTCCCGAGCGGGATGATCAGGACTGGTTAAAGCATACGCTGGCCGGCATTCGGGATGGCCGGGTGCAGCTGGACTACAAGCCGGTGCGCATGCAGCCGATGACGGTGGACGCGTTTCCACCCAAAAAACGGGTGTACTGATGCGGGGGGTAACGAATGTCTGACACGGTGCGCCTTTCCGTTTTTCGCTATGATCCCGAGCGGGATGACAAGCCGTTCATGCAGGGCTATGAGGTGCCGCTGAACAGGCCGGGCATGAAATTGCTCGATGCATTGAATTATATCAAATGGGAGCTTGACGGCAGTCTGACCTATCGGCGTTCCTGCGGCGAGGGCATATGCGGTTCCGACGGCATGAATATCAACGGCGTCAATGGCCTGGCATGCATCACTCCGCTGGCAGGACTGAAGCAGCCGGTGCATGTGCGTCCCTTGCCGGGCATGCCGGTGATTCGGGATCTGGTTGTCGATATGGATCATTTCTTCGATCAGTATCGCCAGATTCAGCCGTGGCTGCAGACCACGACGCCGACGCCGGAGCATGAGCGTCTGCAATCGCCTGCCGAGCGCGCCGAACTCGATGGTCAGTATGAATGCATTTTGTGCGCCTGCTGTACGACCTCCTGTCCGTCATGGTGGTGGAACGGCGAGCGCTTTCTGGGGCCCGCCGTGCTGCTG
>WFNX01000047.1 GCA_015488375.1 Mariprofundaceae bacterium | reverse complement strand
GCGTGGCTGCCCGCTGGTATGAACACCATCCCGCACCGATCATCGGCCTGCGTTATTTTAATGTCTATGGACCGGGTGAAACGCACAAGAACGAGAAAGACGGCAACAAGACGGCCTCAATGATGCTGCAGCTCTATGAGCAGGCACAGGCAGGCAAGACACCGCGCCTGTTCAAATATGGCGAGCAGATGCGCGATTTCGTTTATATTCGCGATGTTGTCGATGCCAATCTGGCTGCCCTGCAGGCTTCGCGCTCAGGTGTGTGCAATGTCGGTTCCGGGCGGGCGCGTACCTTCAACGATGTGGTCGCAATCCTTGGCAAGGCACTGGGCCGCGAACTGGAAGTGGAATATTTTGATAATCCGTTTTCCTTTTATCAGAACCATACCGAAGCCGATCTGGCCGAGACGGAGGCTTTGCTGAGATGGAAACCATCCTGGACGCTGGAGGCGGGCATGAACGATTATATTCAATGGCTTCAGGCCGGTGGCCGCGGCCCTGTCGGAGGTTCGCAATGATGCGCCGTGTTCGCATGCTGGCACTGGGGCTGCTCTTGTTGCCGGCAGCCTGTATTACGCCGCCGGTACATCAGGGCAATGTACTGGATGTGGCAAAAATTCAGCAGATTCATGAAGGGGACAGCCGGTTTGAGGTCGAATCGGTGCTGGGTGAACCGATCCTCAGGGATTCCCTGCATCCGCATCGCGCCAATTATGTGGAAGATTTCGAGGATCCGGACAGTGGCGAGCGCATTCAGCGCGGCGTGATTATCGAATACGATAATGCCTTTCGTGTGAAGGAAATCCGCACCTACGGTTTCGGTCAGGATAAGGAAGAATAGGCGATGGCCAGGCAGCCGGGTAAACAGTCATCGTTTGCCTTTCTGTATTACCTGACGCTGGTATTGAGCAAGGCCGCGCTGATGATCGGCGGCCATGCGTTGATGGCCTATCTGCTGGCTGCGGCCTTTGGCATCGTCGAAGGCGACATGGACATGCTCGTACAGATGCTCGGCACACCGGCCTGGCTGTTGTGGCTGATGATGCTGGCTACATTGACCATGGACGGCATGATTTTCTACCACTCCCGGCAGGAGCGCAAACGCGCCCTGGAGCGCTGAACGTATCACTTTCCCGCCATCTTAATCTGCGCGACAAATATGGGTTAGTGGCGCAATTATCCGAATTGCGCCACTAAACGTTTTATTGCGCCAGATCATGTGGAACGTGTCAAAGAATCCGGGAAATATCGACATGTTGTGATTTCATGTCGATGACATCGACATAAGTGCTCATGAGATGGGAAATGTGAGCAATCCATATGGTTTCTTCTCAAAAATGCCATTTTCTGAGAATGTCGGGCTCAACTCTTTTGCGACGTATAAACCTGTTTATGCAGCAAATATGGTAGCTGTGTAAGGAATCTGCAGGTGAGGCGACCAAGCACAACGCCCCCGTTGCGGGAGATGAAAGAGGAGATGCGTTTATGAAAAAAATGATGATGTTGGTCGCGGCAGGCATGCTGGCGCTGGGCCTGTCGGCAGCACCGGCGTTTGCCGGGCACCATGAAAATCCGTGTTCGATGAAAAAGATGGAGCATATGAATCCGTGTAATCCGTGTTCGATGAAAAAGATGGAGCATATGAATCCGTGCAATCCGTGTTCGATGAAGAAAATGGAGCACATGAATCCATGCAACCCATGCGCCATGAGGCATGACAAGAAACACGATTAAACCGAAGGTTTGATCATGATAACAGGCTCCGCATGCGGAGCCTGTTGCGTTGGTGCTGTAAGGAGTCGAAGTCTGTAGCGACAGAGCGCAGGAATGGCCGTGAATATTCGGCTGCATTTCCAATGGAGGAATAACGATGAAAATGATGATGAATATGGCGTTGATGGCCGTGCTGGCATTACTGGCTGCGCCGGCCTATGCCGCCAACCCCTGCAACCCCTGTGCCATGAAAACAATGAATCCGTGTAATCCCTGCAGTATGAAAAAACAGGCCAACCCGTGCAGCATGAAAAAGCCGGCGAATCCCTGTAATCCCTGTAGCATGAAGCGTTCCGCCAATCCATGTAATCCCTGTAGTATGAAACCGGCAAACCCGTGCTCAATGAAGCAGGGCGCGGCCGGAGGCAATACGCTGATTCGACCGCATGCGTTTGATAATTTTGCTCAGGCCGTCGCGCTGGGCAGGAAAATGTGGCATGACGAGAAGCTGGGTACATCAGGTGTGGCCTGCATGTCCTGTCATGGCGATTATGCGCTATTGCATCTGGATCGAAACCAGAATTTTCCGCATTACGTGAAGATGGTCGGTGATGTGGTGACGCTCGACCAGATGATCAATTATTGCATGCTTAATCCGATGAAGGGCAAACAGTTCGACAAGAACTCGAAGGAGCTGACAGCGATGGCCGCCTATTATCGCGCCTATCGCATGCAGTATCGCAGGGAACATCAGCGCTAGGTCGCATTTGTGGCAACAATGAGCGGCCCGGTGGACGGGCCGCTTTTTTCGCGGAGGATGGCAGGATGAAGGGACGGACGGGATTCGGACTGGCATGTTTGCTTATCGGTTTGCTGCTGACGGCTGCCGGCGGTTTGCCGGAGGGGTACTGGGATGCGCCGCGGGCGACAACATCGCAGGCTCCGCATGAGTGGTCGGCACTGGAGCGCAATCTGCATCCGGAAGCCTGTGCGCAGTGTCATGTCGAACAGTTCAATGCCTGGAAGGACAGCCTGCATGCCCATGCCTATTCTTCCGGTATGGTCGGGCAATTTCCGGCCATGGGGTTGGCAGAGGCCAATGATTGTCTGCGCTGCCATGCACCATTGCAGGAACAGCGATACCGGCATGATGCGGATATGTCTGAGTCGCTGCGTCTTCGCCTGCAGCATTACAACGGCTTCAATCGGGAGGCGGATATCGATGCGGTGCGATTGCCCCTGCGTCACAGCGGCGTGAGCTGTGCCGTATGCCATGTGCGCGGCTGGCAGCGTTTCGGGCCGCCGCGGCGCGGACAGCAGACAGAAAGGCACCGGGATGCGCCGGCGCATGGCGGTTTCACGGCCGTGCGCGTGTTTGAACAAGCGCAGTTCTGTGCCTCCTGTCATCAGTTCCCGGCCACCATGGCGATTAATGGAAAGCCTCTGGAAAATACGCTAACTGAATGGAAGGAAAGTCATTTTGCCAGGGATGGTATTACCTGTCAGCAATGTCATATGCCGGAGCGACGGCATGAATTTCGTGGTATCCATGATGTGGATATGGTGCGTAAGGGCCTGCGCATTGACGCACGGCTGGTGGGCGGAAAGGCCGTGCTGACGCTGCATTCCCGGCATATCGGGCATGCCTTCCCGACTTATGTAACGCCGAAGATTATTGTGCGGGCCGAGGCGCGTGATGCGGCCGGCGCACGTTTGCGACAATGGCAATGGGAGATCGTGCGCGAGGTTGTCTATGATCACGGCTGGCAGGAGTTGCGCGATACGCGTTTGCGGCCGGGGGAGGTACGCCGTTACGAGGTCGGCGACTGGCCGCAGCATACGGCATCGATCCGTTTTGCGATTCAGGTGCAGCCGGATGCATTTTACAAGGGAGTCTATCGCAACCTGCTGGCCGACAAGCCGGATGCGCTATCCGCGCGGCATCTTGAACGCGCGCTCAGGCGCGCTGAAGATAACGATTACATGCTGTATGAACAGGTATTGCAGCCCGGGTGATTTCCCCGGGGCAGGGATTATCGCCTGGCGGCCTCTTTCAGGGCCCGGGCGATTTTTCTGCGATCTTCCTCGGACAGGCTGGCCTTGCCTTCGGCGGAGCGGGATGCCAGTTGATGGATGATCTGAAACTGTTCGACGCAGCGGGAGCACATATCGCACATCATCAGGTGCAGGCGCAGGCGCAGGCGCTCGCTCCATGTCAGCGGGCGTTCCAGTGCGTCGGATGCCAGCCGGGTGGCTTCAAGGCAGGAGAACTTTTTCATTATCAATCGTTTCTTATCCTTTGTGTGTTATTGCGTTATGTTCGTCCGAACCAGTTGCATTCAAGACAGCGGCGCAGTGCCAGACGAGCCCGGTGGATTAACACATGCAGATGGGTCGGTGTGATGTCCAATGCATTACAAATGAAGTCGGTATCTTCGCCGACAATCTCGCGCAGATGGAATACCTGCTGTTGCCTGGGCGGCAGTTCGTCCATGCATTGTTGCAGCGTGGCATGAAATTCGTCATTGCCAAGCAGCGATTCGGGGTTGCTGCGCCATTGGTCGGGGGGTTCCTGCCAGTGTCCGCCGGCATTGAAGAAGGCGGAGGTCGGATCATTTTCAACGGCATGGGATAATTCGCGCCGGCGAATTTCGCGCCGGATGTGATCCGTGATTTTGTGCTTCAGGATGCCGACCAGCCAGGTGCGCAGCGAAGACTGGTTTTTGAACCCGTGTTGTCCCTTCCAGGCGGCCAGCAAGGTCTCCTGCACCAGATCGACGGCGATCTCCTCGTCGCGTATGCGTGAAATGGCGAATTTGAACAGATAATCACCATGCTCCTGCAGCCAGGATTCCGCATTCATCGGCGTGTGCATGTTGCCATGCTGCCATGGCGGCATGGCTGATCAAGCATTATCCGTGTGGTATTATTAAGTTTTGTGTTTTCAGTCAGTTATCATCGCAAGTTCATCTGTTTGTTGAAATGCTGTTGATGTCCGCTTTGCTGGACATGCTCTGCTTTGTCGTCTATATTTTCATCAATCGGTCAGAAATTCCGCTGCGGAGGGGTTCGGCCGGGGTGAAGAGGGAGGTCTTCCAGGGAGGGGAGCATGGTTACTGACTCCTGGCGCGCGCGTTATGCCGGTCTTCTTTATGCGCTTCTGGTTGCGGTGTTTGTTTGCGCGCTGAGTTCCCTGACCCATGTGCTTGGTTATGTTGACGGCATCGCCTACGATGCATTTGTACGCCATACAGCCGGAGATCGTCCCGTCAAAAATATTTTGCTGGTTGAATCGGATATCGGAAGGCTTGAGGCTGGTGATGATGTCTGGCTGAAAATGCTTAAGGCGCTGGAGACTCAGCATGTGGCGCGCGTGGTGTTTACGTTTATGCCCGAAAAGGTCTCCGCTGCTTTCTATGATTACGCCCGTTCACGGGGTAATGTGCTGTTTGGTCGCAAGGTGCTGACCGATGCAGTCAATCCTGATCGCCATGTGCTGGAACCCTTGCCGGCGGCAGCGGGCAAGGATATCGATTTCGGCGTACTGACCCTGCCTGTCAGCGACTATGGCATTTATCGTCGCCATCGTTTGTATGTCCATGTGGATGGTGTGCGTTATCCCGTGCTCGAAACCCGCGCGGTGCAAATCTCATCCGCCTATAAAACGGACTGGGACGGGGAAGACTACCGCATCAATTTTGAAATGGGCTGGGGGCAATTGCCGCGCGTTACGCTGGATCGCGTGTTGCGCGGTGATCTGGTGGATTCGTTGGTTGAAGGGCGTACGGTGATTGTCGGCTATAGCAGTCCCAGTGACATTCCCGGTCTGCGCACACCGGTTTCGCCGGATGATGAGTTGATGTCCCTGCTCGATGTGCGCGGTGCGGCTTTGTACACGCTGTTGTCCGGGCGCATGATTCACACGCTGTCATGGCCGGTGCTGCTGGGAGTGTTGCTGCTGCTGACGTTGCTCAGCCTGTTTGCCTATCACTGGCTGGATATTCGACGTGCAACGATCGCGGCCGTTGCACTGTTTGCGTTGTATATGGCGGCAAGCTGGTACGCCTTTGCCTTTATGCTGCTGTGGGTGCCCGTGGTTGCGCTGATACTGGCCCAGGTGCTGTTCTTCCTGCTGTTTTATCGCGAAAAAACGGTTGTTAACGAAGTAACGATGCAAAACATGCTGCTCAATCTGGCTGAAAGCATGAAGCAGCGGGTGGCGCCGCAGAGTTTTTATGAGGTCAAGGAGCATTGGGTGCAGGTCGCCAATATGCTGTATCAGACGCTGGATCTGGAGCGTCTGATCCTGCTCGAACGTGTGCCGGGCGATCATCGCGTGCGCGAGGTGCAGGCCTTGCAGTGCTCGCTGGACGATATTGCGGAAATGCGTCGTGATTATGAACGCGAGCCCTACAGCACGGCCATTGCCGAGAATGGCCCGGTGCGCCTGACGCGCACATATCTGCGTAACCCCGCAGCCGATGAGGAACAATATCTGGTGCCGCTGGTGTTCGGGGGTGATGTGCTTGGCTTCTGGGCTTTCGGCATCAGCCGTGAGCATCTGGAAGCGATTAACGATTTTGACAAGCTGATTCGGGATTTTGCCCGGCAGATCAGCGAATTGCTCTATCACCGGCAATTGTGGATGGCGCGCCAGCATGAAGAAGAGGCACGCTTCAGTGACTATATGGGCGTGGAAGGCCGGGACCGGATTTTCAGCGAGGTGCGCAAGGATGTGGCTATGCTGGAATACCGGCTGGCCAATCTGGAAAATGTGATGAATGGCCTGAGTGTGGCGGCCATTCTGTATGATTTGTTCGGCGGCGTGATCCAGGTCAATCGGCGCATGGAGGACCTGGCCAGAAATCTCGATCTTGAGCCTTATGAACTGACCGCCCTGGATTTTATTCGCGACCTGACCGGTATTACGCATGATCGCTGTCGTCGCATGTTTCGCGAGGTGATCATGGAACACGGGCGCTTTTCCCTGCCGGTGCGCACCGCGCAGGGCGAGCGCATGTATATTCTGACGATCCAGCCGCTGTATCATCGTGACGGCGAACAGTTCGTCGAGACCGGCGATGCCCATCCGTTCGCCCTGCAGGGCATTCTCTGTGAACTGGTGGATGTGTCGGATATGCGCTCGCACTACAGCATCAAGGACCAGCTCGTTGAACGTTTTATTTTCCGTCTGCGCAATGATCTGCAGGCCGTGATCACAGGATCGTCGCTGTTGACGCATCATGAAATCGATGCCGGACAGCGTCAGCATGTCGAAGGACTGATGCTGCGCAAAATGGATCATATCCTGTCGATGTTTAATCGTTCGCATCAGTTTATGGAAAAGAGCCTGGAGTCCGGGACTTCCGAGGTGTATCCGCTGGATCCGTCGCTGGCCATCCGGCAGGCAAGCGAGATGTGCCGGGAAGCAGCGATCGAGCATAAAGTGCGTATCGATGTGGCATTGCCGCCGTTTGTGAGTCTGGTGCTGGCTGAACCGGGGGGTACGCTGGACTGGGTCATGAAAACAATATTGACGTTGCTGATTCAGGATGCCGTGGAGCACAGTACGATCGAGGTGGCCGTGCGTGAATCGGAAGGGATGGTGGTCTGCAGCTTCCATAATACCGGCTTTGGCCTGCCGAATGCCCGTTTGCAGGATTGCCTGTTTGGTACCGATCCGGTGGATGGCCGGATTTACAAGGATATGCGCGAAGCAATTCTGAGAATCAGGGAGTGGGGCGGTGAGATCGAAGGGCATGCCCAGGTCGGCGAGGGCATTCGGCTGATACTGCGCCTGAAGGTGTTCTTCCATGACTAGGCGAACGATTCTGTTGATTGAACATGATGCGGCCCTGCTGGAGCTGATGGGGATGGCGCTGGAACTGGAGGGCTTTGATGTGCGCCGGGCCGGTGACGGTGATGCCGCCAGGGCAGCGCTGGCCGGCCCGATGCCGGATATCGTGCTCTCCTGCATGATAATGCCGGACTTTCACGCCTATGATTTATTGCATCTGTTACGGCAGGAACAATCCAGCAATGTACCGGTGGTGATTCTGACCCGCCGCATGACAAGCGGCACGGAAGAGCGACTGAAGGCAGCAGGCGCGACGGATGTGCTCTTCAAGCCGGTGAAGGTTCCTGAACTCGTCGTCCGCCTGAAGCAGTTGTAGTTCGTATGCCGGAATTCTTCCCACTGCAGATTTTCCCGGAAGGCAGTCTGGCCAGTTCGGTAATCACGACGGTGTGGGTGGGCGTTTTTGTTATCGCCCTGTTGAATCTTCGTTTCGGCTGGGCGCTGACCGGTCTGGTTGTCCCCGGATATCTGGTACCGCTGTTATTGCTCAAGCCATGGTCCGTGCTGGCGATTTTTATCGAGGGCATGGTCACTTATGGCATTGTGTGGTTCTTTTCCGATGTCCTGTCTCGGCTGGGGCGCTGGAGCAGTCTGTTTGGCCGGGATCGTTTTTTTGCGCTGGTGCTGGTCAGTATACTGGTGCGTGTATTCTTCGATGGCTGGCTGTTCCAGTATGTCGGCCAATATCTGGTTCAGCATTTTCATATCAGCTTCGATTATCGGGACAATCTGCACAGCTTCGGCCTGATTATCGTGATCCTGATCGCCAATCACTTCTGGAAACCGCGCTTCGAGAAAGGACTGATCACGATGATTGTGCCGCTGGCCGCGACCTATCTGATTGTTCGTTACGGCCTGCTGGAGCTGACAAACTTCCGTATCAGTGATCTGGGCTATCTGTATGAGGAACTGGCATCCTCGGTACTGGCCGGACCGAAATCATACATTATCCTGATTACCGCTGCCTATGTGGCTTCACGCATGAATTTGCGCTATGGCTGGGATTTCAGCGGCATCCTGATTCCGGCACTGATTGCCATGCAATGGTTTCAGCCGATCAAGATTGTGGCCTCCATCGGTGAAGCGTTTGTGATTCTGCTGCTGGCCCGCCTGCTGTTGGCCTCGCCCCTGTTCAAAACGGCCAGTATCGAGGGGGCGCGCAAGGTATTGTTGTTTTTCAATATCGGCTTTGCCTACAAGATGCTGCTGGCGTATGCGTTTCTGTGGCTGGCTCCGGATGTCAAAATTACCGATTATTTCGGTTTCGGCTATCTGTTGTCGACGCTGATTGCGATCAAGATGTACGACAAGGATATTGCCATGCGCATGACCCGCGCCGTCTTGCAGACATCGCTGGTGGCCGTGGTGGCGGCCAGTATCATCGGGGTGTTGCTGACCATGATTCCCACGCCATGGACCTGGCAGGTGCCCGGCGTGTCGGCGCATGCGACAGCACAGGTGAAGACAGACACACGCGAGACCCTGTCCGAACGCGTACGTCAGGATTCCATCCGTTTGTACCGCCACTGGGCTTCGGGAAGCTTTGAACCACCCCGCTTGCTGCAGGTTGATATCTTTCATACAGCCGTGCAAACATTGTATCAGTATGTCGGCAATCGCGATCCGAAATTGCTGGATCAGGCCAGCAGCGCACTGGCTCAACTCGGTTACGGCATTACGCTGCTGGAAAATCGCTACCTGTATCTCAGCGAAGATGATTTCAGCCATGGCTGGGGCATCTATATCATCGACCTGGATCATCCCGAGGGGCTGTTGGTCGAGGTGCCGGCGCCGGT
>WFNX01000046.1 GCA_015488375.1 Mariprofundaceae bacterium | reverse complement strand
GATTGCAGCGTGATGGGCTCGAAACCGGGGCCTTCAGGTTACCCAAAACGCCTGCCTCAGCAGTGTTCCGCCGATCGACATGGAAAACAGACGCGCCGATCTCACCACCAACAAAATGGAAGCCTCGAAATGACGGTTGATCGAGGTTCCCTAAAAAATATGGATAATGATTGAATCTTTTGCATGGATAATTACGATGATTAGTAATGTGAAAAATGCACTCGTAGGAGCCAGCCATGCCATTGATCACAAATATTTACCGCGCTACTTGCCGAATTCTGTTGTCGCTTTAACGATAATGGGGTAAAGTATGATACATTTTTGTCAGAAATTTAGTGGTAATAAGAAATTGTTCGGAGAAAAGTATGATACTTTTACAAGCGCCTAAAAATTCGATCCTATTAAGATCAATAAGTTAGGTTGTAAAAAGTATGATAGTTTTTTGTCAATCTACAGCGACGTTCGCATTGGTCTGCTGAGTGATTTACATCGGATGGTGAATTGACTGTTGCGTCATGTCGGCCATGATTGAGCATGCAGGGATTGCGATGACAGGGGCAGGATTTTGCAGATAATCAATCGACCGGCTGCGATGGCGAGTGTTTTATGAAGATTAACGGAAAGACTGATGTCTACGGCATTGTCGGCTGGCCGGTGGCACATTCGTTGTCGCCGCTTTTCCAGAATCATTTTTTGCAGCAGCAGGGCATCAATGCGGTGTATGTTCCCTTCCCCGTGGAACAGGCCGGGTTGACGACGGCATTGCAGGGGCTGGCGGCCGCCGGTGTGCGTGGCCTGAATGTGACTGTGCCGCACAAGGAAGCCCTGCTGTCGCTGGTATCACCTGATCAGGATGCACGCCTGATCGGTGCGGTGAACACGCTCAAATGCGATGGTAGCGGGACATGGCAGGCAACGAATACCGACTGGCGGGGCTTTCGTGCGGTGATTGACGGGCTGGGCTTGTCTCTGGCCGGCTGTCGGGTGCTGTTGTTTGGTGCCGGCGGCACTGCGCGTGCAGCGGTGCATGCACTGGCAGATTGCGGAGCGCATCTCACGCTGTGTAATCGCAGTGATTCGCGTCGTGAGGCACTGCTGACGCATATCATCCAGGCCTATCCGGAGTTGCAATGTGAGGGGGTTCCCTGGCAGGCGGAGGTGGTTGAACCTTTGTGCGCCGGGGCTACATTGATTATCAATACAACTACGATCGGTCTGGGCGGTGCGCCGCAAGCCTTTCCCTTTATGCTGGCGGGCAACGGAGCAGCGATTGATGCGGTATATTGTCGTGATGGAAATACGTCATTTTGCCATGCAGCACGCCAGGCAGGACGTACGGCTGTGGATGGCCTGCCCATGCTGATTGCACAGGGCGCGGCATCCTTTGCCTGGTGGCATGATATGCCGGAGCCCTCGCGGGCGGATATCCTGGCCTATATGCAGCAACGGCTGGGACGTCCGACGGAAATCCTGCCGGAATGGCAGTGAGTCTGCAGAAGTACGGGATGGCTGGATAATCGATGGCTGTATTTTTGTGGGAAGCACGCGATAAGCAGGGTAATGCCAAGAGTGGTGAAATTGAGGCGAAAAGCCGCGATATCGCCATGGCCATGTTGCGTCGGCAACAGCTGACGGCTATTTCCCTCAAGAAAAAACCGATTGAAATCGTTTTGTTTCCCGAGCAGGTCACGGACAAGGATCTGGCGATTTTCTTTCGGCAATTATCGACAATGATCAATGCCGGTTTGCCGTTGGTGCAATGTTTTCAGCTGGCCGAGCGAGGGGCGGAGAAAAAAGCCATGGTCAGGTTGCTGTCGGATATTCGTCAGTTGCTGGAACAGGGGAATCCGCTGGGCGAAACCTTGCGCAAATTTCCCAAGCAGTTTGATCGTCTGACCTGCTCCCTGATCGAGGCCGGGGAACAGGGAGGTATTCTTGACGCCATTTTATTGCGTTTGACCGAATATAAGGAAAAGGCCCTGGCACTCAAGGCAAAAATCAAATCGGCTATGGTTTATCCGGTATCCATTCTGGCCGTCGCCTTTATCGTTACCTCTATTCTGATGATTTTCGTCATCCCTATTTTTGGTGAGATGTTCGCCGATTTCGGGGCAGGCCTGCCATTGCCGACAAAGATAACGATGGCGATTTCCGATCGCTTCGTGGAATACTGGTACCTGGTTGTGGGTGTGCCGATTGCCCTGATTTTTTCCATTCGGGGCATATACAGGACGCCGGCAGGAAGATATCAGCTGGATAAACTGATGTTGCATATGCCGGTGTTGGGGGATGTTCTGCGCAAGGCTGCCGTGGCCCGTTTCTGTCGCACATTCTCCACCCTGATCGCGGCCGGTGTGCCGATTATCGAAGCCATGGACACCGTGGCGGATACCGCCGGTAATGTCATTATCGAGAATGCGATTCATGATACGAAATTTGCGATCAGCCAGGGCAAGACACTGGCTGCCCCGCTGGCCGAGAGCAAACTGTTTCCGGTGATGGTGACGCAGATGATCGGAATCGGTGAAGAAGTGGGTAATCTGGAGGAGATGCTGGCAAAGATTGCCGATTTTTATGAAGAGGAAGTCGATACTGCCGTGGATAATATGACGGCGTTGATGGAGCCGTTCATTATGGCCTTTCTAGGCGTGGTTATCGGCGGCCTGGTGATTTCCATGTACCTGCCTATTTTCAAGATGGCATCCATTGTCTGACTGCCCATTCGCGTATGAGTATTTTCCTCTATCATCTGATGACAGCCTGTGCGGTGGCCGTACTTCTCGGCACCCAGTTTTATCCGGTGCTGGCACCGCTCTACCAGCGGGTGCTGGTGATTGCCGGGTTGTTGTTTGTCTTCTTCTTTGTCTTGCTCGTGTTTTTACGCTATCGCTCTCAGGAAAACGTACCATTACTGGGCATTTTTGTGCCGAATATTGTGATTGTCGGCATGATTGTTTTTGCCACAGGTGGTATTACCAGCCCGTTTGTGTTGTTGCTGGGGCTGCTGCTGGTGGCGGCAGGAGCCAGTGAGAAGGGACGTTTAACAATCTGGTTGAGCATACTGGCAGGGATGGTCTATCTGCCTGCCGTTTATCTGCATGCCCGGGTGGAACAGATACCGCTGAGTTCTTTCGACATCACTTATGTGTTATTACAGGTTTCGGTATTGCTGCTGGTTGGTGGCGTGATGTCCATGATTGCCGAGCGTCATGAACGGGTTCGCGAAGCGGAGCAGCAGGCCATTCTGGCGCATCGGCGTCTGGACAAGCTGCATTCGCGTGTCATGGAGGCTATGCACGAAGGCGTGATTGTGGCTGATGAACAATTGCAGCCGATCAATATGAACGAGGCGGCGCGGCTGTATCTTGGTGATGATGTGGGCGATGCGGCGTTGCTGCAGCGTTTGCTGGATAGCACGGACAGCCTGAAAAGTTTTCTGCAGCACCCGGTGGGGATGACGTTCCAGCATGAATGCGATTTCAACGGGCAGGCGATTTTGTTAACGGTTTCGCGGTTATCGGAGGAAGACAGCTGGGCGCGCTGGCTGTTTACGCTGGTGAATATCAGTTCCATTCGTCGCCTGGAGCGCAAGCTGGCCGATCAGGCCAAAATGGCGGCGCTGGGCAATATGTCGGCTATGATGGCACACGAAATTCGCAATCCGATTCAGTCTATCGTACAGGGGTTGGAATTATTCGGTCGTGTTGGCAAAGAGCAACAGGGAGAAATCGTTGCCATTCTGCAGAACGAAATACAGCGCCTGAACCGGCTGGTAAACGGCATGCTGGATTATTCACGACCGATGATTCCAAAACCTGCCGTACAGCACATGGGAAATTTTTTTGAAGGCGTGTTGAACAGCCTGACGGCGGAGGAGAGGCAGAGGGTTTGCCTGAGGTGTACGGTTGACTATATGGATGTTGATGGCAGTCATTTGCGTATGGTGGTTGATAATCTGCTCAGTAATGCCTTGCGGCAGGATCACAGTGGACAACCGGTTGACGTATCGTTGCAGTCTGAAGGCGATCACTGGACGCTGAAAGTCTGTGATCACGGAGGCGGAATTTCCGACGAGGTTCGCGAACATCTGTTTGAACCGTTTGTCAGTGGCCGGGTGGATGGTGTCGGTCTGGGCCTGGCGACGGTGCTGCAGGTATGCAAGGCCAATCAATGGAATATCGACTTGGAAGATACGAAAACAGGCACCTGTTTTACGGTAACGGGCACAATGTCGAAAGAGGTGATGCAGCATGGCTGAGATTCTGCTTGTGGATGATGATGCCAATGCCCGCCGGTTACTTGGTATGGCGCTGGAACTCTCCGGCCATGACGTGGTGTATTGTGACGGTCCCGATACTGCCGCCCAGGCCATGACCGAGCAGGGCTTTGATATTGTGTTGACGGATTTGCGTATGGAAGGGCGCGATGCCGGGCTGGATGTTGTGCGTATGGCCGTTGAGCGACAACCTGAAGCCAGCGTATTGTTAATTACGGCGTATGCCAGTTCGGAAACGGCCGTGGCGGCCATCAAGCTGGGAGCTTTCGATTATCTGACCAAGCCGGTGTCCAGTGAGGAACTGGGTGAGGCGATCGAGCGCGCCCTGCGCGAATCCGCTTCGGAAACGGACAGGGAAGCTCCGGTTGCAAGCGTGGATGCTGAATCGCTGGCCGGTGTCTCATCCCTGATCCAGCGCGTGCGTGAACGCTTGCACAGGGCGGCGAGTTCCGAGTTTACGGTGTTGATTACCGGCGAGTCCGGCACCGGCAAGGAGCTGGCGGCCCGACTGGTACACCGACATTCGAAGCGCGCCAGTGGTCCGTTTGTGCCGGTCAATTGCGGAGCAATTCCGGAAGGCCTGTTTGAATCAGAATTATTTGGCCATCGGCGCGGTGCCTTTACCGGTGCGGAATCCGATCGTCCCGGCATGATTGAGTCTGCCAATGGCGGCACGCTGTTTCTGGATGAGATTGGTGAGATGCCGATGATTATGCAGGTCAAATTATTGCGCGTGCTGCAGGAGAGAAAGGTGCGGCGGGTTGGCGATGAACTGGAGCGCGATGTGGATATCCGCGTTGTGGCGGCGACCAATCGTGACCTGCATCGCGAAGTGCAGCAGGGAAATTTCAGGGAAGACCTGTTTTTTCGCCTGAATGTTTTGCCGATTCATATGCCTGCACTGCGCCAGCGTCCCGAGGATATTCCCGAGATTGCGGCGCAATTGATGCGTAAATGGGGGTTGACGGAGAATCGAATTTCTCCTGCCTGCCTGAAATATCTGCAGCGTTTGCCATTGCCGGGAAATGTGCGTGAACTGGAGAACTTGCTGCAACGCATGATTGCGCTCTCCGATGGCGGGGAGCTGGATGAGAGTTTGTTGCGCGAAGTCTGCGTACAGCCGTTGCCGCAAGATACCATTTCCCTGGCCATGCTGGAGGCGTATCCTGATCTGGATGCGATGATGGAACAAATTGAGAAAACCATGCTGGAACAGGCTTTGCAGCAATGCGATGGTAATATGACCAGGGCGGCGGAATTGCTGGGGATCAGTTTTCGTTCCATCCGTTACCGGATGCAGAAGCTTGGTCTGAAAGGGCCGGACGGGTGATGCTGTTTCTGTCGGGCATGGCTGTGCTGGGCCTGTTGTTCGGCAGCTTTGCCAATGTGCTGGTGTATCGCATACCGCGTGGTGAATCGATTGTCTGGCCGGGTAGTCGCTGTCCGCGTTGCGGGCATGCGCTGGCTTGGCTGGATAATATCCCGTTGCTGTCCTGGTTGCTGCTGGGCAGCCGCTGTCGCTATTGCCGCGAACCCGTTGCTTTTCGTTATCCCTTGCTGGAATTGCTGATGGCTGTGAGCTGGACCTATCTGGCATGGCTGACTGGTCCGCAATGGTTGCTGGCAGAAGCCTTGGTGTTGTTTTTTCTGCTATGGGTGCTGTCGTTTATCGATCTGGAAACGGGCCTGCTGCCGGATGCGTTGACTTATCCGGGCATGATTCTCGGCCTGATGTTTGCCGTGCTGACGGGCCATGCTGCGGACAGTTTGCTGGGGTTATGTGCCGGCTATGGCATATTCTGGCTGGTTGGCCGAGTGTTTCTGATGCTCACCGGCAAGGAGGGGATGGGACATGGCGATTACAAGCTGCTGGCGATGCTCGGGGCGTTTATGGGCTGGCAGGCATTGCCATTCATTATATTTGCTTCGTCGTTTGTCGGCGCCATTGTCGGCAGCCTTGTGTTATTGCTTGCCCGGCGGGGGGTGCGTACGGAAATTCCGTTTGGTCCCTATCTGGCTCTGGCCGGTATGGTTTGGTTTCTCTGGCATGAACCGGTGCTGAGATGGTATCTGGACCTGATGGCTCCCGTACAGTAATGACGGCCCGTATCGGCCTGACCGGAGGTATTGGCAGTGGCAAGAGCACGGTGGCGGCTATGTTTGCCTCATGGGATGTGCCGGTGCTCGATCTTGATCAGGTTGGTCGCGAACTGACAGCGCGGGCAGATGTCGTGCAGCAGCTCGCGGCAAGCTTTGGCAACGACATCATGAATGATGAGGGGAAACTGGACCGAAAGGCGCTGGCCCGCCGGGTGTTTGCCGATGCTGAAGCGTTGCAGCGGCTGAATCGGTTGTTACATCCGCTGATCTGGCAGCGTGAGGCCCAGTGGCTGGCTCAGCTTGATGCACCGTTTGCCGTGATTGAGGCCTCGGCGCTGATTGAGTCGGGAGAGATATCGCGCATGGATGCCGTGATCGTTGTGCTGGCTGATGCAGCGTTACGCAGACAGCGCGTGGCTGCACGCGGCTATCCGGATATTGCATTGTTTGATGATATTATTCGTCAACAGGTGGATGATGAACAACGTATGGCGGTGGCCGATTACCGTATTGATAATCAAGGCGATCTTGCATCTCTGGAAGCTCAGACAAGGGGGGTCTATGAGGTACTGAACAGGCATTACTCGCTTGACAGTGATCGGTGCAGAGACTAGCAATGCCAATATTGCCGGTTCGCCGGGGTTCGATTCTCACACATTAATCAAAATCTTAAATCGTTGCGCGTGGAGCGCATGCTGAAGAACGTTTCTGTTTTTCATTTATCAGTTGGAGTGTACATGTCTGTTCAGGACGAAACAAAAGTCGAAACACAAGATCAAACATCAGCGGAGGCGGTGGTTGCTGTCGAAGCAGAGGCCAAGCCGAAGCGTCGGCGGGGGCGTCCGCGCAAAAGCGAAACGCTGACTGCAGCGGCAACGGAAAGCGGTACGGCGGAGGCCGTGACGGAGAAGACTGTGACTGCGCGGAAGGTCAGGAGCAAGACGGCAGATACGGAAGAAGCCCAGGCGGAAAATCAGGGCGAAAAAAGCGAGGCGAAAGCCGAGAGAAGTGAGGAGCTCCGGGAGGCTGCGGATACGTCCAGAACACGTGGTCGTAACAAGCGTAATGGCAATCGCCGTCGTCGTGAGGAAGATGAGCCTGTTTCGAAAGAAATGGAAGGTGTGACGCTGAATCTGAAAGAAATTTCGGCCAAAAGTCCGACGGAATTGCTGGCCATGGCCGATTCCTATGGTATCGAGAATGCGGCCGGCATGCGCAAGCAGGAACAGGTCTCGGCCATTTTGCGCGCTCATGCGCGCATGGGCGGCACGATCTACAGCGAAGGAGTACTGGAAATTCTGCCGGACGGTTTCGGTTTCCTGCGTTCTTCCGATGCCAATTATCTGGCCGGCCCCGATGATGTGTATGTGTCCAGTCACCAGATTCGCAAATATTACCTGCGCAAGGGTGATACGGTGGCCGGTGAAATACGTCCGCCGCGACGTGGGGAAAAGTACTTTGCGCTGAATACCGTGGATACGGCCAATGGCGAACCGCCCGAAGTGGCGCGCACGAAAGTCCTGTTTGATAATCTGACGCCATTGTATCCGGACGAACGTTTGCGCATGGAAATTGATGACCCGACGAACAAGGATATGACCGGCCGCATCATCGATATCGTGGCCCCGATCGGAAAAGGGCAGCGCGCTCTGCTGGTGGCTCCGCCACGCACGGGTAAAACGGTGATGATGCAGTCGATTGCGCATTCGATTGAAGCCAATCATCCGGAAGTTGAACTGATCGTTCTGTTGATTGACGAGCGGCCGGAAGAAGTGACGGATATGAAGCGTTCGGTGCGCGGTGAAGTGGTATCTTCCACCTTCGACGAACCGGCACAGCGTCATGTGCAGGTTGCTGAGATGGTTATCGAGAAAGCCAAGCGCATGGTGGAGCACGGCAAGGATGTGGTGATCCTGCTGGATTCAATCACGCGTCTGGCCCGCGCCTACAATACGGTGGTGCCATCTTCCGGCAAGATTCTGACCGGCGGCGTGGATGCCAATGCCCTGCATCGTCCGAAACGTTTCTTCGGTGCGGCGCGTAATGTCGAGGGCGGTGGTTCATTGACCATTATCGCTACGGCGCTGGTGGATACCGGTTCCAAGATGGATGAAGTGATCTTTGAGGAGTTCAAGGGAACGGGCAATATGGAAATCCGCCTGGATCGCAAGCTGGCCGACAAGCGTATTTTCCCGGCAATCGATATCGCGCCATCCGGCACGCGCAAGGAAGAGTTGTTGACCGATCGGGACATCCTGCAGCGTGTCTGGGTGCTGCGTAAGATTCTGTCGCCGATGAATGCCGTGGATGCGATGGAGTTTTTGCTCGATAAACTCAGCTCAACCAAGAATAACGCCGAATTTTTTGAGCGTATGAATCAGTAAGCGGTTGTTCTGCTCTCAGCGATGATGTCTGCCTTGTGTATTTAACGGGCAAACAGGGCAGGCAAATGGTGGCAGGAGGGGATATGGAAATCCCAGTGTCCATCACTTTCGTGGCTGATGAGCACGGTTTTACAGCCCAGCTGTTTTGCTGCCTGAAGGTTATCAGGCATGTCATCCACCACCAGTGTGCGGGCAGGCATGCTGCCTTCGCTGCGGATCAGGCGTGCCAGCGTATTGGCACAGGGCTTCGGGATATAGTTATTGAAGCGGATATCATAGATAGCAGCGAAATGATGGATGATGCCCAGCGCCTGCAGGACACGCTCGGCATGTTCGCGGATGCCGTTGGTATGGATAACTTTATGGCCGGGCAGCCGTGCCAGAGCCTGATCCAGTTGCACGTCCGGCTGCAGCAGCGTGTCGGCCTGAATATCATGAACATCCAGCAGGAACGGTTCCGGGTCCAGGCCGTGATGTAGCATGAGCCCGCGCAGGGTGGAGCCATATTGTTTCCAATAGCGTATTCGCAGCTGGTCGGCTTCCGCCATGCTGATCTTCAGGGCCTCGGCAATAAATGTCGTCATGCGCTTGTCCATACGTGCGAACACACCGTTATCGGCGGCATAAAGGGTATTGTCGAGATCGATGACGGCCAGGTCGAACGGCATGGCATTCAATCATCGTATTTGCCGGCATGAACACAAGTGAAAACTGTAAGCGTACGCAGGCGCTCGCGACCACTTCCGGCGATGCACTGCGACAAGGTGCAGGGTTATGTGTTTGCCAGGCCTATGTCGATCGTTGAACTGGAACGATGGCTGATGTAACGCGAGGGTGATAAAAAGGTGGTGGGAGATCCCGCTGTTTTTTGACAGCATGCGCCATCATACACTCAAGGAGGTACATCATGCCGATTTATGAGTTTCGTTGTCTGGAATGCAATGAAACATTCGAGACGCTGGTTCGCCGCAGGGAGGAGCAGCTGATTTGTCCCTCATGTCAGAGTGAGCAGTTGCAGAAACTGATTTCCGCACACAGTGTAGGTTCAGGCATACCCGATACGGCCTGCGGGTCTGCCCCCTGTATGCCGGCACTGGCATGTAGCAGCGGTGGTTGTGTGGCCTGTGAATAGGTCTTCTTTTTTCGATCACCTTGGTGGTTTGCCGACGCTGCAACGGGTGCACAGGCGTTTTTACGATAAGGTTTATGTGCACCCTTGGCTGGGGGGCTTTTTTGCAGGGCATGATCAGCAGACAATTGAATTGCGCCAGACACAGTTTATGGCGGAAAAGTTTGGCGGGAATATTCGCTATCCAGGCATGGCGCTGGAATTGGCACATCGTCGCATGTATATCCCTGAAAAATTGCTCCGGGTACGTCAGCAGCTATTGCGCGAATCGCTGCAGGAAGAAGGCTTGGATGAACGGGATATTCAGCGTTGGCTGACGATTGACCATGCCTTTTGGCATCATATACGTAATGATTCGCTGGAAGAGTTTGAGGCGATTGATCTTAAATATGAACGTCCGCTGATGATTCTTCGGTCTGCAGACTGATGCAGTATCGCAGGCTGGGGCAAAGCGAGCTGATGGTGTCGGCGATTGCGCTGGGCACCATGACCTGGGGCGAGCAGAATAGTGAAGCTGAGGCATTTGCGCAGATGGACTATGCGCTGGAGCGCGGTATTAATGTTTTTGATACGGCAGAACTGTATGCGATCCCCCCTCGGGCTGAAACATACGGTGAAACCGAGCGCATCATCGGGCGCTGGTTTGCCCGTACCGGCAAGCGTGAGCAGGTGGTGCTGGCATCCAAGGTTTGTGGTCCGACATCCTGGTGTCCGCATATCCGTCAGGGCAAGGCGCGATTAAACAGAACGCATATTGTGGAAGCCTGCGAAGCTTCACTGCGTCGCCTGCAGACGGATTATATTGATTTGTACCAGACGCATTGGCCTGATCGAAACACCAATTTCTTCGGCAAGGCTGGCTATCAGCATCTTGCAGATGAGCAGGCGACAGCCATTGAGGAAACGCTGGAAGCACTGGCGTTGCTGGTTGAGCAGGGCAAGGTGCGTGCCATTGGTGTATCCAATGAAACGCCATGGGGTGTGATGCGCCATCTGCAATGCGCGGAAGCATCGGCAGTGCCGCGCATCGCCTCGATTCAGAATCCGTACAATCTGCTAAACCGGAGCTTTGAAATCGGCCTGGCGGAGATTGCCTGTCGGGAAGAGGTGGGGTTGCTGGCCTATTCACCGCTGGCCTTTGGTGTGCTCAGCGGCAAGTATCTTCATGGTGCACGGCCCCAACATTCGCGCTTAACGCTGTTTCCTCAATATACGCGTTATTCGGGTGTGCAGGCGGAAGCGGCAACCCGTGCCTATGTGGCGCTGGCCGCGGATTTCGGTATCGATGCGGCGCAAATGGCGCTGGCCTTTATTCATCGACAACCTTTTGTGGCCAGTACGATTATCGGTGCGACAACGATGACACAATTGCAGAGCAATATTGACAGTTCTGAACTATACTTGCCGGATGATTTACTGGAGCGGCTGGAGCAGATTCACCGGCAGTACCCAAATCCGTGTCCGTAAGGCTGGATGTTTGATGCAGAGAGGAAAAGAATGGTGAGTCTTGTGGTGGTGCGGCGGATTGCTGCGATGCTGGTGGTGGCAGCGGTGTTGTCGGCGTGTGCCACGGCAGAAAATCATTATGACCCCATTGAGCCGGTGAATCGTATGACCGATGCGGTGAATGCGGTTGTGGACAGGGTCGCCATCAAACCGGTGACCAAAAGCTATCGCGCGCTGACGCCGGCGGTTGTGCAGCGCGGCGTATCCAATTTTTATGATAACTGGGCTTATATGAACACCGTGCTCAATGATTTTTTGCAGGGCAAGGGAAGCCAGGGGTTTAAGGACTTCGGACGCTTTCTGGTGAACTCAACGGTTGGCCTTGCCGGTCTGTTTGATGTGGCGACTTCGATGGGGCTGGAGAAACATCAGGAAGATTTCGGTCAGACGCTGGCCGTCTGGGGCGTCGGGAAAAGCGCCTACATCGTTTATCCGGTACTGGGGCCCAATTCGTTGCGTAAAACTCCCGATTTTGTAACCGCAACCCTGACCGACGGCTTGTTCTGGTTATCTTTTTCTATCTCTCCGCCGGCAGTGCTGGCGCTGACTGCGATAAAATTTCTCGATACCCGTTCCCGTGCCATGAATGCGACCGATATGCGGGATGAACTGGCGCTGGACCCGTATGTGTTTACCCGCGAGGCCTGGTTTCAGAC
This sequence comes from Mariprofundaceae bacterium, assembly GCA_015488375.1. Classification (GTDB taxonomy): domain Bacteria; phylum Pseudomonadota; class Zetaproteobacteria; order Mariprofundales; family Mariprofundaceae; genus J005. The sequence goes on along the minus strand of WFNX01000046.1, from coordinate 840 downwards.
GCGTGAACATTTGATCTATGATGGCAAGGTACCGGCCTCGAATAATGATAATGGCTGGGAAGATGAAGACTGGACGGAACAGGACTCGGAAACATCGGCCCGGCAGATGGCTGATGCATCGCCGGCGCATGCGACGATTGCCGTTGCCCGTAGCGAGACGCCTCATCATGTCGGCAGTCAGTCTGCCGTGAGCGGAACCGAAGTCGCCGGTTCCCGGACTCCGGTTGCCGGGCGTTATTATCGGGTTATTTTATCTTCGCATGCCATTGAAGAAGAAGCCCGGCGTCAGCAGACAAGGCTGGCGTCGATGGGGATCGAAACGCGAATTGTCCCCGTTGTGATTGAAGGACGGCGCTGGTTTCGCGTTCTGCTGCCGGAGCCCATGCCGGCCGTTGATGCCTTGCATACGTTGGCGGAAATGAAACAAAAAACCGGACTGGACGGCGCCTGGATAGCTCCTTCCTGAAAGGAGTGCGATAATTACAGGCGGCTGGCCCGATGGCGCAGCAGATGGTCGGCCAGCACCAGCGCCAGCATGGCTTCGGCAATGGGCACGGCGCGAATGCCGACGCAGGGATCATGGCGCCCCTTGGTCACGATCTCCGTTTCATTGCCATGCAGATCGATGGTTGGTCTGGGCTGCAGGATGGACGAAGTCGGTTTCAGGGCCATGCGCACATGAATGGTAGCCCCGTTGGAAATCCCGCCCAGCACGCCGCCGGCATGATTGGTGAGAAAGCCCTCGCGGCGTATGGCGTCACCGAATTCGGAGCCGTGGGCATCCACACAGGCAAAGCCATCGCCGATTTCCACGCCCTTGACGGCCTGAATGCTGACCAT
>WFNX01000045.1 GCA_015488375.1 Mariprofundaceae bacterium | reverse complement strand
GATCATGCTCGAGGAGGATATCGCTCCGGATGCCGCGGCCCTGCGTGAGATGTGGGAGGAAGCCGAAGCCGCCGAACGGGCCTATGCCGATTATCTGCTACCCGAACCGATCCTCGGCTATTCGGCTGAGGACCATATTCAGCAGTTCCGTTTTGTCGCCAACCGGCGCGCCAAACAGCTGGGACTGGCCGAGCCGTTTGCCGAAGCGGTCAATGCCCTGCCCTGGCTGGATGAGCAGGCCAATATGCGCAAGGAGAAAAACTTCTTTGAAACACGCGTCACCGAGTACCAGACCGGCGGCGGCCTGAACTGGGAGTAAGTCTGACGGGCCGCGCCGGGCGCGGCCCTATTCCTCCAGGTAGGTATAGCCTTTCAGGCCTTCCCGGTAGAAATTGAGAAAGGCCGTCACCTCGCGCGCGGTCAGCCGCCCCTGACTGCGGGCCTGATTAAGCTGACGCCGCATGCGATCGGTCAGCACCGTTTCATGGAACTGCACATAATCGAGTACTTCGGCAACCGATTCGCCTGCCACCACCTGTTCCAGCTCATAGCCGCCATCATCCAGGCGCACATGCACGGCATGGGTGTCGCCGAACAGGTTATGCAAATCGCCGAGAATCTCCTGATAGGCGCCGGTCAGAAAGATGCCGAGATAATATTCCTCTCCCGCTGCCAGGGCATGCAGCGGCAGGGTTTCAGACAATCCCTCATGCAGCGGGAAACGTTCGATCTTGCCATCCGAATCGCAGGTCACATCGACCAGAATCGCCTGCGTATCCGGCTCCTCATGCAGACGGTGAATCGGCATGACCGGAAACACCTGACCGATGCCCCAGGCATCCGGCAGGGACTGAAACAGGGAGAAATTGAGGAAATAGCGATCGGCCATCTGCCGGCGAATACCGGGAATCAGCGCCTCCACCTCGCCGACATCGAGCCGGTCTATCAACAGTGCCAGCAGACTCCAGTACAAGGCATCGGCCTGCGCCCGTTCGTTCAGCGAACAATGCCCCAGCGTGAACAGCCGGTTCACATCCTCACGCAGGGCCAGCACATCATGCAGTGCCTCGCGCGGACTGATCTCGTCAATCTCCCGCCAGGTCTGCCAGAGCTGGCGCAGCTGCATCGGCGCATCGGCAGCCGGCTCGGCAGGCGCCTGCTCGCTCAGGCGTCGTGAAATACCCAGCACATTGATAATCAATACCGCGTGATGCGCCACCAGCGCGCGCCCGGATTCGGAAATAATGTCCGGATGCGGAAGACCTGCCTCATCGCACACATGCTTCATGGTCCAGACCACATCATTGGCATATTCCTGCAGCGAATAATCCACCGAGGTCACATTACTGGAAATCGAACCGTCATAATTCACACCCAGCCCGCCGCCGACATCCATCAGCTCGATCGGCGCGCCCAGCCGGCGCATTTCAACATAGAAACGGGCCGCCTCCTGCACCGCCTCCTTGATACGCCGGATCTGCGGCACCTGCGAGCCGATATGAAAATGCAGCAGCTTCAGGCAATGCAGGCGCCCTGCCTGCTGCAAGCGACTGACCGCCCCGGTCAGCTCGGAAGCCGACAGGCCGAACTTGGAGGCATCGCCGCCGGAATCCTCCCACAGTCCCTGACCGTTCGTGGTCAGCCGGCAACGCAAACCGATCAGCGGCTCCACATCCAGTTGTTCGGCCAGTTGCAGAATCAGTTCCAGTTCATTGGCCTTTTCCACAACGATATAAACCCGCTTGCCCATCTTGCGGCCGATCATGGCCAGTTCGATAAACTCGCGATCCTTGTAGCCGTTACAGACAATCAGTCCCTCGACATCCTCGAGCATGGCCAGCGTGGCATGCAGTTCAGGCTTGGAGCCGGCCTCCAGCCCCCAATTATAGTCCGCACCGAACTCGACAATTTCCTCGATTACCTGTCGTTGCTGATTAACCTTGATCGGATAAACGCCGAAGTACTGTCCCTGATAACCGGATTCCTCGCGCGCAATGGCAAAACGATGATGGATCTGCGCCATGCGCGTACGCAGGATATCAGAAAAACGGATCAGCAATGGTGCGGACATCCCCTGCTGCTGCAACTGCTGCAGCAAATCCATCAGCTCGATGCTGTGTTCGCCATCCGGCACCGCCTGCAGATTGCCCTGCGCACTGATGGAAAAGAATCCGTTGCCCCAGCCTTCCAGTTGATACAGGCGGGCCGCATCATCGACTGTCCAGTTGCTCACGGCATCCCCGTCAGCCATGCGCGGAACAATCACGATCGCGCATCATATCAACGCCTGTGATCGATACGTCCAACAACGATACTAGGGCTTGATGCGGGAAACGATATCATGCCCCTGGCGCTGATGCAGAATCACCGCCAGCACATGCGCAGCCAGCAGAGCTTCAAAAACACCCACCAGCAATTCATGCGTTTCACCGACGAATTCAATCAGTTCGCTCTGATGACCATGTTCATTCCAGCCAAAAAACAACACCACCCCGGCAGTTCCGATGGCCATGGCCGTCAACAGCATGAGCCCGTGCACACTCCTGGCCACGGTTTCTCCCTCTTCCGGCGGAGCCAGCTTTCCCTGTTTCCAGCCGGCCATCTGGCTGCTGATTTCCGATTTCAGCGCCCGGCGTCCGTCAGCAAAACACCATGGCACCAGATGCCGCCAGTTGGCGCCGGGAAGATCGGTCAGAGCCAATATCAGACGAAGCAATAACAGGGCAACCACGGTCAGGCCGAGAAACTCATGCACTTCGAACATCCAGCTTTCCTCAACGACAGTGCCGGCCGGCATGGAATGCGCCCAGGCGGATATAATCCAGCCGGCTGCCGCTTCATGTTCCGCACCTTCTCCCGGCACATCCATCAGCTCGCCCACCAGCAACTGCAAGACCATGCACACGGCCAGCAGGGAATGGTTCCAGCGTAAAATTCCTGCGTATTGCATCATCGACTCCTTATTCGTTCAGACCCAGCACATGCTGCATCGTATACCAGCCGGGGCGTTGCTGCTGCAACCATAAAGCCGCCCGCACGGCACCCCGGGCGAACACGCTGCGATCAGACGCAACATGATTAATCTCCACACGTTCCTCATCGGCAATAAACATCGCCTTATGCTCACCGACGATATTGCCCCCGCGCACAACGGAAAAACCGATACTGCCACGTTGCCGTGCCCCGGTAATGCCCTCACGTGCAAACACTGCCACATCGTCGAATTTCACGCCACGCCCGTCAGCCAGCGCCTTGCCCATGGCCAGGGCCGTCCCGCTGGGCGCATCCACCTTGTGCCGGTGATGCGCTTCAAAAATCTCCGCATCATACTCCTCACCGAGAATGGCGGCCGCCTTGCGCACCAGATCCAGCAAAAGATTGACCCCCACCGAATAATTGGCGGCCATAACCACCGGCCGACCGGCCAGCCTCACTTTCAGATCAGCCAGCTGTTCGGCATCGAAACCGGTCGTCCCGACAACCATGGCCATGACGTTCTCCGCCACATAATCCGCATTGGCCAGCGTTGCCTGCGGAGCCGTGAAATCGATCAGCACATCGGCCTGACCGCATTGACGGATATCATCAACAATACGCACGCCCAGCGTACCGACATTGGCCAGTTCCCCGGCATCGCGCCCCACATATTCCGAACCGGGCCGTTCGGTTGCACCGGCCAGACCGGCACCCTTTTGTTCAGCCACAGCGGCCACCAGCATTCGACCCATGCGGCCGGATGCCCCGGCAACAATCACACGCATCCCCTCACGCATCTTCAATCCTCCCCGGCCAGTTCATCCCAGAATTTTTTCGCCCGATCCAGAAACGACGAGCGCTCAGGATACACCTCATCACCGGTTTCGTCTGCAAACTGACGCAGCAGGGCTTCCTGCCTTGCCGACAGCTTCTTGGGCACCGCGATTTGCACCTTCACATACAGATCCCCCTTCTGGTTTGCCCGTACATCAGACACGCCGTGCCCGCGCAGGCGAAAAACCTTGCCGCCTTCGGTACCGGCGGGAATACGAATACGCACCCTGCCTTCCAGCGTCGGCGCTTCCACTTCGGCGCCCAGTGCCGCCTGCGGGAATGTCACCGGCATTGTGCAATACAGATCCGCCCCGTCACGTTCGAAAATCGGATGCGGCTTCAGGGAAATCACGATATACAGATCGCCGGCCGGGCCGCCATGTACACCGGCTTCTCCCTCACCGGATACACGCACCTGCGCACCATCGTACACCCCGGCCGGAATCTTGACCTTGACGACTTTTTCAATACGCACACGCCCCTGTCCGGCACAACGAACACAGGGAGACTCAATCTTCCGTCCCGACCCATGGCATGCCGGGCAGGTCCGCCGTACGGCAAAAAAGCCCTGGGAAACCTGCACCTGGCCATGGCCGCCGCATGTCTGACAGGGAACAGGATTGGTGCCGGGACGAGCACCGGAACCATGGCAGGTATCACACTGCACATGCCGCGGAATCTTCAGTTCCACTTCCTTGCCTGCCGCGGCCTCCTCCAGCGTCAGTTCCAGGTTATAGCGCAGGTCCGCGCCCCGGTTGGAGCCCCCCGAGCCCCCGAAACCGAACATCTCGCCGAACACATCGCCAAACAGATCGCCGAAATCACGGAAGGCATGGGAATCCTGGAAACCACCACGACCCCAGAAATCCTGCATCTGGTCATCCACGCCGGCATGACCATACTGATCATAGCGCCGTCGTTTCTCCTGATCGGAAAGCACCTCGTAAGCCTCGGTAACTTCACGAAAACGTTCTGCCGCTTCCTTGTCATCCGGATTGCGGTCCGGGTGATATTTCATGGCCAGCTTGCGATAGGCACGTTTGATCGTGTTTTCATCGGCATCCCTGGCCACACCCAGCACTTCATAATAATCGCGTTTGCTCACGTTTGCTCCCTGTCAGCTAAATCTTCCGTCCACCACCGCTGCAACGCAAAAAGGAGCGGCAGGCCTGTGGCTACCGCTCCCTGTTGCCCGGCCATCAGGCTTTACTTTTTGTTGTTTTCGTCAACGACTTCGGCGTCAACAACTTCGGCATCCCTGGCTTCACTGCTGTCGCCAGTCGTGCCGCTCGCCTCGGCGGCGCCCTGTTCCTGCTGCATCTGCTGGTAAATGATTTCACCCAGCTTCTGCGACTTCTCCGCCAGCTTCTGTTCGGCTGCGGTAATCGCCGCCACATCACCGCCTTCGATGGCCTTTTTCAGTTCGGCCAGCGCATCCTCAATGCTCTTGCGCGTTTCGGCATCCACTTTATCACCATGTTCTTTCAGTGATTTTTCCGTGGAATACACCAGCGCATCAGCACGGTTGCGCGTTTCGATTTCCTCTTTCTTCTTCTTGTCTTCCTCGGCATGCGCCTCGGCATCCTTCTTCATGCGCTCGATTTCTTCCTCGGACAGGCCGGAACCGGCCTCAATGCGAATCGAGGTTTCCTTGCCCGTACCCTTATCCTTGGCATGCACATGCAGGATACCATTGGCGTCGATGTCGAACGTGACCTCGATCTGCGGCACGCCGCGCGGCGCCGGCGCAATGCCTTCCAGATTGAACAGACCGAGCTGCTTGTTGGCCGAGAAAATCTCGCGCTCGCCCTGCGCCACCTTGATCGTCACCGCGGTCTGGTTATCCGTCGCCGTGGTATAAATCTGGCTCTTCTTGGTCGGAATCGTCGTGTTCTTGTCGATAATCTTGTTGAACAGACCGCCCTCAACCTCGATACCCAGCGACAGCGGCGTCACATCCAGCAGCAACACGTCTTTCACATCGCCGGTCAGCACGGCACCCTGAATGGCCGCGCCAATGGCCACCACTTCGTCCGGATTCACGCCCTTATGCGGCTCCTTGCCGAAGAATTCGGCCACCTTCTGCTGCACCAGCGGCATGCGGGTCTGACCGCCGACCAGCACGACTTCGTGGATATCCGACGCCTTCACACCAGCATCCTTCAATGCCTGACGGCACGGCTCCAGCGATTTCTCGACCAGATCCGCAACCAGGCTCTCGAACTTCGCACGCGTCAGCTTGATCAGCAGGTGCTTCGGCCCGGAGGCATCCGCCGTGATAAACGGCAGGTTTACTTCCGTCTGCTGACTGCTGGAAAGCTCGATCTTGGCCTTTTCCGCAGCCTCTTTCAGACGCTGCAGCGCCAGCTTGTCGGCCGTCAGATCGACGCCATGCTCTTTTTTGAACTCATCGGCCAGGTAGGTCAGCAACACCTGATCAAAGTCCTCACCACCGAGGAAGGTGTCGCCATTCGTTGCCTTGACCTCAAACACACCATCGCCGATTTCCAGAATGGAAATATCGAACGTACCACCACCCAGATCGTAAACGGCGATCAGGTGATTCTCCTCGGTCTTGTCCAGGCCATAGGCCAGCGCTGCGGCCGTCGGCTCATTGACAATACGCAGCACATTCAGACCGGCAATCGCACCGGCATCCTTGGTTGCCTGACGCTGCGAATCGTTAAAATAGGCCGGCACGGTAATGACCGCATCCTTGACTTCCTCGCCCAGATAATCCTCGGCCGTTTTCTTCATTTTCTGCAGCACGATGGCACTGATTTCCTGCGGACTCATCTTCTTGCCGTCCAGCTCAACCCATGCATCACCATTGTCAGAAGCCACAATCGGATAGGAAACCAGCTCCCGATGATGTTTGGTTTCAGCCGATTCGAATTTACGCCCGATCAATCGCTTGACCGCATAAAATGTTTTATCGGGATTGGTGACCATCTGTCGCTTGGCTGCCGCACCCACCAGGCGCTCATCGTTCGTAAACGCCACGACTGACGGTGTCGTATTATCGCCTTCGCTGTTGGCGATGACTTTCGCCTGATCGCCTTCCATCACGGCCACGCACGAATTCGTGGTGCCCAGATCAATACCTATTACTTTTGCCATGTTGTTATCTCCTCAATTAAACTGATTTAAATACGCTTTTATTTTCCGGTCATGCTGTTTATGGGGCCTGCCGCACAGCGTTTCAAGCCCCCGCATGACAGATGTTCACTGATCCTCTTTCGCTGCTTCGGCCGGGCCGCTGGAAACCAGCACCTTGGCCGGGCGAATCAGGCGACCGTGCAGGGTATATCCGGCAACATGCTGGGCAATAATCGTGCCCTGCGGTTCATCGCTGGGCATCTGCGACAAGGCCTCATGCACATGCGGATCAAACATCTGGCCGACCCCGTCAATGCGCTCAAGATGGAATCGTTTCATCATCTCATGCCAGCTTTCCAGCGTCAGGCGAACCCCTTCGCGCAGGCCCTGTTCATTGCCCTCGTCCACCTGCAGGGCACGCTCAAGGTTATCCACCACATCAAGCAATGCCGTGGCGAATTTTTCCATACCGTATTTATGTGCATCTTCCACTTCGCGCTGTGTGCGCTTGCGCAGATTGTCCATATCGGCATAGGCACGCAACAGTTTTTCCTTCAGCTCCCCGACTTCCTGCTGAGCCTCGGACAATGCCTTTTCAAGCTCTTCCAGACGCGCCTTGTCAGCAGACTGCTCCGCCTGTGTCGCCTTCTTTTTCTTTCCGTCGTGACCTGCAGCTTTCTTCTTTTTAGCCGTCAATGTTTCCTCCTAGCATTCTGCTTACCCAGCGTGCCGTACAATCCACAATCGGCAACACGCGTTCATAATGCATGCGACGCGGGCCAATCACGCCCAGCGTACCCACGATATTCTCCGGCCCTTCGTAGCGCGACAGCACCACTGAAACCTGTTCCATATTCACCAGCGCATGCTCGCTGCCGATAAAGACCTTCACACCGGTATCATCCTGTTCAACCTGTTCCACCAGCCGCAGCAGCTGTTCCTTTTCCTCGAACGCCGCCATCAGCGAACGCACCGTTTCAATGACCGCCAGTTCCGGCATATCAAACAACTGCCGCTGACCGCTGACAAACAGGTCGCTCTGGCTCTCATTAGGGGCATCCGACCAGCGTTTCAAGCCCTCCAGCAATTTCCGTACCTGCAAGCGGTCCGAATCCATCTCATGCTGCAGGCGCCGTTGCACTTCGGCCAGATCGCAGTCACACAGCAATTCATTCAGGCGCACGGAAATGCGATGCAGCTGCTCATCGCTGACATGCGCCGGCCGCTGCAACAAACGATTCTGAATCTGGTTGCCTTCGGCCACAATCACCGCCAGTACCTGTGAGGAAGACACCGGAATCAGTTCCAGCCGCAAAATACGCGAAAAATTCGACTCCCGCACCCATACCAGGCCGGCAAAATGCGTCAGACTGGCCAGCTCATCCGAGGCACGCCGCAACAACGCGCGTTTACTTGCCTCATCCTGCAAATGCTGCGTCAGGGACTGCTCAATGGTATCGCGCATGTTCGCATCCACGACCATCAGCGAATCAACGAAATAGCGCAGGCCCGAATCAGTCGGCACACGCCCGGCCGAGGTATGCGGCGAATGCAGATAGCCGCGCCGCTCCAGTTCCGCCATGACATTGCGAATGGATGCCGGACTCAGCCCCAGCCGTCCCTGCTCGGCAAGCACACGGGAACCCACCGGCTGGCCGGTTTCCAGATAGATTGAAACAATCTCACCAAGAATGCGTTCCTGTCTTTCTTTCATCGCTGTTCACCTGTTTTCAAAGCACCTGGCACTCTAGCGCCGCAAGTGCCAATGACAATATGCGGCGCTTTCTCCCGTGCAGCGTTTGACAACGTCTGGAACCCACTTATACTGCGCCGCCTTTGTAATTGCAGAGAAGCCTTGTATGGAGTTTTCAAAATGGGAACCTGGACTGTTCGCCCCGGCGACATTGAGCGCAAATGGTATGTAGTGGATGCCGAGGATATCATCCTTGGTCGTCTGGCAACGCGCATTGCCACGATTCTGCGCGGCAAGCATCGCCCGGAATACACACCGCATGCAGATTGCGGCGATCACGTCATCGTGATCAATGCTGAAAAGGTTGCTGTCACCGGCAACAAGGAAGCACAGAAAATCTATTATCGTCACTCGGGTTATGCCGGCGGACTGAAGAGCATCTCGCTGGAAAAACAGCGCGAAAAGCACCCGGAACGCATCATCGAGGCAGCGGTCAAGGGCATGATGCCGAAGGGTCCGCTGGGACGTGCAATGTTAAAGAAGCTGAAGGTTTATGCCGGTAGCGATCATCCGCATACGGCACAGAAGCCCGAAAAGCTCGAACTAAATTAAGCGAAATCGGATAGAGGTACGCATCAATGGCTACAACAATGTACCGCGGCACAGGTCGCCGCAAAAGAAGCACCGCACGGGTTATCATCACGCCCGGATCCGGTCGCATTCTTGTCAACGGCAGGGACGTGGAAAACTATTTCCCGGTTGAAATCATTCGCCAGCAGGCATTGTCCCCGCTGACAGAAACCCAGCTCTCCGGTCGTGTTGACGTACGCGTTAACGTTGCCGGCGGCGGCGTTTCCGGTCAGGCCGGCGCCATTCGCCACGGCATCGCCCGCGCACTGGTTGAGTATGATGCGGGCCTGCGCCCGACGCTCAAGTCGGCCGGCATGCTGACCCGCGATGCCCGTAAGGTGGAGCGCAAGAAGTATGGCCTGAAAAAGGCTCGTCGCGCACCGCAGTTCTCGAAGCGTTAAGTATCGCGACAACCCGACAAAAAGGAGGCCGCCCGGCCTCCTTTTTTATTATATCTGACATCCAGCGCCGGTCCGCAGCGCACGTGCCTGCTGAAAAGCCCGGCGGTTTATTGCCAACCGGAAAAATAATATCGACTCATGCAGGCAGTACGATCTCGTCCGGCGACAGCAATTGCTGCTCCCCTGTGGACATATTCCGCAACGTCACCTTGCCCTGTGCCATCTCATCCTCGCCGATAATCAGCGTATAGCGCACCAGTTCGCGATCAGCGATCTTAAACTGGCGTTTGGCACTGCCGCCACCGCAATGGATCACCGATATACCACGGGAACGCAATGCTGCGGCCTGTTGCAGCGACCAGTCCATCACGACATCGCCCAGCGCCACGACAGCGATATCCGGTGATGTCGGCGACGGCGCATCGAGCAACATGGCCAGCCGCTCCAGACCGGCGGCAAAACCGATTGCCGGTGTGGCCGGGCCGCCCAGTTCCTGCACCAGTCCATCATAACGCCCCCCGGCCAGCACTGTTCCCTGGGCTCCCAGCTGATCGGTGACGATCTCGAAGGCCGTACGGTTATAATAATCCAGCCCGCGCACAATGCGCGGATTCACCTGATAACGGATCGCCAGCGCATCCAGCCCGCACCGCACCGCTGCAAAATGCCCTGCACATCCCTGACAAAGATGCGCCACCATTTCCGGGGCGTCCTGCAATTGCTGCTGACATTGTTCTTCCTTGCAATCCAGTACCCGCATCGGGTTCTTGTCCATGCGCTCATGACAGGTGGCACACAAATGATCGGCACGCTGTTGCAGATAATCCACGAGTCTATCCCTGTAGGCCGGACGACATGCCGGACAGCCCAGTGAGTTCAGTTCCAGACGCAACTCACTCAGACCGATTTCAACCAGGAAATCATGCGCCATGGCCAGCACTTCCACATCTTCCACCGGCCCTGCCGCACCGAACCATTCCACACCGATCTGCTGAAACTGGCGCAGGCGCCCTTTTTGCGGCCGTTCCCTGCGAAACATCGGGCCACAGTAATACCAGCGCTGCGTACCCGCCCGGGTCAGGCCTGCCTGCAAATAAGCGCGCACCGCGCCGGCCGTGCCTTCCGGGCGCAGGCAGATATGCGCATCCCCCTGATCCACAAAGCTGTACATTTCCTTGGATACGATATCCGTGGCCTCCCCGATGGAACGTACAAACAGCTCGGTCGGCTCCAGAATCGGCAAGCGCACCTCAGCCACGGCATAGCGGGCAAACACCCGACGCGCCGCGGACTCGATCTTCCGCCAGATTTCAACCTGCTGCGGCAGCCCATCGTGAATACCGCGAATACTGCGAAGCTTTTCTGCCATGATTACTCTTCCTCTTTGCTATCTGTTTGCTGCTGATTCACCGGCGGTTCATGCGCATTGGAACTCCGGCAAAGGGCGAATCGTTGCTGTGCAGGCAAACGAATAACCGCATAACAACTACCTGTCCGCATCCTTGTCTGCCCGTATTTTCTCCACCCTGCGCTCCACTTCCTCAACGATGGCATCAATCATGGCCTCGGAGCGAAGCCTCTCCGCCTTCTCGCCGTCACGATACAGCATATGCACCGGATATCCTCCCGTGACCCCCAGATCCGCCTCCCTGGCCTCACCGGGGCCATTGACCACACAGCCGATAACCGCCACATCCAGGCTCTCATGAATATGGGCCAGACGTTCTTCCAGTTTATTCACCGTTTCAATCACATTGAACTTCTGACGTGCACAGCTCGGGCAGGCAATCAGATTCACACCCCGATGCCGCAGCCCCAGCGATTTGAGAATCTCGAAACCGACCCTGATCTCTTCTTCCGGCTCGGCCGCCAGCGATACCCTGATCGTGTCTCCGATGCCGTCGGCCAGCAGCAGTCCCAGGCCGACGGACGATTTCACGGTACCGCCGAAACGGCTGCCCGACTCGGTGATGCCGAGATGAAACGGGTAGTCCACCTGTTGCGCCAGTTTGCGATACGCGGCCACGGTCATGGGAATATTGCTCGCCTTGAGCGACACCTTGATATCGGAAAAATCCATATCTTCAAGGATGCGGATATGACGCAGCGCCGATTCCACCATGGCATCGGCACAGGGTTCGCCATATTTCTCGTTCAGATCCTTCTCCAGCGAACCCGCATTGACGCCGATACGAATGGACACGCGACGTTCCCGCGCAGCCGCCACGACCCGCTCCACACGATCCCGCGAACCGATATTACCCGGATTCAGGCGCAAGCCGTGTACGCCCGCCTCCAGTGCGGCCAGCGCCATTTTGTAACTGAAATGAATATCCGCAATCACCGGCAGGGCCACCTGCCGCAGAATCTCCGGCATCGCGGCGGCCGATTCAGGATCGGGTACGGAAATACGAACAATATCCGCCCCGGCCTCATCCAGCCGGTTCACCTGGGCGACCGTGGCATCAATATCCGTGGTGCGGGTATTGGTCATGGATTGCACGGCAATCGGGGCATCACCGCCCACGATCACATCACCCACGGCAATGGCCCGGGTCCTGCGCCTTGAACTGACAATCACATCACGCATCGTATGCCTTCCTTTTGCACATGTTCAGCGCAGCATCCCAAGCCGCTCCTTGAGCAACTCGGCTCGACGCAACGCATCGACATATTCGGTCTGGTCAGGACGCAGGGATACGGCCTTGCGCCAGTAACGAATCGCCTGATCCAGCTTCTCCTGCTGGAACATCTTCTTGCCCATGGCGTAATAGGATGCGGCTTCCCTGTCCATCAACTGCTCAATCGACTTCAACAGCTTGTCGCCATCCTTGCCGCCGTTACGCCGATACACCAGTGCAGCCATCCGCGCATCCACATAG
>WFNX01000044.1 GCA_015488375.1 Mariprofundaceae bacterium | reverse complement strand
CGGTATTCGAGGCGCGTTTCCTCCCGCGCCTGTTTGCCATGTCTGTCTTCAATGGCTTCCAGATAAGCCTTGATAATCTGGTCAATCATCATTGCAACTCCCTGTTTAACGGTGGACGCATGGTAAGCCTGCAACATGTCATTGCGTTGACAGTACAATGACATGCAGATGGCATGCAAAGGTTTACGACCACCCGCTACATTGACCCGGCCGGCCCAGACCCTACAATCGACGCACTTGCAGGAGCCGGCGATGAACAAGCAGAAGAACATTGATGATATGACATTTGAGGAAGCGCTGAACCAGTTAACGGCGCTGGTGGAAAAGCTTGAGTCCGGCCAGCTGCCACTGGAAGAAAGCGTGGCCGCCTTTGAGCAGGGCGTCAAGCTGACCCGTCGCTGCGAGGCATTGCTGGATCAGGCCGAACAACGCCTGCAAGTGCTCGGCAATCAGGATGAAAGCAGTCCTGCATGAACGCCCCCGCATTTTTGCAGCAATATGCGCAACAGGTGCAGACGCAGCTGGAGAATATGCTGCGGCATTACCGGCAGGGCATACCCGAACCCTTATGGGATGCCATGCGCTATTCCCTGCTGGCCGGCGGCAAACGCATTCGCCCGGCCCTGTTGCTGGAAACTTACCGCGCCTGCGCTGGTGACGATGACAACAAGGCCATGCCTGCGGCATTAAGCCTGGAGTGTATTCATACCTACTCCCTGATTCAGGATGATCTGCCCTGCATGGATGATGATGAATTGCGACGCGGCAAGGCGACCTGCCACTGTCAGTTTGATGAATCCACGGCCCTGCTGGCCAGCGACGCCCTGCTGACGCTCGGCTTCCAGCTACTGACCGATGCCGAATGGAATGCCGAAACAAAAGTCGGGCTGTGTCGCCGGCTGGCCATTGCATCCGGCGGGCAGGGCATGGTTGGCGGACAGTTACTGGATATGCTGTCCGATGACCGGAAAATCACCTCCGAATGCGAGGTGGAACGCATTCACATCCATAAAACCGGCGCGCTGATCCGCTATGCCTGCGAGGCCGGGGCGCTGATCGCCGGCGCCGATGAGTATCGGATTGACTGTTGCGCCCGCTACGGCAAGGCCATTGGCCTGCTGTTTCAGGTCACCGACGATATTCTGGATGCCACGATGAGTTCGGATACGCTGGGCAAAAGTGCCGGCAAGGACGCCCATCAGCATAAAGCCACCTATGTCTCAATCATTGGGCTGCGCCGCGCCTGTGAACTGGCCGATGAATTGCGTGATATCGCCCTTGCCGCCTGCCGCAGCCTGCAGGGAAATAGCGACAATCTCGAGCAACTCGCACAATATATCCGGGAGCGGCAACATTGAATCATTACCCCTTGCTTGAGCGCATTCACGAACCGGCGGATTTAAAGCAACTCCCCGTTGAGCAATTGCCCGATCTGGCGCTGGAAATGCGCAGCTATCTGGTCAAAACGCTGGCCCCCATCGGTGGCCACCTCGGCGCGGGGCTGGGGGTCATCGAGCTGACCATCGCCCTGCATTACCTGTTCAATTCCCCGGAAGACCAGATTGTCTGGGATGTCGGCCATCAGGCCTATCCCCATAAAATCCTGACCGGCCGACTGGCCGGCATGCCGACGATTCGCCAATATGGCGGCCTCTCCGGCTTTACCAACCGCAAGGAATCGCCGCATGACCCGTTCGGCGCCGGCCATGCCTCGACCTCTATCTCGGCAGCCTATGGCATGGCCTATGGGCGCGATCTGCAGGGACGCGACAATCACGTTATCGCCGTCATCGGCGACGGGGCGCTGACCGGCGGCATGGCCTTTGAAGCGCTCAATCATGCCGGCGGCAACGATAACCGCCTGCTGGTCATCCTCAACGATAATGAAATGTCCATCGCCCCCAATGTCGGCGCCATGTCGTCCTATCTGGCGCGCATCATTTCCGGCAAACAATATACCAATGCCAAAGATGTGGCGCGCCGCGTGCTGGAGAAACTGCCCGGCGCACTGGATGCCGCCAAGCGACTGGAGGAACACGTCAAGGGCATGATCGTGCCGGGCACCCTGTTCGAGGAAATGGGCTTCCGCTATATCGGCCCCGTGGACGGTCATAATTTCGATCATCTGCTGCCGACACTGAAAAACTGTCAGAATCTGGACGGACCGATCCTGCTGCATGTGCTGACACGCAAGGGGCTGGGCTTCTCCCCTGCCGAGGAAGACCCGGAAACCTGGCACGGCCTTGGACCTTATGATCCGGCCACCGGCAAACCCTATAAAAAAACGGATCAGCCCCCGTCCTATACCGAGGTGTTTGCCGAAACTCTGGCCGATCTTGCCGATGAGGACGAACGCATCACGGCCATTACGGCGGCCATGCCCGGCGGCACCGGCCTGTCGCTGTTCCAGCGCCGCCATCCTGAGCGCTGCATCGACGTCGGCATTGCCGAACAACATGCGGTGACCTTCGCCGGCGGCCTGGCCGTAGCCGGGCTGAAGCCTGTCGTGGCCATCTATTCCACGTTTCTGCAACGCGCCTACGACCAGATCATCCATGATATCTGTATCCAGAATCTGCCGGTGGTCTTCTGCATGGATCGTGCCGGCATCGTCGGCGCCGACGGCGCCACGCACACCGGCATGTTCGACATTGCCTACCTGCGTTGCCTGCCCAATATGACCATCATGGCGCCGAAAGACGAACAGGAGCTGCGCGATATGCTGCTCACCGCCCTCAGTCTCGATGCGCCGGTGGCCATCCGCTACCCGCGCGGCAACGGCTATGGCGTTAAGCTGCGCCCGCCCGCCCGGCTGGAAGCTGGCAAGGCCGAGATTATGGAACAGGGCGAGGACGGGCTGGTCATCGCCATCGGCAGTCGCGTGCGCGATGCCCTTGAGGCCGTGGAAGACTGCCGCAGGCACGATGGCAGGGCATTCTCCCTGATCAACCTGCGCTTCATCAAGCCGCTGGATCGCGCCACGATTCACTCCCTGCTGCGTCCCGGCAAACCGCTCGTCATTATCGAGGAAGGCGTCGCCCAGGGCGGCATCGGGGAGCGCATCATCGCCGATGCCGCAGCCTCCGGCTGGCACGGCCCCGTACGTCACCTGGCCATGCCCGACGCCTTTCCCGAACATGGCAGCCAGGCGGAAATTCTGCGCGATCTCGGCCTCGATGCCGCAGCCATCCGCACCACACTGAGCGAACTCGTGCATGGCTAGGGCCGGCAAGGCGCGCCTCGATCAGCTGGTCAGCGAATGCGAGGGCGTGGACAGCCGCAGCCAGGCACAGCGCCTGATCATGGCCGGACTGGTCTATGTCAATGGCCAGAAGGCGGACAAGGCCGGCATGCTGTTTCCGGCCGATGCCCGGATCGAAATCCGCGAAACCCTGCCCTATGTCTCGCGCGGCGGGCTGAAGCTGGCCCACGCGCTGGAAGTGTTTCCGTTTTGCGCGCGCGATGCCGTCTGCCTCGATGTCGGTGCCTCCACCGGCGGCTTCACCGATGTGTTGCTGCAACAGGGCGCGCGCATGGTCTATGCCGTGGATGTCGGCCATGGCCAGTTGCACTACAAACTGCAACAGGATGCGCGGGTCATCAATCTGGAGAAGACCCATGCCCGCCTGCTGGATCGCACGCTGATTCCCGAGCCGGTGGATGCCGTGGTCATCGACACCTCGTTCATTTCCCTGACCCGGATACTGCCCTGTGCCTGGCCGTTGCTGAAAGCCGGCGGCTGGTGCGTGGCGCTGATCAAGCCGCAGTTCGAGGTGGGCGCCAGACATCTGAGCAAGGGCGTCGTACGCGATGCCGCCATACGCCAGTCGGCCATCGACAAGATCCTGCATTTTGTCGCCGATGAGCTGCCCGGTGCAAACATCATCGGCGTCACCGAATCGCCGATCACCGGCCCCAAGGGCAATGTCGAATTCCTGCTCGGACTGACCAGGGCATGAGCCGGGAACTGCACGCCTTTTTCGAGCTCGGCCCCGAACAGGTCATTGCCGCCGTGGAAAGCATCGGCCTGCCATGCGATGGCCATATGCTGGGCCTGAACTCCTATGAAAACCGCGTCTATCGCATCGGTCTGGAAGAGCGGCCGGCCATCGTGGCCAAGTTTTATCGTCCGGCACGCTGGAGCGATGCGGCCATCCTCGAGGAGCATCGCTTCACGCAGGAGCTGGCCGAACTGGATATTCCGGTCATCGCACCACTGGATATCGACGGCGCAACGCTGTTTTGCCATCAGGGCTTCCGCTTCGCGCTCTATCCTCTCATCCCGGGCCGCGAGCCTGAACTGGATAACCGCGAACATCTATGCCAGCTCGGCCGTTATCTGGGCCGCATTCATGCGGCAGGTTGCCTGGAGAGCTTTGCAGCGCGGCCGACGCTGAGCATCGATGCCTTCGGCCGCCAGTCCTGCGACTACCTGCTGCGCCATGATTTTATCCCGCCACACCTGCGCCGCTCCTACGAAACGCTGTGCGATCAGCTGCTGCAGCTGGCGGAAGCGCTGTTCACGCGCGCAGGCCATATACAACTGATCCGCCTGCACGGCGACTGTCATGCCGGCAATATCCTGTGGCATCAGGCCGAGGGCCCGCACATCGTCGATTTCGACGATGCGCGCACCGGCCCGGCCATTCAGGATCTGTGGATGTTTCTCAGCGGCAGCAAGGCGCATATGGAATCCTGTCTGGCCACACTGCTGGAGGGCTACACGCAGTTCCACGACTTCGATATCCGCGAACTGAACCTGATCGAGGCGCTGCGCACCCTGCGCATGATGCACTACAGCGCCTGGCTGGCCCGCCGCTGGTCCGATCCGGCATTCAGGCACGCCTTTCCGTGGTTCAACGATACGCATTACTGGGAAGACCATGTGCTGGCCCTGAAGGAACAGGCCGCACTGATGCAGGAGGAGCCATTGCAATGGATATGAACGAACGCATCATCGAACTGGAATCCCGCCTGGCCTATCAGGAGCGCACCATTGAGGAACTGAATCAGGTGGTCACCGGACAACAGCAGCAGATTGATGACCTGCTGCGCGAAATCGAGCGCATCAAGGCCTACCTGAAGCAGGGCGGCGACAGCGGCATTGCCCGCGCCGATGAAGAAACGCCACCACCGCATTACTAGGCCCCAGCTTGATGTCGCCGGCACAGATGGCCATAGTTGGCCCGATTCCATCCACCAAGGTTGAAACAATGACACGTATCCCGGCACAATCCGCCCCGGCTGCCACAGCCCTGCAACTGGTCAGCGATCTGCAACAGCGTTTTGTTGCAGGCCTTGAACAACTGGCCGAAGAACAGGGCGACAGTCACCGCTTCACGGCTGTCGAATGGCTGCGCGATGAAGGCCGGCATGGCGGAGGCATTCGCTTTGAAATCGCGGACACCCCTGTATTCGGCCGCGGTTCGGTGAATGTCTCGCAGGTTCATTACGACGATGAGCCTGCGCGCAGGCTTGGGTCAGCCACAGCGATTTCCACGATCATTCATCCTCGGCACCCCCTGGCGCCCTCGGTGCATATCCACATCAGCTGGACGGAAATGAAGGACGGTGCCGGCTACTGGCGTATCATGGCCGACCTGAATCCGGCCATCGAAAACCCTCCGGCCACCCGTCAATTCATGGATGCACTCAAGGCTGCGGCACCGGCACAGTTCGCCGAGGCGACAGCCCAGGGTGATCGCTATTTCTATATCCCGGCACTTAAACGCCATCGTGGTGCCGGCCACTTCTATCTGGAAAGCTACCGTACCAATGATGCCGCAGCGGATCTCGCCCTGGCCTCCAGGACAGGCGAAACAGCCATCGACACCTATACACAGATTCTTGCCGACAGCCTGCGCGAAGCCCCCGTGCCTGGCGAGGAACAATGCCGGATGCAACTGGCCTATCACACGCTGTATTTTTTTCAGGTACTGACGCTGGATCGCGGCACAACATCGGGCCTGCTGGTGCACGATCAGAATGATATCGGCATTCTCGGCTCACTGCCGGCGTACATCGATCGTGAGCTGCTGCAATCCTGGCGCGCACAGCTGCCGCATCCGCAGGAATATTTACTGGATGCGCTGCTGGACGCCTTGCCCGAGATATCGCCCTGCCCTGTCGATGAGGCAAGCAAGGCCAGACTGGCGCAGGCCGTACGCCAGCACTATACGGCGCATTCGCAGGCACTGAAACTGCAGGCATCGGCCGATGCCATTCCGCCCACCGTGCAGAATCACCAGCGCCGGTAAGCCTGCCGCTACCGGTCAGTGAGGCTGGCCCTGTCGTTGCTGAAGCTGGATCAGATGCTGCAGCAGCGTCCGATACGACAAGGGTTTGTTCAGTATTCCCACGCGGCGCAGACGAAGCACTTTCAGCGCATCATCTTCACCGAAGGCCGTGATAATCGTGACCGGCATATGCGGATCCTCCATATGCACCCGTTCCGCCAGCTCCAGGCCATCCATTTTGGGCATCATATAATCGGTCAGCACCATATCAATGTGATCGCGCTGACTGCAGAATAACGCCAGCGCCTGCGCACCATCCGTGGCCGTTACGACCGTATGTCCCATACGCAGCAGGAACTCCTGATGGATTTTCATCACCTCAGCCTGATCCTCGACCAGCAGAATGCACCAGGGCTGCATCTCCTGCAGCAAGCTATCCGCCTCATCCGGTGCATTCGCCTGCACGACCTCCACTTCCGCCTCTCCGGCAGCCGGCAGACAAATACTCACCTCGGTTCCCTTGCCCGGCTCTGACGTCACCTCGATCCGGCCATCATGCCAACGCACAATCCGCTGTACCATCGCCATGCCGAGCCCCGTGCCGCCGCTGCTCTTGCGCGTACTCCAGAAAGGCTTGAAAATATGCTGCAGATTCTCCGCTTCAATGCCGCAGCCATTGTCCCGGACCGTCAGACGAAGTGCCTGCCGCTGATCTTCCCGACAGGTAGCAAGCGAGACATCAATGCTGCCGCTGCCACCGCTCATGGCCTGGGCGGCATTGGCAATCAGATTCAGTAACATCTGTTCCAGTTGAGCCATGTTGGCCCGCACCTTCGGCAAGTCCTCCTCAACCTGTACATGCAGCTCAATATCCGGCGGCAACTGCACGCGGGCAATCTGCAGCATACGACTGATCGACTCCGCAATATCAATCACCTTGTATTCCAGTCCCTCGCTGCGGCCAAGATCTAGCAACTGATTGATCATGTCCGCGCCGCGCCGGCCGGCTTCAATGATAAACCGTGCATCTTCCTTCAGTTGCGGATCATCGTACTGCAACTCCATCAGCTCAGCCTGGCCAATCATGCCGGTCAGCATATTACGGAAGTCATGGGCGATGCCGGAAGCCAGTGCCGCTGTGTAGGCCTGTTTGCGCGCTTCAGCCAGTTCATCCTGCAGGCGTTCACTTTCACGAATATCGGTCAGGTAACACAGCCCGATGCGCTGGCCGCCCTGATGAATGGTTGTAAACTCGCATTTCACCTGAATCGGCTCCTCGCCACCGGACAGCAGGCGCACATAGCACTGCTGCATATCCTTATCCCGGTCACGGCGCAGCGAGCGGGAGAATGCCTCCCTGTCTTCATTAATAATCAACTGTGCTGCAGGCCTGCCAACAATATCCTGCGGCACGTCGGCAATCAGCGATGCCATTGCCGCATTGGCAAAAAGGATCGGGGCATGCTCCTTGTCCTGATCATAGGTGAATGCCGGGTGTGGATTCGCCGCAATCATGCGCGAGGCCGAGGCCTCCGCCTCCAGTCGCGCCCGCACCGTGGATTCGGTCTTGTTAATAATGCTGTAGGCATAATGCGAGATATACAGAAGGCCGACCAGCTCGGCGACAAGCCCGATCCAGTCAATGGACAGGCCAAGCTGGAATACCGTCAGCAGACTGATGCCGACCATCGTCACCATGGCCAGCAACTGGCAATAGAGCAGCATTTTGCTGCCGTAACGGAAGCCGTTCCCGATAATCGGACTCAGCAGCAACAAATAGGTGACACTCATATGTCCGCCATCGGCCCACATGGCCAGCATAATCAGCACATTGTCGATCACCGGCACCAGCAGCAACCGCAGCAGCGAATAAGGTCTCCGTCGTATCCAGTACAGGGAATAAAGATTAATCAGCAAATACGAGGGAATCGCAAACACCAGAAACGGAAAAATGGCATCAAAATAGGGACCGTGCACCGCGATATACAGCGTAAACACAATGCCCAGCACAAAGCGAATCCATGCCTGCTGGGACTGCGAGGCAATGAATGTACCCCTGGCAGGCAACAGGCGGGCATCAATGAAAGTATTAAACGTCACCACAGTGAGCCAGCGTAATCACTGATGCCAGAGAGTGCCACCATTTTAAGAATCCATTAAACTGTGCGACAAAGGCCAATGGCGACAGGAGCTGCTTGATGAAAATATTCCCCGTGATTACACAATTGGCATGCCTGCTGGCATGGGCCGCTCCCGGCATGGCAGGACAAACGTCCGGGCATACTCCACAACGCGCCATTTTTGCCGGCGGCTGTTTCTGGTGCATGGAAAAGCCCTTTGAGCAAACGCCCGGCGTGCTGTCTGTCATCGCCGGCTATACCGGTGGACACAGCGCACACCCCACCTATGAGAACTATGCCCGGGGCGGGCATATCGAAGCCATTGAAGTCACCTTCGATGCAGCACAAATCAGTTATGCACAATTGCTGGATATTTTCTGGCGTCAGATCGACCCGACGGATGCCGGAGGCCAGTTCGTCGATCGCGGCCCGCAATATACCAGTGCCATTTTCTATCTGGACGCAGAACAGCAACGCCAGGCGGAAGCCTCAAAAAAAGCACTGCAACAAAGCGGGCGCTTTGACAAACCGCTTGTCACACCGATTCTGCCGGCCCAGATGTTCCATGCCGCCGAGGAATATCATCAGGATTACTATCGCAAGAATCCCATCCGCTACTGGTATTATCGCAGCCATTCAGGGCGCGATGCCTTTCTGGAGCGCATCTGGGGTAAATAATCGCATGACCAGGCAGGTCATTGCCCGGATATATCAGCGCGTTAGCATGGTCGCGTCCCCATCATGTACAGGAGCGAAGCAATGACAGAACAGGATCCTATCGTCGCAAAAATCAGACGGCTGCAGGAAAACATCGCAGTCGGGCTGGGGGTGATTATTGCGCTGACGATGTCCGTCTATTTTTTCACCTATGCCATGCTCGTGGACAAAGGCCTGACCAGCCTGCTGTGGGCGCAGGGGCTGTCCGCCATCGGCATGTTGCTGATCCTGTTTTATCTGCAGCAGGTTTCATTCATCATCACCCGCTTTCTGCTCGGCGGCAAGGATGAATACCGCGATGCCTTCAAAAACCTTTCCGCCCGTCCGGAGAAACCGCAACAGCGATCATGAAATGGTTATGGCTGGCGATTCCGCTACTGTTGTTAGCCTTTGGCGCCGGCAAATTTGTCCAGCTCGGTCAGCAATCGCAGCAACAGCCTCCGTCACCCGGCCTGGCTGACGGCAGGCTGAAACCCTGCCCGGCTTCACCCAATTGCGTCAGCAGCGAGGCCGGCACGGATACCGCACACAGGGTCGCCCCTTTGCCGGGCACCGACTGGCTGCGCCTTGTTGATACAGTGACCACCCTGGGAGGCCGCATAGTCACCAATAACGGGCATTACCTGCATGCCACCTTTATGTCTTCCCTGTTTCATTTTGTGGATGATCTGGAAGCGCGGCTGGATGAGGCCAAGAGCGTGATCCACATCCGCTCCGCGTCCCGCGTGGGTCATTCCGATTTCGGCGTCAATCGCAACCGT
>WFNX01000043.1 GCA_015488375.1 Mariprofundaceae bacterium | reverse complement strand
GGCAATATGCGTATGCCCGACGAGCACGATTCCGATCATGTTGTTCCCTGCGAGGCGGCGGATGGCGGGGTGGTGAAGATGCGATCGAGTTCACGATGGTGCAGCGCAGGCTCCACCCCGTGTTGACGCAGCCAGTCGGCAGCGCGTTCGGCCAGATAGACCGAACGATGCCGGCCGCCGCTGCAACCGAAGGCCAGTGTAAAATACTGCTTGCGCTCCTGTTGCATGCGCGGCCAGGCGAAAGCCAGCCATTTATTCAGCAGCCTTTCGGCCTTGTGCATGTCCGACTGACGCTGAAAATACTCGATGACGGCCCGGTCCTTGCCGGTCAGCGGGGCCAGTTCGGGGTCATAATGAGGGTTGGGCAGAAAGCGCACATCGACGACCATATCGGCATCGGTCGGAATGCCGTAGCGATAACTGAACGAAGTGATGGTGACGAAGATGCCCTTGCCTGTGGTGTGTTTCCTTTGCCAGAAGTTTTCCGCCTTGGCGGCCAGGGCATACGGCGTCAGATTGGAGCTGTCGAGCACCAGATCCGCCATTTCCCGGATCGGCTCCATGGCCTTGCGTTCGCGTGCAATACTGTCGAGCAGGTTGGCATCAAGCGCAAAGGGATGACGGCGTTTCACGACAGAGTAGCGGCGCTGCAATGCCTCATCCGAGGCTTCGACAAACAGCAGAAACCAGTCATTGGCTGATTGCAGAATAGCCGCATAGGCATCGCGAAAGGCCTGTGGATCACGGCAGCTTCGCGCATCAATGCACAGCGCGGCCGGTTGCTGGCGCCGAAACATATATTCGGCCCAGTCATGAATCATCTCCAGCGGCAGATTGTCGGTACAGAAGAATCCCTGGTCTTCCAGGGCATGCAGCACGGTGCTTTTGCCGGCACCGGATAAACCGCTGATTAACAGCATGGCACCTTCATGAAGGCTGCCCGCCGGACTGAATGCGTTGCTGCAGGGCATCCATGAAATGTTTATTGCTGTCAATGCCACGCAATTTCATCAGCTGATTACGGGTGGCGACTTCAACAAGAATGGCCAGTGAGCGACCGGGGCGAATGGGCAGATGAACCTTGGGCATGGCAACCCCCTGAATATCGATATGCTCATCTTCCAGTGGCAGGCGTTCGCGCTGTTTGGCCTGTTCCCAGGGCACCAGATCGATGACCAGGCGCAGGCGTTTGGTGTCGGTAATGGCGGCGGCACCGAACATGTCGCGGATATTCAATACACCAAGACCGCGAATTTCCATATGATAGCGCAGGGCGGCGGGGCTGTGCCCGACAATGATATCCGCACCCTGTCTGACCATTTCAACCATATCGTCGGCAACCAGGCGGTGGCCGCGTGAGATCAGCTCCAGCCCGATTTCACTTTTCCCGATACCGCTCGGCCCGATGAGCAGCACGCCCAGTCCGAAAATATCCAGATAGACGCCGTGTTGATATGAAACCGGTGCCAGCCTGCGCGACAGAAAGACCATCATCTGCGAGATAAACAGATGTGATTCAAGGGACGTGGACAACAGCGGCGTATCGGTGTGTTCGGCGGCCTCAATGATGATGTCCGGGGGGGTCAGGCCGCGGGCAATGACCACGCCTGCCAGGCGTCTGTCAAACAGCGCCTGCACAACCCGGCGCTGTTCGTCGGGAGGGCGTGTGGCCAGATAATCCAGTTCGGTGCGACCGATGACCTGCAGATGGCAGTCATCGAGATCATCCATAAAGCCGGCAAAGGCCAGCGATGGTTTGTTGATGCGCGGGCGTTCAATGGTGCGATCCAGCCCTTTTTCCCCGGCCAGCAGATGCATGTCCATGGCCTTGCCCTGGTGTTTCAGCAGGCTTCGTATCGAGACACCTGCTGCGGCACTCATGAGGTGGCGGTCATTTCGGGGAACAGGGCAACCAGCGATGCTGCACTTTGTGCCTGCATTACATTGTCCCGGAATGCCTGTTTTTGCAGCAGACGGGCCAGATGGGCGAGAAGTTCCAGATGCTGACGATTATCATCATCCGGCACCAGCAGCAGCACGACAATATGTACCGGTTCGCCATCGATGGCTTCAAAGTCAACGCCTTCCGGATGTCTGGCGACGGCGACAATCGGGTGCACCAGATCGGGAATACGGCCATGGGGAATGGCGACCCCATGGCCGATGCCCGTACTGCCCAGTTGTTCCCTTGCCATGACGACCTCAATAATCAGGTCGGTATCGATCGATTTGATCGTTTGTGCCAGATCAGTGATCAGAGCCTTTTTGTTCAGCGACGTGGCATTCAGGATGACATGATCTTCTGTAAGTAATGGCATAGGGCCTCTCGTCGTTATCGTTATGATGCGGCTTCCGGTTCAATGCAGTTGAATGAACCATCAGGCCTGCGGTAGAGCACATTAATCTGCTCGTTTTCCTGGTTGGTGAACACGAGTTCATCCTGTCCGGACAGTTCCAGTTGCATGATAGCCTCATCCACGCTCATGGGTTTGGCGTACATTTGCGTCTGCGCAATGGTATCCGGTTGCTGATCTTCATGCAGCTCTTCATCGGTATCCGAGTAGGCCAGTGTGCGCCGCGATACGCGAACCTGGGGGGCATTGCGCTGTCCCTGATCGGCATGGTGTTTGCGCAGTTTCTGGCGATAACGCTTGAGCTGGCGATTCAGCTTGTCGATAACACCGTCGATGGAGGCATACATGTCTTCAGTTTCATGACTGGCATGAATATTCAGGCCATTGGTCTGGATGCTGATTTCGCAGCGCTGCCGGAATTTTTCCACTGACAGCACGACATGGACATCCAGCACATGATCAAACGAATGTTTGAGGTGCTGCAGCTTTTCCTGAACATAGTTCTTCAGGGGGTCCGTTAAGTCGACGTGACGTCCGGTGATGGATACTTGCATAATTACCTCCGCATTTGGTTTTGACGGTTTTTGGCGGCCCGCCGCCGCTGGCTGCTGGATGGCAGCCCAAGCTGTTCGCGATATTTGGCGACTGTGCGTCGGGCAATTTCAATGCCTTCATGCTGCAGTTTTTCCGCGATGCCCTGATCCGATATCGGTTTGTCCGCATGTTCCGAGTCGATCAGCGCCTTGATGCGCTGGCGAACGCGGAATGATGAAATCGTGCCACCACTACGGGTCTGTAGTCCAGTGGAAAAAAATGCCTTTAATGGCATGACGCCTGCCGGCGTCGCGGCATATTTTCCGTGCACGACCCTGGAGACTGTCGATTCATGCATCTCCATTTCCTCGGCGACTTCGCGCATGGTCAGCGGCCTGATGCCGAGAAAGCCGATTTCCAGCAATCTTTTCTGGCGCCTGGCCAGACAGCGCCCCAGTTTCAGCAATGTTTCCCGGCGCTGGGTCAGGCCATGGATGATCCAGTTGGCTTCCTGCATGGCGGTGTCGACGAATTTTTTGTCATGACTGCTCCATTGCGTGTTTTGCCAGCGCTGATTGAGATGAATGCGGTGAAAGGCCGAACGTGGAATTTCCACATCAATGCCGCCGGTCGCATTGCGGATAAACAGGATTTCGGGCTCAATATAAATATTTCCCTGTCCACCCAGGTCATGGCCGGGGAAAGGGTCCAGCCGGCGCATGCGATCCATGGCTGCATGCAGCTGTTCAGCGGTCAGTCCGCTGGCCTGCAGCAATGTGGTTTCGTCCTCGCCGAGCAGGTGCTGGAAGTGGAGTAATAACATGCGTGCATGCCGATCGACCGGGATGGTCGGGTCCAGTTGCAGTAACAGGCATTCGGTGATGTCGCGCGCGCCGATGCCGGCAGGCTCAAGGTTGTGAATATACCGGGTGATGACGTTCTCCAGCCGGGCTTCGTCAACGCCGTGCTCGGCGGCAAATGTTGCGGTGTCGGCGCGGAACAGGCCGTCATCGTCCAGTGAATCGATAATGGCATGCGCCAGCGTGCGCGCATCATCATCCATCGGTTGCTGATCCAGTTGCAGGTGCAGTGCCTCGCACAGTGTTGGCTGGTCCTGAATATGCGCCATGCGGTCATAGGCTTCGCTGCCGCGCTGATAAAAGCGTTCCCAGCGGTTGTCGCCGGCCTGATCGGCGATATCGGTGCGGGGCGTTTCCGGCTCGCTTTCATTTTGGGGCGGAATGCTTTCCAGCATGGGGTTCCGCTCGATGCATTCTTCCAGATACTGATCCAGTTCGATCCGGTTCATGGCCAGGATTTTGAGGCTGAGCGTCAACTGCGGCGTCAGCGTCAGACGCTGGCTGAGGGAAGTCTGCAGTGTCGCTTTCATCGGTTTGCCGCTCCGCGCCGGTTATGCGCTACCCGGCTCCGGAAGACATCCGGCATGGCGGGGTGAGGAGAAGAGTCAAAGCAAGACATTTACATGCATATTTATAGGCTTCTCTGAACATTAATTCAAGTAATATTTACGCCTCGTCTGCCGGAAGGTAGGGCTCAAGCAGGGTTTTCAGCTCGCCGCTTTCATACATTTCAGAAACGATATCACAACCGCCGACAAATTCGCCGCCGATATAAAGCTGGGGGATTGTCGGCCAGTCGCTGTAGTCCTTGATGCCCTGGCGTACGGCCGGGTCCAGCAGCACATTAACGGCAACATAGCGGACGCCGAAGCTGTCCAGAATGGCGGCGACCCGTTGTGAAAAGCCGCACTGGGGGAATTCAGGGGTGCCTTTCATGAACAGGATGATGTCATGTTCTTTTACGGCCTTGTCGATCTGCTTCAGGATATCGTTGGACATGGAAAACTCCGTTTTATGTTTTTATGCGTGTCCTGAGCGCCAGTGCATGGATGGTTTCCCGCATATGGTGGCCCAGCGCCGCATAGACTTTTTTATGCTGGGCGATTTTGCTCAGGCCGGCAAAGGATGCAGAGGCAACTTCCATTTCAAAATGGTCATCACCTGAAAACAGACGTACGCTGACTTCTGCGTCGGGAATGGATGCCTTGATCAGTCGCTCAAGTTCTGCTGTCTGAATCTGATTGCTCATGCCAATGCCTTTTTAATTGGTGGGCCCACCAGGACTCGAACCTGGAACCAACCGGTTATGAGCCGGTAGCGCTAACCAATTGCGCCATGGGCCCGCTGTTTTCGTTGCCGGAGGCGGCAAGCTAGTCAGGCGTTTAAGGCATGGCAATGGCCGGTGCGCCTGCCCGCATGGGATTGCCGCCAAGGCAAGGGGTGCACTTTTGCCGATATTCTCATACCATAGGCGCATGCAAACAACATTATTTAGTGAACTGAATCTGGCGGAGCCGCTGCTGAAAGCCATTGATGAGATGGGCTTTACCGAGCTGACGCCGGTACAGCAGGTGGCGCTTCCGGCCGCGCTTGCGGGCAAGGATATTGCCGGACAGGGCCGTACGGGCACAGGCAAGACGGCTACGTTTCTGATTACGATCATTCAGCACCTGCTGACTCGCCCGCCCCGGCAGGGGCGACAGGCACATCATCCGCGTGCCATTATTATTGCGCCGACACGTGAACTGGTGGTGCAGATTCATCGTGACGCGCAACGACTGACGCGCTTTTCTGATATTCGGCTGCATGCGGTCTATGGCGGCGTGGATTATGAGAAGCAACAGAATGCCTTTCAGCAGGGCGTGGATATTCTGATCGGTACGCCGGGTCGGCTCATCGATTACCTGAAGAAGCGCTGTTATTCGTTGCGTTTGACGGAAATGCTGGTGATTGATGAGGCGGATCGCATGTTTGATCTGGGGTTTATCAAGGACCTGCGTTTTCTGATGCGGCGCCTGCCTGCCTACCATGAGCGGCAATCGCTGATGTTTTCCGCCACATTGTCGCATCGGGTGCTGGAGCTGGCCTATGAACATATGAATAACCCGGTCAAGCTGCGGGCGGAAGCCGGTGATGTGACGGCGTCCGGCGTCAGTGAGGTCATGTATCACACGGCCATGGATGAGAAGTTGCCGTTATTGATTTCCCTGCTGCGGCGGGATCAGGTGCGGCGGGGGATGATTTTCATCAATGAGAAGCGCACCGGTGAAAAGGTCGCGCTGCAATTGGCGCGCTACGGGTTTGCGGTCGGTATTCTGTCAGGCGATGTGCAGCAGAAAAAACGCATGCGCATTCTCAAGGAGTTCTCTGAGGGCACATTGCATCTGCTGGTGGCGACGGATGTGGCCAGTCGGGGGTTGCATATCGACGATGTGACCCATGTTTACAATTATGACCTGCCTGAAGATGCCGAGAATTATGTCCATCGCATCGGGCGTACGGCCCGGGCGGGGGCTACCGGGCATGCCGTTTCGTTTTCCTGCGAGCGATTCTGTTTCGGTTTGCCGGATATCGAGGCCTATATCGGACATTCGATTCCGCTGGAGCCGGTTACCCGGGCCTTGCTGGATATCGGTGAGCCGACGGATCCCGATGCTTTTCCGGAAGGTATGAAGAAAGGCGATGCCGCTGTTCGCCATCAGGGCGGACGGCGTGGCAACTCGCGGCGGCGCCCGCAGCGGCGTCGGCAAAAGGCCTGATGGGCGCGGCTGTATTCCGGGCTAGCGTGCGCCGGACTTATGCCTGGCCTGTTGCAGGGCGCGAATCTCTTCGGCTTCTGCGCCCGGTCCGGCCTTGATGGTGATGCGTGCGGGGGTGATGGGTTGACGGCAGTGGTGGCAAATCCACGGCGCTTCGATCGGCTGTCGGCATGGCGTGTGATACAGTTGCAATGATGGCGCATGATCCAGCCAGCGATTGCCCCAGTTGGCCATGGCGATGATGACGGGGAACAGCGCCTGCCCCTTGCCGCTCAGGCGGTATTCATGGCGTAGCGGACGCTGCTGATAGGGGATGCGTGTCAGAATATGCGCCTGTTCAAGCTGTTTCAGCCGCATGGTCAGCGTTTTTCTGGAGATGCCGAGGTGTGTGCGCAATGCGTCGAAACGACGGATGCCGTAAAACAGGTCGCGCACAATGAGAAAGCTCCAGCGATCCGGCAACAGGTGAAGAAGACCGTCAACAGGGCAACTGGAGGAATGATGCATGCGGGCAGGATAGCATGGTTCCCGTGAGAAACCAACCAGGAAAAGGTAATGGGCAATCTGGTGCGCACATGGTTTCGCATGCGGTTTTTGTCCGAACGCAGGCGTCTGGAATATTTCCCGCCGTTCTGGCTGATGCATATCAGGGTGCTCGAACTG